>NZ_AP023189.1:3324285-3625714 GCF_012767755.2 Pseudomonas tohonis
GCTTCCGCCTCTATGCGCGCGACCTGGACGCGGTGGAGGCGCTGCGCCTGCATTTCGCCGGCCGCGACCAGGAGGTCGCCACCCAGGCCGAGGCCATCGCCCAGGTGCGCTCGCTCAGCCGCAACCTGACCCTGGTGTTCTGGATCATCGCCGGGCTGGCCCTGGCCGGCGCCTTCGCCGCGATGGCCGCCAGCACCCTGGCGGCGGTGGAGCGCAAGCGCCGCGAACTCTCGGTGCTGCGCCTGCTGGGCTTCTCCACCGCCGCGCTGGTCTTCTTCGTGGTGCTGCAGGCGCTCTACACCGGCACCTTCAGCCTGGCCCTGGCGGGAGTGCTGTACCTCGTCGCCGAGGCCGGGCTCAACCAGTTGTTCCAGTCGGCGGCGGGCGAATATGCCTGCCGGCTGCTGTTCTCCCATTACCTGCTGGCGTTGCTGGCGACCCTGGCCTGCAGTGCGCTGGCCGCGGCGACCGGTGGCTGGCGCGCGGCCCGAATCGAAGCTTCGGAAGGACTACGTGATGTTTAAGTTGCTGACAGTCGCATTCTCACTGTCCCTGGCGGTGGCCACGGCGCACGCCGAGCCGAACCCGCTGTACAACCCCAAGCCGCTGCCGGACGACGTCAGCCTGCCGCTGCCCTGCGAGGGCGAGATGGTGTTCCGCTACGTCTACGTGCTGGCCAAGGGCACCCTGGACGATCGCGAAGTGAGCCTCGGCTACCCCTTCAGCGAGGGCGAGACCGGCTACCAGCAGTCGTTCATCTCCGGCTACCGCCGCGATTTCATCAACGGCCAGTTCACCCTCTCGGACCTGTCCAAGGACTGGCAGTCCAAGCTTTCCGGCAGCCTGCCGAAGCCGGAGAAGGGCACGCCGCTCAAGCCGATGCTGTACTTCGTCGGCAAGTACGAAGTGACCCAGCGCCAGTACGACCTGGTGATGGCCCAGGCGGCGTCCCTGGCCGGCCAGGGCGAGCCGCCGGCCTGCGAACCGGCGCCGGCCGGCATGGCCTCGCGCCTGCCCAAGGTCAAGCTGTCGCGCTTCGAGGCCGAGCGCTTCGGCGCCGTGTACAGCGCCTGGCTGCTGAAGAACCACCGCGACCTGCTGCCCATCAGCGGCCGGGGCGGCAAGGCCGAGGACGGCGGCATCGGCTTCGTGCGCCTGCCCACCGAGG
Organism: Pseudomonas tohonis; assembly: GCF_012767755.2. NCBI lineage: Bacteria > Pseudomonadati > Pseudomonadota > Gammaproteobacteria > Pseudomonadales > Pseudomonadaceae > Pseudomonas > Pseudomonas tohonis. The sequence goes on from NZ_AP023189.1 coordinate 3,325,454, forward strand.
TGGAATGGGAATTCGCCGCGCGCGGCGCCCACGCGGTGAGCCGCCAGGAGCTGGAGGCGCGGCTGTTCCCGCGCAAGCAGGAAGGCGTCGAGGGCGACGGCCCGCTGGGTGACTGGGCGGTGTACAACCAGGTCGCCGGCGGCACCGGCCAGGCGGCGCGCCTGCTGCCCATCGGCCTGAAGAAGCCCAACCCCATCGGCCTGTTCGATGTCATCGGCAACGCCGCCGAGATGGTCCAGGAGTCCTTCCAGCTGGTGCACGCCGGGCGTCGCCAGGGCACCTACGGCGGCTTCGTGGTCAAGGGCGGCAACTACCTGGAAGGGGAGATGACCCTGTTCACCGGCATGCGCCGCGAGTACCCGCTGTTCGCCGCCGACGGCACCGAGCAGCAGAACGAGACCACGGGCTTCCGTGTCGCCCTCGGCGCGCTGTCGGCCCCGCGCTCGCGCTACAAGGACCTGTTCGAGCAATGGAAGGCCGAGGGGCGTGCCTCCTCGCTCACCGACGAGATCGCCGACGACCAGGACCCGACCCAGCTGCTCGACAGCATCATCGCCAGCAGCGCCGACCCCGAGCTGCAGGGGCGCCTGGCGCTGGTCAACGAGGAGCTCAAGCGCAACATCTCGCTGATTGCCAAGCAGCGCGAGGAGGCGGCCGGCAACCTGATCCAGTCCGCCGCGCTGGTGGCCGAGACGATCAACAACTACAACATCCGCCTGACCAACCTGAAGAAGAGCCGCGACCAGGCCAAGGCGGCCAAGGACGATGCCTCGGCCAAGCTCTACGAGAGCGCGATGGCCAACGGCAAGACGGCACTCGACGGCGCCGTGGCGATCTATATTGACAACCTGGCGACCGGGACCCGCTACACCGACGCGGTGATCCAGGCGCAGTTCCAGCGGACCAAGGAAGAACTCAACCGCAACCCGGTGCTGGGCAAGAGTCTCGTGACGCGCGCCACGCTTTTCGTCAAGCATGTGGGCGAGTATCGTCAGCAGCGCAGGGCGGATCCGGAGGTGATTCTGAAAGAACTGCTCGGCCCCTGAGGCCGGGCGACAAGGACGGCGCTTCGGTGGCTTCCGTGAAGCCCTAATGGATTTGCAGACCGTTGAGAAACACGGGCGAGGCCGCGATGGCAACGCAGGTGATCTCCCAACGGCCTGTTAGACAACCTCAAGAACGAGAGCAATGACCATGGCAACCCCACGCAACATTCCCGCATTTTCCGCAGTACGCACCGCACTGTTCACCGCCGTCACCTGCACCAGCGTGCTGCTCACCGGCTGCGCCGGCATGGGCTCCCCCAGCTCCAAGGTCGCGGCCAGCACCAAGGCCGAGTACTACCCGCAGTGCTACCAGCCGGTCAGCCAGCTGCGCGCCTCCGACCAGGCGATGACCCAGTCGGTCGCCACCGGTGCCATCGCCGGTGGCGTGCTCGGCGCCATCGCCGGCGGCCTGTCCAGTGACGACCACGCCGGCCGCAACGCCCTGATCGGTGCCGCCGGTGGCGCACTGGTGGGTGGCGCAGCCGGTTACTACACCGCCCGCCAGAAGCAGATCGCCGACGACAACGCGCGCATCGCCTCCTACGCCAGCGACATCGATCGCAGCAGCGGCGAGATCGACCGCAGCATCAAGTACGCCAGCGCCGCGCAGAACTGCTACCAGCGCGAATTCGCCAGCCTGCAGGCCTCGCGCAAGGCCAAGACCGTCAGCGAGACCGAAGGCCGCCTGCGCCTGGCCGAGATCGTCAGCGGCCTGAACGAGACCAATGCACTGATGGCCGCCGTCGACGGCCGTGCCGGCGAGAACATCAACACCTACACCCAGGCCTATGAAAAAGACCTGCAGACCGTCGGTGTCGAGCGCAAGGACGTGAGCCAGGTCGTCGCCGCCGAGACTCCGGTCACCCCGGCCACCACCAAGACGTCGACCAAGACCACCACCAAGACCACCACCCCGCCGAAGAAGACCACCACTGCCAAGGCAGTGCCGAAAGAGGCGGTGAGTACCGAGCGCACCCTGCAACAGGCCGAGGCCAAGCGCGCCGAAAGCCAGAAGGTCGCCAGCCGCGGCCAGACCATGGTCAGCGACGTGTGCAACAGCCCCGACATGGGTGACTGGGCCCCGGCCAGCTGCGCCTCCAAGGCCTGACCCCTCGGCGGGCCCCACCGGGCCCGCCGCCTGCATCACCCGCCCGCCCGGGCGGGTGATTGCCTTTCAGCGATACCCCTTCCCGCCGTTTCCTCGTACCCGCTGTGGGTACTGCGCGCCGTACCTGCGACAGCGTCGAGTGGACCCCCGCGTGGGCGTGGGTGACCGTCCCGGCAGGGTGTCCGGGCCGGCTCAGTTGCCCTGAAGCGCGCGGGTGAAGCGCTGGATGGTATCGACCACCCGCTGGGCACCGTCCTGGATGTTCTGGATGGCCCGGCCCGCCTCGTGGGCCAGCTGTACGCCCTGGTCTACCTTCTCGCAGCTTTCGCGCATGCTGCTGACGGCTTCCTGGGCCAGTTCATGGTTGCGCTTGACCACCTCGACGATCTCCTCGGTGGCCCGTGCGGTACGGGCGGCGAGGTTGCGAACCTCGTCCGCCACCACGGCAAAACCCCGGCCCTGCTCGCCGGCGCGCGCCGCTTCGATGGCCGCGTTGAGGGCCAGCAGGTTGGTCTGGTCGGCGATGCCGCGGATGGACTGGACGATGCTGTTGATCAGGTCGGACTGCTGGCTCACCGCGCCGATGCGCTCGGCCGCGTGGTTCAGCTCGCCGGCGATGCCCTGGACCAGCGCCACGGTACGGTTGACCACCTCCGCACCGCCCTGTGCCTCGGCGTCGGTCTGTCGCGCGGTCTGGTACGCCACCTGGGCGGCTTCCGACTCGGCCTGCTGCTCCAGCACTTCGGCGGTGATATCGGAGGCGAACTTGACGATCTTGTACAGCTTGCCGCGGGTGTCGAAGACCGGGTTGTAGCTGGCTTCCAGCCAGATCACGCCGCCGTGGCGATTGCGCCGCTCGAAGCGACCGCTGACGTACTCGCCCCGGTTCAGGCGCTGCCAGAACTGCTGGTAGCCGGGGCTGCTGGTCTCCTCCCGTGAACAGAAGATCCGGTGGTGCTGGCCGATGACGTCCTGCTCGCGGTAGCCCATCACCGAGAGGAAGTTCTCGTTGGTGGCTGCGACCTCGCCGGCAGGGGTGAACTCGATGACCGCCATGGAGCGTTTGATGGCATTGATGACGGCGTCTTCCTCCTGTTCATGCAGGAGGTTGGCGCTGATGTCGGTGGCCAGCTTGATCACCTTGGTGACCCGCCCGGAAGCGTCGCGCACCGGGTTGTAGGTGGCCTCCAGCCACACGTCGCGTCCTTGCTTGTCCAGCCGCAGGAAGCGTTCGCGGATGAATTCGCCCTGGGCCAGCCGCTCCCAGAAGCGCCGGTATTCGGCGCTGGTAGCCAGTTCCGGCTCGCAGAACAGGCGGTGGTGCCGGCCGACGATCTCGTCCAGGCGGTAGCCCATGGTGCGCAGGAAGTTGTCGTTGGCCTTGACGATGGTGCCGTCGGGCAGGAACTCGATGATGGCCTGCGATCGCTCCAGTGCTTCGCGAAGGGCCTGGGCTTCTGCCAGCTCCTCCTGGCATCGGGCCAGTTCTTGCTTGATGGCTGCACTGAACAGAATCATCTTGCTTTGCTCCAGACGGGACGCCGGGTATGCGGGGGCACACCGATCGATTCAAAAGGGCCCACCGGCACCGGCGACGGAGTGGGGAAGTCGCCGACGACGTGTCGATGGGCCGCGAACTCAGGGGCGGTCGCCCCTCAGGATGTAGGCCGGGATCTGCTCCAGGGGGATTTCCCGGTGCACCGCATCCAGCTTGCGCGCCTCCCTGGGCATGCCGTAGACGACGCAGGTGGCTTCGTCCTGCCCGAGGGTGTAGGCCCCGGCCTCGTACATTTCCCGCAGCCCGCGTGCACCGTCGTCGCCCATGCCGGTCATGATGATGCCGGTGGCATTGGCCCCTGCGGCGCGCGCCGTGGAGCGGAACAGGACGTCCACCGAGGGCTTGTGCCGGGACACCGGCGGGCCATCCACGATGTCCACCATGTATTGGGCGCCGTTGCGCTTGAGCAGCATGTGGCGACCGCCGGGCGCGATCAGTGCACGGCCGGGTATCACGCGGTCGCCGTGTCGGGCTTCGCGCACCTCGATCTGGCACAAACCATTGAGTCGTGCGGCGAAGGCCGCGGTGAACTTCTCCGGCATGTGCTGGACGATGACGATGCCCGGGCAGACCCGGGGCAGGGTGGTGAGCACCTGCTCCAGGGCCTGGGTGCCGCCGGTGGAGGTGCCCAGGGCGACGATGCGTTCGGTGGTGCGGGTCATGGCGGCCGGGCCGCCAGCCGGCAGGATGGCGTCGGCGGTGAGCTTGGGCGCCAGGGCGGGCGCAGGGGCCGAAGCGTTGCCTGGCATGCGCTTGAGGCGGGCCTGCGATGCGGCCTTGATGGCGCTCACCAGCTCTTCGGTGGCTTCGACGAGGAACTGGCGCAGGTTGCCCTGGGGCTTGGTGACGATGGCCACGGCCCCTGCAGCCAGGGCCTCCATGGTGGTGGCGGCGCCTTTCTCGGTCAGGGTCGAGCAGATCACCACCGGTGTGGGTCGCTCGACCATCAGTTTTTTGAGGAAGGAAATGCCGTCCATGCGCGGCATCTCGACGTCCAGCACGATCACGTCCGGCCAGCTGCGGTTCATTCGCTCCAGGGCGAACAGGGGGTCGGCGGCTGTGCCGATCACCTCGATGCCACTGTGGCCGGACAGGCTGCCGGTCAGCACCTGCCGCACGACGGCGGAGTCGTCGACGATCATCACCTTGATCTTGTTCATGGCGAGCAGGCCTCGTAGCGCCGACTGGCAAGTTGTTGCGGGTTGGGGTGGCGGAGCGCGACGTTGCCGCTCCACACGTCGAAGACCAGGTTGCGGTAGCCCTCGCCGCCGACGTGGCGGGCGTGGCAGGTGAGCCGATGGGCGGCCAGCAGGGCCAGGCCGGCTTCGATGTTCTTCTGGCCGATATGCCGACGCTCGCGGCTGCCCAGCATGTTGCCGCCGCCGAACAGGCTGATACGGTAGTCCGCGGCACGGGTGCCGCTGTCGCGGATCTCCTGCAGCAGCTGATGCAGGGCCGAATCGGCGTAGCGCCCGTCCGGTGCGCGCCCCGGGTGGCAGCAGCTGGGCAGCAGGTAGTGGCACATGCCCCCCAGCAGCGCCTCGCGGTGCCAGAGCACGATGGAGACGCAGGAGCCCAGCAATGTGCGCAGGCGGGTGTAGCGGTCGCCGAAATACAACTCGCCCGGCTGCAGGAACACCTCGACGACGCCCAGGGGCTTACGCATGGGGCCTCCGGTAGATCGACGGGCGCACCGATTGCAGCTCGTCACTGATGCCGTTGAGGCTCTCCGAATGGCTGACCAGGAAGTAGCCACCCGGGCGCAGGTGCGCGCAGAGGCGCTGCACCACCTGGCGCTTGGTGTCGGCGTCGAAGTAGATCATCACGTTGCGCAGGAAGATCACATCGAACACGCCCACGTCCGGCAGCGTGTTGTTGAGGTTGATCTGGCGGAACTGCACACGGTGCTTGAGGGCCGGGTCCAGCGTGAACAGCCCCTCGTTGCGCCCGGTGCCCCTGAGGCAGAAGCGCTGGCGCAGGTTACCCGGGATGCCTTCGGCGTCTTCCAGCGGGTAAAGCCCGGCGCGGGCCTTGTCGAGGATGCGCGTGCTGATGTCCGAGGCGAGGATTTCCCAGGGGCGGGCGGCGACCGCGTCGGCCAGCAGCAGGGCCAGGGTGTAGGGCTCCTCGCCGCTGGAGCAGGCGGCACTCCAGATGCGCAGCGGGCCGCTGCCGCTGCGCAGTTCGGTGCCGAGCTTCTCGCGCAGGAATTCGAAGTGCTTGGGCTCGCGGAAGAAGTAGGTCTCGTTGGTGGTGAGCAGGTCGACGGCGATCTGCAGCTCGCTCTTGTCCTTCATCAGCAACTGGTAGTAGTCGCCGTAGCTGCCCAGGCCGAAATGGCGCAGGCGCTTGCCGAGCCGTCCGGCGATGAGCTGGCGCTTGGCGTCCGACATGGCGATGCCGGCGATCTCGTGGATCATCCCGCGGAACTGCTGGAGCTCGCGGTTGGAGAGGCTCAGATCGGTCATGGCGGGCTCCTGTTCAGGCCGACTGTTGCAGGTCGGCTGCGCCGACCTCGGCCAGGCGCTGCAGATCGTCCAGGGACAGCACCTGGCCGATGTCCAGCAGCACCACCAAGCGGTCGTCGAGCTTGGCCATGCCGTGGATGAAGTCGGTGCGGATGCGGGCGCCGAAGCGGGGGGGCGGCTCGATGTCCTGGGCGGCGATCTCGATCACGGCGTTGACGGCCTCCACCAGGACGCCCATCACCTGGCGCAGGTCGTCGCGCTCCACCTCCAGGATGACGACGCAACTACGCCGGCTGATGGCGGTGTGCCCGGCGCCGAGGCGCTGGCGCAGGTCCATGATCGGCACCACGCCACCGCGCAGGTTGATCACCCCGAGCACGCAGGGCGGCATCATCGGCACCGGGGTCAGGCGGGCGTACTCGATGATCTCGCGCACGCTGCGGGTGCCGACGGCGAACACTTCGTCGGCCAGGGTGAAGGTCAGGTACTGCTGGGGCGCATCCGGCTGGGTGGCGTCGCCGGGGCGGCTGAAGACGCTGGACATGCTTCGCTCCTGGGGGCACCGGCGGTGCCCCGGTCACGGTATCTGAAGGTCGGCTCAGTGCTGGAAGCGGACGAAGCCGGCGGGTACCGCATCGTCGAAGACGTCGTCACGGTCCTCCACCACCCTGAGGGAGGGCTTGCGGACCGCACCGACCTTGCTTTTGGCACTGGCATCACGGCCGGCCTTGCCGGCGCTGGCGACCTTGAAGAAGTCCATCAGCTGCTGCAGTTGCTCGGCCTGGCCGCTCATCTCCTCGGCGGTGGCGGCCAGCTCCTCGGCGGAGGAGGCGGACTGCTGGGTGATCTCGCTGAGCTGGCTCATCGCGGTGTTGATCTGGCTGACGCCGGTGGTCTGCTCTTCCGAGGCGGCGGCGATCTCCTGCACCAGGTCGGAGGTCTTGGCGATGGAGGGCACCATCTGGTCCAGCAGGGTGCCGGCGCGCTCGGCCAGGGAGACGCTGCTCCTGGCCACTTCGCTGATCTCCTGGGCGGCCACCTGGCTGCGTTCGGCCAGCTTGCGCACCTCGGCGGCCACCACCGCGAAGCCCTTGCCGTGTTCGCCGGCCCGGGCAGCTTCGATGGCGGCGTTGAGGGCCAGCAGGTTGGTCTGGTAGGCGATGTCGTCGACGATGCTGATCTTCTCGGCGATGGTCTTCATGGCCGACACGGTGTCGCGCACGGCCTGGCCGCCTTCGTCGGCCTCACGTGAGGCCTTGCCGGCCATGCCGTCGGTGACCTTGGCGTTCTCGGTGTTCTGGGCGATGGAGGCGGACATCTGTTCCATCGAGGCGCTGGTTTCTTCCACCGAAGCCGCTTGTTCCGAGGCACCCTGGCTCATGCTCTGGGCGGTGGCGGAGATCTGCTCCGAGGCGCTGGTCAGCGCGTCGGCATTGCTGCGCACCTCGCCGATGATCTGGCCGAGTTTCTCGGCCATACCCTTGATGGCGGCGAGCATGCTGCTGGTATCACCGCCCTTGGTCTCGACGTTGACGGTCAGGTCGCCGGCGGCGATGCGGCTGACCACATCGGCTGCGTAGGCCGGCTCGCCACCCAGTTGGCGGAGCAGGTTGCGGGTGATCAGACCGCCGAGCAGGCCGACTACCACCAGGGTGATGGTCGAGAGCACGATGGAAATCAGGGTGGCCTGCTGGCGTGTCGCCTCGGCACGCTGGCCGGCTTCGCTGGCCATGCGAATGTTGTAGTCACGGTGTTTGTTGAGCACATTACGCAAGGGTTCGATGACGCTGCCTTGAAGCTGGATCATGGCGTCCCGTGCTTGTTCGTTCTGGTTGGAGCGGGACAGCACCAGCACCGCGTCCGCTTTCAGCAGGAGCTCCGAGATGATCTTGCGATCTGCGTCGAAGAGCTGTTGGTCCTCGGAGTCGACGATGGTTTTTTCGTACTCGTCGATGGCTGCCATCACATCCTGCTGGTTGGTCTTTATGGTGGCGTCGATCTCGGCCATGGTCTTGTCGTCAGTCGTCAGGATGTGGGCATAGACGTGCTGGATCTGGATATTCAGAGCATTTCGCAGCTTGTTCAGGGCAACAATGGCCGGCACCGAGTTGACGTTGGCGAAGTTGGCAACGTTGTAGACCTGGTTCATCTGCTGGTAGGCGACCCCCGAGAGCAGGAGGATGCCGAGCAGGGCGGACATCACCAGGAGGATCATTTTCTTGCTGATGGTCATTTTCAGGACTCCTGTGCGCGTCTGCGCAATCAGACGAGGGACAGTCGGGGGGTGTTGCGCTGGCCGGCCAGCGCGGCGATCTGGTCGACGTTCAGCACCTGCTCCATGCGCAGCAGGGTGAGGAAGCGTTCGTCCACACGGGCGAGGTCTTCTATGTATTCCGGGGGTACGCGGCTGCCGAAAGCAGGGGCCTGGCGCAGGGCGCGCGGCTCGATCTCGGCGACGGCGGTGACGGCGTCCACCAGGGCGCCCATCAACTGGGCCTCGTCAGCGTCCTGCAGCTCGACGATGACGATGCAGGTGCGCGGGCCCAGTTCGGTGCTGCCGAGGCCGAAGCGCTCGGCGAGGTCGATGATCGGTACCACGGCACCGCGCAGGTTGATCACCCCGCGCACCAGCGGCGGCATCATCGGCACCTGGGTGATGGCGTGGAATTCGAGGATCTCCCGCACGTAGCGGGTGGCGACGCCGAACAGGTCACGGCCGACCCGGAAGGTCAGGTACTGGCGTTGTTCGTCGTCGACGAACTCCGGCAGGGGCAGGCTGGCGGTACTCATTGCAGGCTACTCCGTTGGCTGAGGGCGGCGCCGCTGGCGCCGGGGCGGCCAGGCTGCGCGAACTGGGCGAGCAGGCCGGGGATGTCGAGGATCAGCGCCACCGCGCCGCTGCCGAGGATGGTGAAGCCGGAGAGCGACGGAACCTGGCCGAATACCTTGCCGAGCGGCTTGATGACGGTCTGGAACTCGCCGTGGAGCTGGTCCACCACCAGGCCGGCGCGGACCCCGGCGTAGCTGACCACCACCACGTTCTCCCGGCGGGGCCGCAGGCTGGCTTCCTCGAAGAGGTTGCGCAGGCGGATGAAGGGCAGCACGTCGCCGCGCAGGTCCAGCTGGTCGAGGTCGTCCAGGTCGCTGCTGGGCAGCTCGATGCATTCCTCCACCATGTCCAGTGGCACCACGTAGCTGGAGCTGCCGACGCCGATGAGGAAGCCCTCGATGATGGCCAGGGTCAGCGGCAGGCGGATGCGTACGCAGGTGCCGGCGCCCAGCTGGCTGTCCAGCTCCACCGTGCCGCGCAGGGCGGTGATGTTGCGCTTGACCACGTCCATGCCGACGCCGCGGCCGGAGAGGTTGCTGATCTGGTCGGCGGTGGAGAAGCCGGGCTCGAAGATCAGGTTGAAGGTCTCCTTGTCCGAGAGCTGCTGGCCTTCGGTGATCAGGCCGCGCTGCACGGCCTTGGCGAGGATCTTCTGGGGGTTGAGGCCGCCGCCGTCGTCGCTCACTTCGATGACGATGCCGCCGGCTTCGTGGTAGGCGTTCAGGCGCACCACGCCCTGCAGGGGCTTGCCGCTGGCGCGGCGCTGCTCGGCCGGCTCGATGCCGTGGTCCATGGCGTTGCGCACCAGGTGGGTGAGGGGATCGCCGATCTTCTCCACCACCGTCTTGTCCAGCTCGGTGTCGCCACCGCTGATGTGCAGGACGATGTCCTTGCCCAGCTCCCTGGACACGTCGCGCACCACCCGCTGGAAGCGGTTGAAGGTGGCGCCGATCTGCACCATGCGCAGGGTCAGGGCGGAGTCGCGGACTTCCTCCACCAGGCGCGAGAGGGTTTCGGCGGACTCGTTCATGTTCACCAGGCCGCAGCCCTGGGCGAGCATGCGGGTGTTGGCGCCGGCGATGATCAGCTCGCCCACCAGGTTGATCAGCTGGTCCAGCTTGCCGGCGTCGACGCGGATCAGGTTGGCGTCGCCGCTGGCGCGGGCGGTTTCCTTGAGTGCCTTGCCGATGGCGGCGGTCTCGCCCGGTTCGGTGGCGGCCGGTGCCTCGGGGCTGGAACCAGCCTGGGCGTCGTTGGCCTGCGGGGCATCGAGGCTGGCCAGTTCGGCTTCGCTCAGGGTGCCGCAACGCAGCAGGCGCTGGCGTTGGGCGTCGCCTTCATCGGTCTGCTCGGCCAGCAGCTCGGCGTAGCGGGCGAGGGGCGCGCCGGGCGGCAGGATGCGGATGCGGCCCTCTTCACGGACGAAGTCGAAGGCGCCTTCGATCACCGCCTGGTCGGCTTCGGTGGTGAAGGCCACTTCCAGGCCCAGGTAGCAGGCTTCGGGATCGAGGGCCTCGAAGTTGGGCAGGTGGTCGAGCACCGGTTCGATGTGCAGCAGGTCGCCGAAGGTGACGAGGTAGCGCAGGAAGGACACCGGGTCCATGCCATCGCGCAGGCTGTCGGCACCGAAGCGCAGGGACAGGTGCCAGTGCTGGCTGGCAACGCCATCGCGGGGGGCGGTTGCGCACTCGGAGGGCGTTTCGGCGGTGGCGGCCGGGGTGCTGTTCAGGTACTGGCTGAGGCGTTGCACCAGTTCGGCTTCGTGGATGCCCATGGCCTCCGGCAACTCGGCCAGGTCGCGGCCCTCGGCGAGGTGGTTGACCAGGCCGGCCAGGTGGTCGCCCACCAGCAGCATCAGGGCGCTGAGGTCGGCGCTGAACGGCAGTTCGCCGGCGCGGACGCGGTCCAGCACGCTCTCGGCCACGTGGGTGAAGGCGACGATGGAGTCGAAGCCGAACAGCCCGGAGGAGCCCTTGATGGTGTGGGCGGCGCGGAAGATGGCGTTGATCAGTTCGGGGTCTTCCGGGGATTGCTCGATCTGCAGCAGGGCGTCTTCCATCTGCTGCAGCAGTTCCCGGCTTTCGGCGATGAAGGTGCCGATCACGCTGTCGAGGTTCATCAGTGCAGCCCTCCGATGGGGAGCAGGTCGCGCAGGCCACTCAGTTGCAGGATCTCGGTCATGGCCAGGCTGGCCCCTTCGAGGCTGAGGTGGACGTGTTGGCGCCGGGCTTCCTGGCAGGCCGCCAGCAGCAGCTGCAGGCCGGCGCAATCCACTTCCTCGATGGCGCTGAGGTCCAGGTGCAGGGCCACCGCGCCTTGCAGGGCGTTGGCCAGCAGCAGCTTGGTGTCGGCGGCGGTGTAGATGGTCAGCGCGCTGTCCAGGGCCAGGAGGCGGCTGCCATCGAGGGACTCAAGGGTGCTCATGGCAGTCTCCCGATCAGGGCAGGATCAGCTTGGAAACGGCCGTCAGCATCTGGGCCGGCTGGAAGGGCTTGACCACCCAGGCCTTGGCCCCGGCGGCCTGGCCTTCGGCTTTCTTGGCGTCGCCGGCCTCGGTGGTGAGCATGATCACGGGGGTGAACTTGTAGGCCGCCAGCTGCTTGACGTTCTTCAGGAAGGTGATGCCGTCCATGTTCGGCATGTTCACGTCGCTGATGATCAGGTGGACCTTGCGGCCGTCGAGCTGGGTCAGCGCGTCCTTGCCGTCGACGCCTTCGAGCACGTCGTAGCCGGCGGTTTTCAAGGTCATGCCCACCACCTGGCGGATGGAGGCGGAGTCGTCGACGATGAGAATGGTCTTGGCCATGATCTGTCCTCAGAAGAAGGTGATGTCGGAAGCGGAATGGCTGGCACCCGCGCTGCCCGAGCCGCCCTTGCGGCCGTGGTGGATGGCGTGCTGTTCGGGGGTGGTGTAGGTGCTGGAGAGTTCGTCGAGCCAGGAGCGGGCGTCCACGTGGCGGGCATCGTCCTCCACCAGGTGCTGGGCCAGGCGGCCGATGTCGTCGCGCATGTGGCCGAGCATCTGGCTGACCCTGTCCTGGAACTGCAGGGCCACCAGCACCTCGGAGATTTCCTCGCCGACCACGGCGTTGTCGTTGCGCAGGGCGTTGCCGTGCTCCACCAGGCGAGTGGCGCCGGAGCGGAACTGGGCGATCACCTGGCGGATCACCTGGCTGGCGTTCTCCAGGGTCCCGGCGTCGCGGGTGGCGTGTTCGTTGGAGACCTGGAGGGTGCGCTCGATGGCGCCGCTGACGGTCTCGATGGTGTCGCCGATGCGCTTGCCGGTTTCCTCGGAGAGGGTGGAGAGCTTGCGCACTTCGTCGGCGACCACGGCGAAGCCGCGGCCGGCCTCACCGGCGCGGGCGGCTTCGATGGCAGCGTTCAGGGCCAGCAGGTTGGTCTGCTTGGCCACATCGCCCACTTCCTTGGCCATGGTGCGCAGCTGGGCGGTGTAGCTGTTCAGCCGCTCCACCTCCTGCAGCAGGCTCTCCTTGCTGGAGAGCGCCAGGCGCAGCTGGCTGACGATGTCCTCCAGCTCCACCTCGCTCTGGGCCAGCAGGGTGACCAGGGCATCGCTGTCGGCCTGCATGCCGCTGGAGACGGCGTCGCTGATGCGGCCGGCGAGGCGGGCGAAGCGCTCGGACAAGGCTTCGATGGCGGTCTGGGTCTGGTGGCGGGCGGATTCGATCTGCGCCGACCAGATCGGCGCGATGCTGACGCACAGCTCCGGCAGGCCCTGCACATGGCGCTCGGCTTCGAGTCGGGCACCTTCGGCCAGGGCTTCGTCGCGGGCCCGGTTGAGTGCCTGTTCATGAACGGCGCCGTGCTGGGCGAGGACGACCCACAGCAGCAGCGTGGGCGCCACGGCCGCCAGGGCCCAGGCCGGGGAGGGGAACTGGCTGGCCGTCCAGAACAGCAGCGCGCAACCGGCACCGCAGAGGGCGATGGGCAGCCAGGGGACGCTGGAAGTGGGGGTCGGGCTCGTCACGGTCGCGCTCCTTGAGGACACGGGGCCCGCAGCGGCGATGCGTTGCGGGGGTGTGTCCAGCATGAGCGCGAGGGGTGTCCGGCCCTATCGTCCTATCCCGGTGATGGCATAGGGACATCCTGTTTTTATGTAGGGATTTCCCGAGGGGCTTGCTCAGCTTCGCATCACAGCGGAGTGGCGCCATGCGGCGCCGGCCGCTCAGGCCGTCAGGCCGTGGGTCATGGCGTACTTGATGATGTCGGCGTTGCAGGTGAAGCCCATTTTCTCCATCAGCCGGGTCTTGTGGGTGCTGACGGTCTTGTTGCTGATCACCAGCTGGTCGGCGATCTGGTTGACGCTGAGGCCCTGGGCCAGCAGGCGGAGGATCTGGAACTCGCGGTCGGAGAGCTGAGCGGCCGCGTCGTCCGTGGGGCTGCTGCTGGCGAAGGCGAGCTGCTCGGCGATACGCGGGTCGAGGTAGCGGCCGCCGTCGGCCACCCGGTGGATGGCGGCGAGCAGGGTTTCCGGGTTGTGGTCCTTGGTCAGGTAGCCGCTGGCGCCGGCGCGCAGGGCGCGTTGGGCGATCTGCGCCTCGTTGTGCATGCTCAGCACCAGGATCGGCAGGCGTGGATAGCGGCCGTGCACGCGGCTGATCAGGTCCTCGCCACTGAGCCCGGGCATGCTCATGTCCAGCAGCAGCAGGTCGAATTCGCCCAGCCGCAGCTGCTCCAGCACCTGGGCACCGTTCTCCGCCTCGGCCGCCACCTGCAGGCGGGCGTCGAACTCGATGAGTTGCTTGAGGCCGCCGCGCATGATGGCGTGGTCGTCGGCGATGAGGATGCGGGTCATGCAGTCTCCGTAGGCTCGTTGACGGGAAAGGTGGCTTGCACCGTCGTGCCCTGGCCCGGGTGGCTGAAGATCACCACCTCGCCGCCCAGGCTGGTGCCGCGCTCGCGCATGCCGGCCAGGCCCAGGGAGCGCCTGCCGACCTTGGCCGGGTCGAAGCCGTGGCCGTTGTCGGTGATGTCCAGCACGTAGCGGTCATCGACCTGCTCCAGGCTGACCACCGCGCGGCTGGCACCTGAATGACGAGCGATGTTGGTGAGTGCTTCCTGGACGATGCGGAAGGCGGTGGTCGCCTGGCTGTCGTCCAGTGCCGGTGCTCCGCTATGGGCCACGAGCTCGAAGGTGATGTGCGCATGGTGGCTGCGGAACTCGTCGATCAGCCACTCCAGGGCCGGGTAGAGCCCCATGTTCAATGCTGCTGGACGCAAGCTGGTGGCGATGAAGCGCACCACGCCGATGGTGCGATCGCACAGGGCCATGAGCCGTTCCACGTCCTCACCCAGCCCCGGGGCCTGCTCGCCGTACTTCAGGCGCAGCAGGGAAATGCCCATGCGCAGGGCGGTGAGGTGCTGGCCCAGTTCGTCGTGGATCTCCCGGGCGATCAGCTTGCGCTCCTCCTCGCGGGCGCTTTCCCGGCGACTGGACAACTCGCGCAGCTGGCGGTTGCTGGCCGCCAGGCGCCGTTCGGCCTTGCGGATGCCGCTGATGTCGCGGGCCACCGAGATGACGCTGGTCACCTCGCCCTCGGCGTTGCGCTCCGGCACCAGTTGCATGAGGTAGTGGATCTGCTGGTCGCTGGGGCCGTCGATGCCGTGGATCAGTTCCTCCTCCATGGACTCGCCGGTGGCGGCGACCTCGCGCACCAGGTCGCCCATGATGTCGACCTGGGAGTTGTCGCCGAAGACTTCCCGTGCCGGCCGGCCACGAGCCTCCACCAGAGGCAGGCGGCATAGGGCTTCGAGGGCCGGGTTGGCGTAGAGCAGGCGGAAGTCGGGGCTCAGCCGGCCGATGGCGTCGTGGGTGTTCTCGATCAGCGCACGGAATTGCCGCTCGTTACGCAACAAGGCGTTGGCAATGCGCCGCCGTTCGGTGAAGTCGTGCATCAGTACGAGGCTGTAGGGGCGCTGGTCGTAACGGAATCTATTGAACTGCAACGTCACATAGCGTGGAGACTCCTCTCCCGGGGCGTGCAGCTCGCAACTGAGGACGCGCTGGGTGTCCAGCGCTTCCTGCAGGCCATCCTCGCGGGCGAACAGTTCTGCGAACTGCTCCGTCAACAGGGAAAGCACCGGTGCCAGCGGCTGACCGACGAGGTGCTGGCGCGGCTGGCCGATCAGTTGGCAGGCGGCTTCGTTGAGATAGCGGATGTTCTGCTCGCCATCGAGCAGCAGGGCGCCATCGGCGGTGTAGTCCAGGGCGAAGCTCAGCAGGTGCATCTGCTCGGCCCGCTCCCGGTGCCCGGCAAGGGGTTGCAGGCGCACCAGGTAGTGGGTGGGCTGGCTGCGACCGTCCTCCACCATGCTCAAGCCCAGGTGCAGCCAGCGGTGCTCGCCGGACGAGGTGGTGAAACGCATCTCGCCGCAGGACAGGTCGTCGTGCTGGCGACGTGCACGGTCAAGGGCCTCGCCCATTGCCTGGCGATCCCCGGGGTGCAGCAGGCTGTCCAGTCGTATGCCGAGCAGGGTCTGTCGGGAGCGCCCGAGCAGCTCCTCCGAGGCTCGGTTGACGTGGCGTACGGTGCCGTCCAGTTCGAGCAATGCCAGCCCCACCGACGACGACTCGAATGCCCGACGAAAGATATCTCCCCCGGCGCTGTGGCCCATGACTCCCCTGCTCACATGCGGTGCGACTGACGGAGTATGGATCAGTGGCGAAATGCTGGCAGGATTTTGCTCAGGCCAGGCATGGGTGCGGCAGATCCGGGCAGACGGCCGCCTCCTCCCGCTCAGCGCTTTCGGGGTCTTTGCGGCGGCGCGTCTGAGCGGGCCTCGTGCGGCGGCCTGGGGCTGTCGCCGTCGCTGCGCACCTGGGCATGGCTGATCAGGGCGAAGATCAGGCTGCCGCCGACGATATTGCCGGCCAGGGTGGGGCCGGCGAAGGTCAGCCAGAATTCGCGCCAGTCGAGATGCCCGGCGAACACGAGGTAGGAGACCTCGGCCGAGCCGACCACTATGTGGGTGAAGTCGCCGAGCGCCATCAGGTAGGTGATGAGGATGATGATCCACAGCTTGGCGCTTTCCTGGGAGGGGATCATCCAGACCATGGTGGCGATCATCCAGCCGGAGACGATGCCCTTGGCGAACATCTGCCCGATGTCGTTCTCCATCACCTTGCGGCCGATGTCGAGGAAGGCGGCGTCGGTGGCGGCATCGAAGATCGGCAGGCGCAGCATCACCCAGGCCACCAGCAGGGTGCCGGCCAGGTTGCCCGCCAGCACCACGCTCCACAGGCGCAGCAGGCGCCCGACGTTGTTCAGGGTGGGTTTGCTCATCACCGGCAGCACGGCGGTGAGGGTGTTCTCGGTGAACAGTTGCTGGCGCGCGAGGATCACCGCGAGGAAGCCGGCGCAATAGCCGAGGCTGGCGATCACCTTGCTCGCCTCGCCGTCGGGCAGGCGCGAGTTGAACAGCCCCATGGCCATCAGCGACAGGCCCATGGTCAGCCCGGCGGCCAGCGCCGACCACCAGAGCGCGGCGACGTTGCGCTCCAGTTCCTGGTCGCCCTGGGTGCGGATGATCTCGTGCAGCACCGCCGCGCGGGGCGGCTGGTTTTCGTTGACGTCCTGCTTCTCGCGGGCGGATAGCCCCGGCGTCTTGCCGTCGTTGGCCTGGCTCATGCGGGTTACCGTTGTGGTTGGGCGTATCGGTTGATCGTCGGAAGGCCCGGGAAGTTCGCCGGCTCGTGCTTGTCAGTGGCGGGTGGCTGGCTACGCTTTCATCACCCCATCGACGATACGCCGCGAGCGGCGCCGTCGATCACAGCGAGGCGGGGCCGCTCTGGGCGAAGGTGGCGGCCGTGCCGGTGGTTCGCTACACGGCCTTCGGCTTCCAGGGCAACGAAAGAAGATGGGATGGGACCTGAGCAAGCGCAACGGCGCCGGGCACAAGGGATTCGTCACCGACCTGGCATTCCATGCGGCGGAGCAGGGCGAGCCCGCCTACCAGGACAGATCGGCCGGCTGTGGAGACACCCAGCAGGGCTGCACTTATTTCAATATCGATGGCTTGAGCGTCTGCATGGTGGGGCATATCCACGTGCAGTTGCAGGTGGCGCGTAGCGGCGCCGGTTCGTCGGCGGGCTGGCTGGGCTGGTCGGCACGGCTGGCCGAGCCCCGTTTCGCCGCGCTGGCGGGGGCCGGTCACTTGCCGATGGGAGGAAGGCAGGCCCGTTGAGGGGCCTGCGCGGAAGGAGCCTCGGGCAACGCCGTGCCCGCTGGCGTGAAGTGGACCCCCGCGTTCGCGGGGATGACGGGGTAGCGGAAGGCGGCGGGGGCTACAGGTCCAGGCGGTGGATGACCTGGGTCGGGTCTTCCTCGTCGCGACGGCGCTGCAGGCCGAACTTGCGGGCCAGGCCACGCATGCCGGCGTTGCTCGCCGAATCGATGGAGTACAGCTGGCGGAAGCCGTTGCGACGGGCGCAGTCCGCCAGGTGCTGGAAGAGGATGCCGCCCAGGCCGCGACGCAGCCACTGGTCGGCCACCGTGACCGCGAACTCGCATTGGCCGAGCTCGCCGACCCGGGCGTAGCGGCTGATGCCGACTTCCAGCAGCTCGCCGTCCACGTGCGCCAGGGCGACGAGGGCGACGCGATCCTTGTCATCGACGTCCATCAACTGGTCGAGCAGGGGCGGGGCCACCTCGCGGAATTCGCCCAGGAAGCGGTTGTGGCGGGCTTCCGGGGACAGGCGGTTGATGAAGGCGCGTTCGCGCTCGCGGTCTTCCGCACGTAGCGGGCGGATCAGCACGTGGGTGCCGTCTTCCAGGGGCTCGATCCAGTACTCGCCCCGGGGCGATGCATGCAGTGGCTTGGCTGCGAGGGCGGCGTTGAGAGCGGACATGGCTGTCTCCAGGTAGGGGGAAAAGGGGCGGCGCGTTGCGCCTGTGCCTCCTGTTTACCCTCATGGCGGGACGCCTGATTGATCGAAGTCAAAATGCACGGGTCGGTGCCCTGCGCCGGGTTGTCGCAGGGGCCGCGCGGAGGGGACTGACCCAGGTCAATCCGTCCCCCGTGGCGGGCAGTAGCGTAAGGATGAAACCACTGCCGGAGAACACCCATGGACACTCGTGACTGTGCATCCGCACACGCGCTGATCGAATTGCTGCTGATGGGCTGCGACGGCCAGGAGCGGCCTTCCTCGCCACTGCTGGCCGGGCTGCTGTCGGCCCGGACGCCGGGCGCACGCCCCGCATCCCCGCATATGGGCAACGCGCTGATGTCCGGCGGCCTGATGCCCCGGGCCTATTCGCGCAGGGATTGACTAGCCCCTTTCCAGCCAGACGACCGCAGGAGCGAATTCATTCGCGATGGGGTGCGCGGGTGTTCGCAGTGCTGTGCTGGCTGCAGGTCTTTCGCGAATGAATGGGCTCCGTCTGCGTTAGCTGTCGTGAGCTTGATTCGAAGCCTCAAGCACAGTGTTTTTCCGGGTATTCATGGCTCCCTGTCACGCCCGCCGCGTGGGTTTCGCTTCGCTCTACGCCACCCTACGGAAGCCATCGCGCCCCGAACGTGATGCGCACACCGATGAGGATGCTGGCGAAGACGTTGGAGCAGCGGAAACGCCCCTCCAGGAGGCCGAACGCAGTCGTTGCGCCGGGGGACGAGCGGCATGGATGCCGCGAGAGGCGCGCCAGGCCATGGATGGCCCATCGCGCCGGCCCCCAGAGCGACAACGGAGTGAGGGCACCCGACGCAGTCGGGCCGGATGATGGGGCAAGCTCTTTTGGTTTCTTTTGGGTGGTTCGGCACCCCGACGACTGCGAAAAGTGACTCGCCCGGGGGGGCGAAACCAGAAGCATCAGCAAAGCTCGGCAATCAGCTGGGCTCGAAACCTTCTAGCAACAATTAACGCACACAGATCCTATGACTTCGTTCCCACAGGGTGGCAGAGGGATGATTACCGGCCGTTATATTACGAATCGTACTATCGCCACGAAGTGCAGCAGGCTCCCGGCGATGACGAACAGGTGCCAGATGCCGTGCCAGTGGCGGAAGCGGCTGTCGAAGGCGAAGAAGATGATGCCAACGGTGTAGAACACCCCGCCGGCGGCCAGCCAGGTGAAGCCGGTGGTGCCCAGGGCGGCGATCAGGGGCTTGAGGGCGATGAGGACGATCCAGCCCATCACCGCGTAGATGATGATCGACAGGACCCGCGCCTCGGAGCGGGGCTTGATCTCCTGCAGCATGCCGATGATGCCGAGCGTCCAGACGATGCCGAACAGCGTCCAGCCCCAGGCGCCCTCGAGGGTGACCAGGCAGAAGGGCGTGTAGCTGCCGGCGATCAGCAGGTAGATCGACAGGTGATCGAGCTTGCGCATGATCACCTTCGCCCGCCCGCGCACGCTGTGGTAGACGGTGGAGATGCTGTAGAGCATCACCAGGGTCACGCCGTAGATGGCGACGCTGACGATCTTCGTCGTGCTGCCATCCAGCGCCGCCAGCACCAGCAGCCAGACGGCGCCGATGCCTGCCAGCAGCGCGCCGACCAGGTGGGTCCAGGCGTTGAAACGTTCTCCGTGATACATGCACCGCTTCCTCGAATCGCCGCGACGTTGCAGCGCGCCGGTCTTGATAGCTGAAAATGCCGGGCGCCGCGATAGTTCTGTGTCTGCGATGCCTTCTCACGCGGGTGAGTCACGCCGGAGATGATGCTCAGTAGACCTCGGGCACGAGGATCTCGCGGGGCGTCGGGTTGCGCACGTAGTCGGCGTGGCGCAGGCGCTGCGGCAACTGGACGCTGGGCTGTTCGACTTCCTCGTAGGGCATCTGGCCGAGCAGGTGGTGGATGCAGTTGAGCCGCGCCTTCTTCTTGTCGTCGGCCTGTACCACCCACCAGGGCGCCTCCTCGATGTGGGTGCGTTCGAGCATGATTTCCTTGGCCTTGGTATAGGCCTCCCAGCGCCGGCGGGACTCCAGGTCCATGGGGCTGAGCTTCCACTGCTTGAGCGGATCGTGGATGCGCGCCAGGAAGCGCAGGTGCTGTTCCCTGTCGGAGATGGAGAACCAGTACTTGATCAGCTGGATGCCCGAGCGCACCAGCATCCGCTCGAACTCGGGCACGGTGCGGAAGAACTCCTCGTACTGTTCGTCGTTGCAGAACCCCATCACCCGCTCGACGCCGGCGCGGTTGTACCAGCTGCGGTCGAAGAGGACGATCTCGCCGGCGGCCGGCAGGTGCGAGACGTAACGCTGGAAATACCACTGGGTCCGTTCGCGGTCGTTGGGGGCGGGCAGTGCGGCGACGCGGCATACCCGGGGATTGAGGCGCTGGGTGATGCGCTTGATCACGCCACCCTTGCCGGCGGCGTCGCGGCCCTCGAAGAGGATCACCACCTTGTGCCCGGTCTTGACCACCCAGCTCTGCAGCTTCACCAGCTCGCCCTGCAGGCGGAACAGCTCCTGGAAATAGTTGCGCCGGGCCTGGCGTTCGGGACTCTCCTCGAGATGGTCGTCGAAGTAGGCGTCCAGGTCGTGGCCGTCCTCCAGCAGCTCCAGTTCGAGCTCTTCGTCGCTGTGATCCAGCAGTTCACGATGGATGCGCTGTGCCAGCAGGTCGTTGCCAATGCTCATCCGCCACCTCCTTGGTTGATCGATCCGGCGGAGGTTATGACTCTTTTGTGACGCGCAGGTGACAGGGGCCGGAAACGAGCGAGCCCGCAGGGGCGCGGGCTCGTTGCTCGGGGCGTTAAAACCCGGCGCCCCGCACATCCCTGTGCTCAAGGCGACGGGGGGAAAGCGTCAGCTGCAGGGGGCCTGGGGGCCGCCGGTCATGGTTTCGACGTTGTTGAGGATCTGGTTGCCCTTGTTGATCTTCTGGGCGTTCTCGACGTCCTGCATGGTGTAGCTGTTGTAGCCGTTGTTGGCGTTATTCATGTTGGCCTTGGTCTGCATGATGCTGGTGCCGATTTCCAGCAGGCTGCGACCGGTGGAGATCAGGTCCGCGGTGGCGTTGGGCGTGCAGGGGGCATTGGCCGATGCGACCTGGGTGCCGGCGGCGGCGTTGGCGGGCGGCGGGGTGAACAGGCCTTGGGTCTGGCCGTTCTGCGGGATGCAGCCGGTGGTGAGCAGGGTGGAGGCGAGGGCGAAACCGGCGGCGATTCCTTGGAGTTTCATCGGGGCATTCCTTTGGTGCGTGATCCGGGCCTGCTGGGCGGCAGGTGTCGTTATCGGCGGGCGGCAGGGTGTGCCGCGTGGACCCGGAGCTGGCGGCGGGCCGTGGCGCCTGGAAGCAGTCTAGGGAGGGGGACCAGGCTCTTGAATAGTACGGGTGTGCTAGTGCCTGTGAACCATTCGCCACTTCGCGTGTCCCGGCCCGTGTCCGAGGCGCCGCGCCATGCATGAAGTCGGCTCGCCGCCGCGCTTATAATCGCCGCGTCCCCCCATTCGGAAACCAGCCCTCATGCTCAGTGCCGAGCTCAAGGCGTTCTACATGGTCGCGCGCCTGGGCAGCATCACCCAGGCCGCCAAGAAGCTGGGCCTGAGCCAGCCGACCGTCACCACCCAGATCCGCAACCTCGAAGCCCAGTACAGCGTCGAACTCTTCCACCGTGGCGGCCGCCGGCTGACGGTGAGCGAGGAGGGCGCGCGCCTGCTGCCCATGGTCAAGGCGTTGCTGCAGCAGGAGGCCGACATCGAGTTCTTCCTGCGCAACAGCGGGCAGATGCAGGGCAGCCTGCGCATCGGTGCCACCTCTCCCTATTACATCCTCGCCCTGGTGCGGGACTTCCGCGAGCGCTACCCGCAGATCGACGTGTCGGTGGAGATCGGCAACTCCCAGCAGGTGCTGGAAGCGCTGGAGGAATACCGCGTGGACCTCGCCGCCTCGTCGCAGAAGCTCGACGACCAGCGCCTGGTGCGCCTGGTGCTGGGCAGCGACCCGCTGGTGCTGGCGGTGCACCGCAGCCACCCGCTGGCCGGACGCCGGGCGGTGGCCATCGCCGCCCTGAAAGGCCACAACCTGCTGATGCGCGAGCGCGGCTCCATCACCCGCCAGCTCACCGAGGCGCTGCTGGACAAGGCCGGGCTGGACATCGGCCCGCTGCTGGAGATCGGCAGCCGTGAAGCCATCCGCGAGGCGGTGATCCGCAATATCGGCATCAGCATCATCGCGCGGCATGAAGTGCCGGATAACCCCGAGCTCTGCGTCATCGAGCTGGAGCAGGCACCGCAGATCGACGAATACCTCTATTGCCTGAAGGACCGCCGCCAAGCGCGTCTGCCGGCCGCGTTCATGGCCGTGGCGCACGAGGCCTGCGAAGAGGGCCGCTGACGGGCCCGCAGAAGGGAAAGCCCCCGGCAGTGCCGGGGGCCGTGGCTCAGAGCCGGTTGAAGCTGACGTTGTCCAGGTACAGGGACTGGTCCTTGCGGGTGCCCAGTACCAGCAGCTCCACGCGGCGGTAGGTGCCGGCGGGGATCTGCACGTCCTGTTGCAGGCGGCTCCAGGCGCCGCCCACGGTGCCGCTCATGCCCAGGGGCAGGTAGCGGCCCTGGCCGCTGGTGTCCTCCAGGTACAGGTAGCCGTAGGTGAGGCCCTTGATGGCGGCGTTGCGGCCGATCATCACGTCGGCGGCCAGGCGGTAGCCGAAGCCTCCCTGCACCTTGCCCTGCAGCGGGATGCTGGCACCGCTGCCTTCGTACAGGCGGGCGTAGCTTTCCAGCGAGGTGCCGGTGTTGCCACCCAGGGTCACCAGGCGGGTGGTGCCGTGGAAACCGGCCCAGCCGGCCGCGCCGTTCTCGAAGTTCCACGCCAGCGTCGAGGGGACGGTGGGGGTGGTCGGGGTGGTGGGCTTCGGCTCGGTCACCTCGGTCAGCTCCACCTCATCCACCAGCACGCTCAGGCCGTCGCGGCTGATCAGGCCGACGTAGGTGGTGCGCGGCGGGGTCTGGGCGCGGGTGTAGGTGAAGGTGCGCTCCAGGGTGGTGAACTCGCTGCTGGTCACCGACTGGGTCACGCCCGAGGCGCCGCTGTAGCTGATGCGGTCGTTGGCCTCGTGGAGGATGCCCAGGTACAGGTTGCCGCGGGCGTTGGCGCCCTTGAGCATGACCTTGGCGCGCAGGCGGTAGCGGACGCCTTCGCGCAGGGCGGCGACCGGGGTGGCGAGGATGTCGCTGCCGCCGTTGGGCAGTTCCAGCAGCAGGGCGTTGTCGCGGCAGGTCTTGCCGACGTTCACCAGGCTCGTCGTGGCATAGCCCAGCAGGGCCTGCCAGCCCTCATCGGTACGGAACTCACCGTTGGCCACCAGGCCCTTGAGCGCCGGCTTGTTGCACCAGGCCGGGGTCGGCGTGGTGGGCGGCGTCGTCGGGGGCGTCGTCGGCGGAGTGGTCGGGGTGCCCGGGTTGGTGGGGTTCTGCGTCTCCGGCACCTTGGTGGCGCGCAGGGCAGCGATCTGCGCGGCCATGGCGTTCAACGCGCGAGCGGCGTCGGCCTGGTTCTCCTGGCCGCAGGCCTGGTTGGCGCAGGTGCTGTCCACCACGCGCGGCGAGGAGAACAGCGGGGCCTGGACGCGGGCGTTGAACACATGGGGGTAGCCCATGATGGTGGAGAACTGGCCCTGCACGCCGTAGCCACGGCTCCATTCGAAGGTGCCCTGGTGCCAGCTGGACTGGTAGTAGCCCTCGGTCTGGTCCTGCTCGTAGGAGTGGCGCAGGCCCATGTTGTGGCCGATCTCGTGGGCCATGGTGCTCAGGCTGCAGTCGACGCCGGTGATGGCGTAGGCGCTGTTGGCGGAGCCGGAATTGAAGGTGCCGCTGTTCTTCGGCCCGGAGAGCACGTAGCCGATGCCGCACACGCCGTAGCCCTGGCCGTCCTGGGTGCGGCCGATCAGGTGGACCATGTCGGCGCCGTAGGTCTCGCGCAGCTGCTGCACGCGGCTGTCGGCGGCGAAGGCGGCCAGGTCACGGCTGGAGACGGTGGGGTAGCTGGCCCAGTCCAGCAGCTGGCGATGCACCAGGCGCAGGCGCAGGTCGACGTTGCTTTTCTTGTAGGCGTTGTTGGCGTACTCGATGTAGCTGGCGATGCGCGCGTCCATGTCGCGGCCGTTGGGCAGCGCCTGGGCGTCCTTGGTGTAGAGCACCAGGATGTCGACGGTGCGCGGCTCGGCCGCCTGGGCGGTCTGGACGGCGACGGCCAGCAGGGCACCGATGAAGAGTCTGTTCATGGGGGACGTTCCTTGTTGGATCAGCCCTGGGCGGGCGGCGGCAGGGGGGGCAGTTGCTTGGCGTCGGGGGTGACGATCGGGTCCGGCGTGGCGCGCATCAGCAGCGCGTTCTGGTCGGTCACCTGGGTGGCGCCGGTGGCGTTGTCCACCACGAAGGACAGGGTCTGGTCGGGGGTGGCGAGGGTGATGTGGGTTTCCAGCTGGCCCTTCACCACGGTCAGGGTGTCGGCGTCGCTGCCGCCCTCCACCGGGCCGCTCCACACGGCGGTGCTGCCGGTGTTGTGGGTCTCGTCCAGCTTGGCTCGCAGGGGCTCCTGGCGGCCGGGTACGCCCAGTTGCAGGGTGCGGCCCACGGCGAGCGCGCCCAGCAGGTCGGGGGAGGTCCGGGTGTGGTAGACGGTCATGCCGTCCTGCTCCTCGGCCTGCAGGGTGTCAGGCGCCCACAGGGCCAGGGTGGTGGCCGGGGGTACATCCTGCGGAGCGGCTGGTGAGGCTTTCGCGGCGACCGGGGCAGCGGCCTGCGGCAGGCTGCCGGCGTCTGCCAGGGACGGCGACGGGGTCGGGCGGGTGTCGGACGGTGCCGAGGCCACCGGGGCCTGATCGCCTTGTGCTGGCGCGTCCTTGAGCAGGACGGCGAGGGTCGTGCCGGCCGTCACCAGGGCGACGGCCGAGTAGAGCCAGGTTTTCCGCATGGGGGGTTCTCCTTCTTCTTCACCCGGTCCGGGCCGGGTATTTCGTGATCCGCCGCTGCACGTCCGTGATGCGCAGGCGGGGTCAGTCAACGGGCAGGCAAAGGCCGGCCATTGAATTCAATGACGACGCAAGGGGCTGTTCGGTTGAGCCGGTGAAGTAATTCAAAAATGAAGTGGGTGCTACTTATTCAAACGTGCGGTGTCGGTTTGAATTGAAAAGTTCGTTTTTACTATCAGATTGCCAGCGTCTTAAGTTGCATGAAGCCAACTAAGGGAATAGCGAGGAAGTTAAGCGGTACGCACTGGGATGCTTCACAAACTGTTGTAATCAAAGGGTTTTGTCTGACAATTCCGTCGATGATGGCGACGTGTTATCAGCTGTTTGCTGTTGGATGCCGCCGGATTTCGCAATTACCCACGATTGGCGGCGAGGCTGTCAAACCAGCAATGTGCGAGAAATCCCAATTATCCCGATGACCATCGAGGAACTGTTTAAGGTGGTGGTTGGTTCACTTGCGGAAGTTGAACGCGTTCAACTTTCTTCACGTCGTACAACGTCCTTCAGGAGGCGAGAAATCGGCAGCAGACGGGGCAGCAGCGCAATGGTGTGATCCAGCGCTTTGCTAATAGCGAAAGCGTATTTATGCCGCGTGCAGGCACTGTGATATCAATTTTCTGGCGTCAATAAATCGAACAACTGGCCGTTACCCCTCGCAACGGTCGAACCTGTTCCACGGTTCGTCAGGGATGCTCTTCCGTGGTTTCGCTGCCACCCGGCTGTGCTGGGTGAAACATGGGAAGGTGGTCATGCCCCGTACGCTCCTCTACCTGGCGGTTGCCCTGGTCACATCAGGTGTCACCCTTGCCGTCCTCCTGCGCGATACCCCAGCGGCTCCGGCCGTTACCCAGCACACCCCATTGCCAGCAGCCCCGGCGGCTCCGTTGCCCGTCGCCCCGGTCATGGCGGGCGCCCCCGTGGCGGCCAGCCCGATGCCGGTTGCGGTGAACGTGGTGCCGGCACCCCACGTCGCCACGCTGCCCGTGGCGGACGCCGCCGCCGACACCCTGGTCGAACTCTGGGACAGCCACTCCCTGGTCCCCGAGCAACAGCAGGAAATGACCCTTTACCGCACCCAGGTGGCGACCACCTCCCTGGGCGAGCTGGCCGTCGGCAAGACCCTGCAGCTGGGCGTGCCCGGCCGCCAGGCACCGCTGCGCGCCACGCTGGACGAAACCCACAACACCGGTGGCGCTGCCGTCTGGAGCGGTCCGGTGGAGGGCGGCCAGCCGGAAGACACCCTCACCGTGGTGAAGGGCCAGCTGGAGACCCACATCACCCTCGCCACCCGCGAGCAGACCCTGTCCATGGTGGTGGACAACGCCACCGGCAGCACCCTGGTGACCGACCAGAACCAGTTGCTGATGCGTGCCACCCCGGACGCCCTCGTGACCCCCGATTCCACGCCGTTGCAGCCCCTCCCGCCGCCGACCCGCGGCTGAGCGCTACAGGAACGATCACCATGAAGAAATTGCTCGCCTGCCTGGCCCTGCTCCTGCTGGCCCCCTTCACCCACGCCGCCACCACCGAACCGCGCACCGTCGACATCCTGGTGCTCTACACCAAGGACGCCCAGGCCCTGCCCAACGGGCGGGACATGAACGCCCGCATCGCCAGCTACATCGAATTCGCCAACAACGCCTACAAGAAAAGCAACGTCAACCTGCGCCTGCGCCTGGTCAACGCCCAGCCGCTCACCTGGGCCAGCTACCCGACCATCTCCGACAAGGACCTTTCCGCCTTCGCCGCCGACAGCCGCGTGCAGCAACTGCGCGAGACCTACGGCGCCGACGTGGTGCAGCTGATCAGCCGCACCCAGGTGGGGCAGGGCTATGGCGTGTGCGGCATCGGCTACGTGCTCTCCGGGCCGAAGAACAGCGGCACCTTCCAGAACGGTGCCTGGGCCAGTGCCTATGGCATCACCGGGGTGGACTGCAGCCTGAGCACCATGGCCCACGAGATCGGCCACAACATGGGCCTGCGCCATTCCTACGAGCAGGACCAGACCGAGGGCTACTACACCTACCTGGCCCGTGGCATTCACCAGGGCACCTACGAATGGGGCCGTGGCTACGGCGTGCAGGGGCGCTTCTCCACCATCATGGCCTACCCCCAGGTGTTCAACGCGTCCGTGCAGGCACCGCTGTTCTCCACGCCTAACGTGGTCGATACCACCTGCGCCAACCAGGCCTGCGGCCGTGCCAGCTTCGCCGACGCCGCCCGCGCGCTGAACGACATGGCCGCGCAGATCGCCGCGCTGCGTCCGACCAAGGTGCCCGAGACGGTCAACCCGACCTCGACGCCCACTACGCCCACGACCCCCACCACGCCGACCACGCCCACCACCCCGGCGACGCCCACTCCGCCGGTCACCACGGCCTGGTGCGACAAGCCGGCGCTCAAGGGCCTGGTGGCCAACGGCGA
Organism: Pseudomonas tohonis; assembly: GCF_012767755.2. Classification (NCBI taxonomy): domain Bacteria; kingdom Pseudomonadati; phylum Pseudomonadota; class Gammaproteobacteria; order Pseudomonadales; family Pseudomonadaceae; genus Pseudomonas; species Pseudomonas tohonis. The sequence continues at coordinate 3,352,823 of NZ_AP023189.1, forward strand.
ATTCCGCACCCTGGATGGCTGGAAGGCCCTGCTCAACCTGGCCAAGCTCAGCACCCTCAACGTCGGCAAGACCTGCCGCGACGACGCCCTGCAGTTCGAGCTGCCGGCCGGCCGCGACGACGTGCTGGCCACCTCGGTGGGCGCACTGAAGGTCGGCGCCACCTACCGGCTCAAGGCCAAGGTGATGCTCAAGGGCACCAACGTGCGCGGCAACGTCTACCTGGGCATGCTTCACGAGGAGAGCGCCGGCATCAGCTACAGCACGGCCAACGGCGTGATCAAGTCGGTGACCAGCACCGAGTTCACCCCCATCGACGTCACCTTCGTCTACCAGCCGCCGGCCAGCGTCATCCGCAACACCTACCTGGGCCTGGTCAGCGTCAACCGCCTGGCCGTGTTGCTGGATGAGGTGGAACTCAGCGAAGTGACCCCCACCAATCCCGTCACCCCGGCGACCCCGGCCGCCTTCAGCTGGAACTTCGACAGCGCCATCGGCGACTGGGCGGGCTTCTACGGCAGCACCCGGCTGACCGCCCTGGCAACCACCGGCAAGTCCCTGGAGGTCTACGCCCGCAAGGCCGACGGCACCGGCGCCAGCCTGCTCCTGGCCGGCAAGGTGCAGCCGGGGCTGTCCTACCGCTTCGCCGCCGACGTGATGGTGAGCCGCACCACCAGCATCGCCGCGCTGGCCTATGCCTACCTCTACCTGGAAGACACCGCCGGCAACGGCCGGCTGCTGTCCCTGGGCGTGGTGAACACCCAGGGCGGCGCCTGGGGCAAGCTGCAGCAGAGCTTCCAGGTGCCGGCCGGAACCTACCGGCGCATGGAGCTGATGGTGCTCAGCACCCGTGCCGACCAGTCGCTGTACCTGGACAACGTCACCCTCAACCGGCTTTAAGCCCGCACGCCCGGTCCCTGTTGTAGGGGCCGGGCTTTTCATTGGCTACGTCCTAATCGCTTATCGCGACTCTTCACCCCTCTAGAGCAGCCTTCCCGGCTCACCTCCTCGCATGGCAAGCGCGCACGCTGCGCTGTTGCCAGGCAAGGAATGGTCGGGCGGGGGCAGTGCCCCTTCAGGAGGCCGAGCGGAATCGTCGTGGAAGGGGTTGAGCGACATGGATGTCGCGAGAGCGCTGTCAGGCCATGGATGGCCTGTCAGCGCGTGCCCCTGGAGCGACGATGGAGGGAGGGAACCCGGCGCAGCCGGGCCGGATGCAGGGGCGAGCCTTTTTGGTTTCTTTTTTGGCGACTGAAAAAAGAGACTCGCCAGGCAAGGCGAAACAGGTGATATCCGCAAACTCGATAACCAGCTTGGCACCGCAATTCGGTGCTTCGACATCAGCCTTTTCCGTACCAGCCCCGTCTTGCCTCTTACTGCCTCGAAAAGAAATCAAAACGCGCGCCGGCAGCGCGGACGAGCGTGGCGATGTCCGCCTCCTGTTCCGGCAGCCCCGCGAAGATCACCTGCAGGCCTTCGAGTCGCTGGCCCTTCAGCGCACCTTGCATGACCGCGGCGTCCAGCGCCGGCGCACCCCCGATGACCAGAACGCGCGGGGTGGACGAGCGCGCCACCTGGCTCAGCAGTGCTGCCAGCTGAGTGGCGTTGGCACCGCCGCCGGAGGCGATCGCCAACTGGTCTGCCAGGGCCCCGTGGCTGGGGATGGTGACGGTGACCAGCTCGCGTGCCTGCGTGGGGTTCGGTGTTTTCGCCAGGGCCTCGGCCAGGATCTGGCCCTGCTTCTTCTCCGGCGGGTGGGTGCTGCAGCCACCCAGTCCGAGCACCATGACGGCCAGTGCCAGGGCAACGGCGCGATGGGTGCGGGGGCGGTGTTCGTTCGGCATGCTGAGTCTCCTTCTCCATGAGTCGATGGGCCCTGAAGCCCGTCCGGCGCGGCTGCGCCGGACGCTGCGCACACTACCAGAGCGCTGGCCTATACCAAATCCGCCAATGCCACTATCGGTGGGCTTGGGGTTATCGCCACATGGATTTCGCATTTGCTCCCTAGCATCAGCCTCGTCGAGCCGTACCGCGCTTCCTGCGGTGCGCCAGTGTTCTGCGAGGTCCTGTCATGTCCGCCACCCCCTATCTGCAGGCTTGCGAAATGCGCAAGCGCTTCGGCAGCTTCACCGCCCTGGACGGGGTGTCCCTGGACATCGCCGAAGGCGAGCTGGTGTGCCTGCTGGGCCCCTCCGGCTGTGGCAAGACCACGCTGCTGCGCTGCATCGCCGGGCTGGAGCGGCAGGATGCCGGCGTGCTGCGCATGGGCGGGCGGGACATCTCCCACCTGCCGCCCCAGGCCCGTGACTACGGCATCCTGTTCCAGTCCTATGCGCTGTTCCCCAACCTCAGCGTCGAGCAGAACATCGCCTACGGCCTCACCGGTGCCAGCCGCGAAGAAGCCCGCCAGCGCGTGGCGCAGATGCTCGAACTGGTGGGCCTGACCGGCAGCGAGAAGAAGTATCCCGGCCAGCTGTCCGGCGGCCAGCAGCAGCGCGTGGCACTGGCCCGTGCCCTGGCGCCGTCGCCCTCGCTGCTGTTGCTGGACGAGCCCATGTCGGCGCTGGACGCCCGCGTCCGCGAGCACCTGTGCACCGAACTGCGCCAGCTGCAGAAGCGCCTGGGCATCACCACCCTGATGGTCACCCACAACCAGGACGAGGCCATGCTCATGGCCGACCGCATCGCGGTGATGAACCACGGCCGGGTCGAGCAGTACGACACCCCCGAAGCCATCTACCGGCGTCCGGCCACGCCTTTCGTGGCCAGCTTCGTCGGGCAGGGCAACTGGCTGCCGTTCGAGGGCCGCGACGGTCGCCACGCCCGGGTCGGTGACCTGCGCCTGTGCCTGCCCGAGCAGGCGGGCGAGGGCGCCAGTGGCCAGCTGTTCTGCCGCCCCGAGGCCATTGCCGTGGAGCCCGGCCAGGACGACGACAACCGCTTCCGCGCCCAGGTGCGCGAGATCACCTTCCTCGGCAACCGCTGCCGGGTCAGCTTCGAGCTGGACGCCTTGCCCGGCCACCCGCTGCTGGCCGAGCTGGACCCGGCGCAGATGCCGCGCCTCGGTGGGCCGGACATCTGGGTGGCGCTGCCGTCCCGCAGCCTGCAGGTGTTCGCCTGATGGAGCGCACCCTGGCCCTGCCGCAGAGTGCCCGCCGTCGCCCGGGCGACCTGGGGGACCGCCTGTTCATCCAGGGCGGCAAGTGCCTGTTCCTGGCCTTCCTCGCCGTCGCCGTGGTGCTGCCCCTGGCAGCCATCTTCTGGCGCGGCTTCAGCGGTGAAGCCGGGCAGGGCGGTGGCCTGGTGGCCGCTCGCGAGCTGCTGGCCAGCGCCAACTTCCACTGGCTGCTGGGCAACAGCCTCAAGGTCTCCCTCAGCGTCGCCGCCCTGGTGGTGCCGGTGGCCTACCTGTTCGCCTACGCCCTGACCCGCACGCTGATCCCGGCCAAGGGGCTGTGGCGCGGCATCTCCCTGTTGCCGCTGCTGGCGCCCTCGATGCTGCCGGGGATCGCGCTGATCTACCTGTTCGGCAACCAGGGCCTGCTGCGTGGCTGGCTGCCGGACAACATCTACGGCTTCTGGGGCATCGTCCTGGGCGAGGCCATCTACACCTTCCCCCATGCGCTGATGATCCTCATCTCGGCGCTGTCCCTGGCCGACGGCCGCCTGTTCGACGCCGCCTCGAGCATGGGCGCAGGACCCTGGAAGGCCTTTTGCAGCATCACCTGGCCGGCCACGCGCCAGGCCGTGTTCGCCGCCTTCTGCCTGGTGTTCACCCTGACCATCACCGACTTCGGCGTGCCGGTGGTGGTGGGCGGCGACTACCAGGTACTGGCCCTGGAGGCCTACAAGGCGGTGGTGGGGCAGCAGCAGTTCGGTCGCGGTGCGCTGATCGGCATGGTGCTGCTGCTGCCGGCGCTGCTCAGCTTCGGCGTCGATGCCTGGCTGCGCCGGCGCCAGGGCGATGCCATGAGCGGCCGCGCCCAGGTCCACCAGCCCAAGCCCTCGCGCCTGCGGGATGCCGGCTTCCTCGCCCTGGTGCTGCTGGTCTGCGCCGTGCTGCTGGGGGTGCTGGGCATGGCGGTGTACTCCTCGCTGGTGAAGTTCTGGCCCTACAACCTGTCGCTGTCCCTGCGTCACTACGCCTTCGAGGAAACCGCCGGCGGCGGCTGGCTGGCGTACCGCAACAGCCTGACCCTGGCGACCTGCACCGCGCTGTTCGGCGGCGCGCTGATCTTCACCGGCGCCTGGCTGATGGAGAAGACCCACGGCCAGCGCGCTCTGAACCAGGTGCTGCGCCTGCTCAGCTTCGTGCCCATGGCGGTACCCGGCCTGGTGCTGGGCCTGGGCTACGTCTTCTTCTTCAACCTGCCGGCCAACCCGCTGCACGGCCTCTACGGCAGCATGACGCTGCTGGTGGTGTGCTCCATCGCGCACTTCCTCACCACCGCGCAGATGACCGCCAGCACCGCGCTGCGCCAGCTCGACGGCGAGTTCGAGGCCGCCGCGCTGTCGCTGAAGATGCCGCTGTACCGCCACTACCTGAAGGTGACGGTGCCCATCTGCCTGCCGGCGCTGCTGGACATCGTCCGCTACCTGTTCGTCTCGGCCATGACCACCGTGTCCGCCGCGATCTTCCTCTACAGCCCGGACAGCGTGCTCGCCGCCGTCGCCGTGCTGAACATGGACGACGCCGGCAACGTCGGCGGCGCGGCCGCCATGTCCACCCTCATCCTGCTCACCTCGGCCGCCGTCTCGCTGCTGCTGGCCGGGGCCTCGCGCGGCCTGCTGCGCCGCTCCCAGGCCTGGCGCCAGACCGCGCCCGGCCACTGATCCACGGAGATCCCCATGCATTACCAGACCCCCACGCACCTGCAGGCCGCCATCCTCGACTGGGCCGGCACCGTGGTCGACTTCGGCTCCTTCGCCCCCACGCGGATCTTCGTCGAGGCCTTCGCCAGCTTCGACGTCGAGATCAGCCTGGAGGAGGCGCGCGGCCCCATGGGCATGGGCAAGTGGGACCACATCCGCACCCTGTGCGACGTGCCGGCCATCGCCGCGCGCTTCGAGCGCCGCTTCGGCCGGCTGCCCACGGACGCGGACGTCACCGCGCTCTACGAGCGCTTCATGCCGCTGCAGATCGCCAAGGTCGGCGAATACTCGGCGCTGATCCCCGGCGCCCTGGAGGCCATTGCCGCCCTGCGCGCCAGGGGGATGAAGATCGGCACCTGCTCCGGCTACCCCAGGGTGGTGATGGACAAGGTGGTGGAACTGGCCGCCGAGGCCGGCTACCGCCCGGACCACGTGGTCGCCACCGACGAGGTGCCCAAGGGCCGCCCGAGCCCGGCCCAGGCGCTGGCCAACGTCATCGCCCTCGGCCTCGACGACGTCGCCGCCTGCGTCAAGGTGGACGACACCGAGCCCGGCATCCTCGAAGGCCGCAGCGCCGGCATGTGGACCGTGGCGCTGCGCTTCTCCGGCAACTTCCTCGGCCTCGACTTCGCCGCCTACCAGGCCCTGCCGGCCGAGCACCTGGCCGAGGAGCGCACCCGTATCGACGCGCTGTTCGCGCCGAGCCGCCCGCATTACCTGATCGACACCCTCGCCGACCTGCCGGAGGTGATCGACCAGATCAACGCCCGCCTGGCGCGCGGCGAAACCCCTGCCAACGCATAACCACAGCAAGCCAAACCTGACCCCAGCACACCAACCAAGGAGCTTCACATGTTCAAGCGTCTCGCCTTCGCTGCCGCCGTTGTCGCAGGCTTCGCCCTGCAGGCCCAGGCCGCCACCGAGCTGACCGTCTACACCGCCCTGGAGGCCGAGCAGCTGGCGGCCTACAAGAAGGCCTTCGAGAAGGAAAACCCGGACATCGAGATCAAGTGGGTGCGCGACTCCACCGGCATCATCACCGCCAAGCTGCTGGCCGAGAAGGAACGCCCCCAGGCTGACGCCGTGTGGGGCCTGGCGGCCTCCAGCCTGGCCATCCTCGACCAGCAGGGCCTGCTCGAGCACTACGCGCCCAAGCACCTGGACGCCATCGGCGCCAACTACCGCGACGCCGCCAACCCGCCGGCCTGGGTGGGCATGGACGTGTGGGCCGCCACCATCTGCTTCAACACCGTCGAAGCCGAGAAGCAGGGCCTGACCAAGCCCGGCAGCTGGGAAGACCTGACCAAGCCCGAGTACAAGGGCAAGATCGTCATGCCCAACCCGGCGTCCTCCGGCACCGGCTTCCTCGACGTCAGCGCCTGGCTGCAGACCTTCGGCGAGAAGCAGGGCTGGGCCTACATGGATGCGCTGCACCAGAACATCGGCCAGTACGTCCATTCCGGCTCCAAGCCGTGCAAGCTGGCCGCCGCCGGCGAATTCCCCATCGGCATCTCCTTCGAATACCCGGCGGTGCAGCTGAAGCGCCAGGGCGCGCCGCTGGACATCGTCCTGCCGAAGGAAGGCCTGGGCTGGGAAATCGAAGCCACCGGCGTGATCAAGGGCACCCAGCACGCTGACGCCGCCAGGAAGCTCGCCGACTTCTCCGCCAGCCCCGCCGCCATGGAGCTGTACAAGGAGAACTTCGCCGTCCTCGCCCAGCCCGGCATCGCCAAGCCGCAGACCGAACTGCCCGCCGACTACGAGCAGCGCCTGATCAAGAACGACTTCGCGTGGGCCTCGAAGAACCGCGACTCGATCCTCGCCGAGTGGCGCAAGCGCTACGACGGGAAGTCCGAGAAGCTGCCCCAGTAAGCCCCAGTAAGCCCCAGCCCGCCCGCTTCGCCCTCTCTCTGCTGGGAGAGGGTCGGGGAGGGCGGGCATCGAACTCCAGGAGACACCCATGCCCATCCACGACACCGATATCGCCATCGTCGGCGCCGGCATCCTCGGCCTGTCCCACGCCTATGCCGCCGCCCGGCGAGGCCTCAAGGTCAGCGTGTTCGAGCGCAGCGACCGGCCCCTGGGCGCCTCGGTGCGCAACTTCGGCCAGGCGCTGATCACCGGCCAGGCGCCGGGCCCGATGTTCGCCCTGGCCCGTGAGGCGCGGACGATCTGGGCCCAGCTCGCCGAGGCCGCCGGCTTCCATATCCGCCGCAACGGCTCCTTGCTGTTCGCCCGCACCGAAGCGGAAGAGGCGCTGCTGGAAGCCTTCTGTGCCACCCGCGCCGTCGAGCACGGCTACCGCGTCGAACTGCTGCGCGGCGAGCGCCTGCACGATCTCTACCAGGGCCAGTTCAGCCACCACCGCGTGGCCCTGCATGGCCTGGACGACCAGCAGCTGTACTCCCGCGAAGCCATCCCGGCGCTGGTGAACTACCTGCGTGACGAGCTGGGCGTGACCTTCCATTTCTCCACCCTGGTGCGGGACGTCGAACAGAACCGCGTGCACACCAGCGCCGGCAGTTGCCGCGCGGAGCAGATCATCGTCTGCTCCGGCCACGACTACCTGACCCTGCTGGCCGGGCAGATCGCCCCGCTGCAGCCCAGCGTCTGTCGCCTGCAGATGCTGCGTGCTCGCCCAGCGGTGGACATCGGCCTGCAGCACGCCGTGCTCACCGGCCTCAGTTGCGTGCACTACGGCGCCTTCTCCGACTTGCCGGAAGCCGAAGCCATCCGGGGCCAGATCGAGCAGCACACCCCCGAACTGGAACAGCACGGCATCCACCTGCTGGTCAGCCCCACGCCCCATGGCGAGCTGATCATCGGCGACTCCCATGACTACGGTCGCGACGCTTCACCCTTCAACGCCGAGGCCGTGGACAACCTGATGCTCGACCTCGCCGAACACACCCTCGGCACCCGCCTGCAGGTGCTGGAACGCTGGCAGGGCGTCTACGGCGCTCGCGGTCCCGGCCCGTTCTCGGTGCTCAAGGCCATCCCCGGCGTCACCGCCGTGCTGATGCACACAGGCCTGGGCATGAGCATCGGCCCGGCGCTGGGCGAACGCACGGTGGCGTCGTTGTTGGGGTGAAGTGGGGGGCGGGACATTCCCGTAGGAGCGAGCTCTGCTCGCGAAGCCTTATCGGTGGGCTGAAGCCCACCCTACGCCCACCCCACGCCCGCCCGGGCTGGCAGTAGGGCGGCGCTGCGCACCGCTTGGCGACTGAAGTCGCCCCTACAGTCGCCGCGGCTTGCCTCAGAAGCTCACCTGGGCGGTCTTCGCCAGCGTGGCGAACGGTCCCGACAGCGTCAGGTTGTGATGGCGGATGATCGCCGGGGCATCCAGCGCCGGGGTATCCATGCAGCTGCTGGGGGCGGCGGCGGGCTGTCAATCGCAGCGAGTGGGTGCGGGCAACCGGCATCTGGAGGGCGACGCTCGTCGGCTCGGGCGGTCGGGGCGTGGGGCTGCGCTATGGTGAAGGTCCATGCCCGCTGGGCATCCACTCGAAGGGAGGGCCGTCGCCGTATCCCGCTCCTCCCGCCTAATGGAGGCAGAGCCATGAACAGCAGCAACCAGTGCACCCACCGTGACCACATCATCACCGCGCACCTGATCGAGCACCCGGGCATCCCCACACCCTGGGCCGGTGGCGTGCACATCACCGCCCCCGATGGCAGTCGTACCCGGCGCATCCCGTTGCCGGCCCGTTCGGCCTTCCTCGCCGAGGAGGACAGCGCCCGCCGGGCCTCCCTGGCCCATGGCCGCTGGCTGGTGGACCAGAGCCTCGACCAGGGCCACAAGCCTGCATGAACTGATAGCGGGGCCGCCTTCGCGGTGGTCCCGCGTTCCGCTCGTCCAGCACACTGAACCCCCAAGGCGCCTGGCCAGTCGTTACTACACACCCATAGCGCCAGGAGAACACCATGGTCGCCTTCGAGCCCCAGTCCCGTGAAAACGCTGCCCGCCCTCACAACGTCGAGGGGTGGGAACGCTTCCTGTGCATCGCAGGTGGCCTGGTGATGGTCGGTACCGGTCTGCGCCAGGGCGGCCTGGTCGGGTGGCTGCGTGCCGGCGGGGGTGGCGTGGTGCTTGCCCGTGGGCTCACCGGGCAGTGCCCGGCCAAGCGGGTGATCGCCGAGCGTCGCGAGGAAATCGAAGCGCTCAAGGCGCGCATCGAAGAGGCCGCAGCGAAGTTGGCCGAATTGCATCGCAACGCGTGAATGGCACATCGAGAATGAGTTGGCTCCCACGGGGGTGTGCCCAGGCACGGTCTCGTAGGAGCGAGCTCTGCTCGCGAAGCTTTTGTGTTGTGGCGGTGGGCTGAAACGGAGCGCCGCCTGGTCCTCACTACGGCGGTGCTGCGCGCCGCGCCCCTACAAACTTGCTCATTTCGGACCTTTGCGGGTGCACGCCTGTAGGGTGGATGGCGCTTTTTTCATCCACCGGCGGTGCTCGGCATGGCTCCGATTGGTGGACCGGTAAAGCGTGGTCCACCCTACGGCGCCGTTACGCCTCCTGCGCATGTCGTGCCGGCGGCGTGTCGTCGTCCGGTTCGTGGATGCGGTACCAGGCGACATAGAGGGCCGGCAGGAAGAACAGGGTGAGCAGGGTGGCGATGATGATGCCGCCGATCATGGCGAAGGCCATGGGGCCCCAGAACACCTCGCGGGCGATGGGCAGCATGCCCAGGCTGGCCGCTGCGGCGGTGAGGAGGATGGGCCGGGTGCGGTGGTGGGTGGCTTCGATCACCGCGTCCCAGGGATGGGCGCCTTCGCGATGGAACTCGTCGATCTGGGTCACCAGGATCACCGAGTTGCGGATGATGATGCCGATCAGCGCCAACACCCCGAGTATCGCCACGAAGCCCAGGGGCGTACCCGTGGGCAGCAGGGCGAGCACCACGCCGATCAGCCCCAGGGGGGCCACGCTGGCCACCAGGAACATCTTCTGCACGCTCTGCAGCTGGATCATCAGGAAGGTCGCCATGAGGAACAGCATCAGCGGCACCACCTGGCCGATGGGCCCCTGGGCCTTGCCGCTTTCCTCGACCGTGCCGCCGGGGGTGATGCGGTAGGAGGCGGGCAGCCCGGCGGCGAAGTCGTCCACCTCGGGCTTGAGCCTGGCCATCAGGTCGGTGGGTTGCATGTCGCCGTGGACGCTGGCCTTGAGGGTGATGGTGGGTTTGCGATCGCGGCGCCAGACCAGTGGCTGCTCCAGCTCGTAGCCCACGGTGGCGAAGGCCTTGAGCGGGATGGAGGTGCCGTTGGGGGTGACGATCTGCAGGTTCTCCAGGGTTTCCGGCGAGTTGCGTTCGCCTTCCTCGGAGCGGCCCACCAGGTTGACCAGGTAGATGCTGTCGCGCACCTGGGTGATGGTGGCGCCGGTGACCACGCCGTTCATCATCTGCGCCACGTCCTCGGAGGAGAGGCCCAGCTGGCGCGCCTTGTCCTGGGCGATGTCGATCTTCAGCACGCGGCCGGGTTCGTTCCAGTCGTAGATCATCTCGCCGACGTTGGGGTTGGCATCCAGCCGCGCCGCCAGTGCCATGGCGTACTCGCGCACCTTGTCGATGTCCGGACCGCTGATGCGGTACTGGATCGGCCGCCCCACCGGTGGGCCCATCTCCAGGGGCTGCACGTAGCCGCTGATGCCGACGAACTCGTCGCGCAGGCGCTGCTTGAGGCGGGCGGAGAGGCGCTGTCGCGCCTCCATGTCCTTGGCGACTATCACCAGCTGGCCGTAGTAGGGGTTCTGCAACTGCTGGTCGAGCGGCAGGTAGAAGCGCACCGCGCCCTCGCCGATGTAGGAGCTCCAGCGCTGGATGTCATCGTCGTCCTTGAGCTTGGCCTCGAAGCGATCCATCACCGCGCGGGTCTCGGCGATGCTGCTGTTCTGCGGCAGGTTCAGGTCCACCAGCAGCTCGGGGCGGTCGGAGGAGGGGAAGAACTGCTGCTGGACGAACTGCATGAGGAACAGCGAGCCGCCGAACAGCGCCACGGTCAGGACGATGGTCGCCCAGCGGTGCCCCATGGCCAGGCGCAGGCCGCGGTCCATGAAGCGGGTCATGCGGCCCTTCTTTTCTTCCTTGTGCCTGAGCGTGGCGGGCAGCACGTGCACGGCGATGACCGGGGCGAAGAGCACCGCGACCACCCACGACAGCAGCAGGGCGACGGCGATCACCGCGAACAGGGTGAAGGTGTATTCGCCCGCCGAGCTGGCGTTGAGGCCGATGGGTACGAAGCCGGCCACCGTGACCAGGGTGCCGGTGAGCATGGGGAAGGCGGTGGAGGTGTAGGCGTAGGTGGCGGCGTCGTGCCGCGAGTCGCCCAGTTCCAGGCGGGTGACCATCATTTCCACCGTGATCATGGCGTCGTCCACCAGCAGGCCGAGGGCGATGATCAGGGCGCCGAGGGAGATGCGCTGCATGGTGATGCCGCTGTATTCCATGAACACGAAGACCAGGGCCAGCACCAGCGGGATCGAACAGGCGACCACCAGGCCGGCGCGCACGCCGAGGCTGATGAAGCTCACCACCAGGACGATGATCACCGCCTCGAACAGCGCGCTGGTGAAGCCGCCGATGGCCTTTTCCACCACTTCGGCCTGGTTCGACACCTGGTGCACGCCGACGCCGATCGGCAGTTCGTTGGTGACCTCCTGCATGCGTGCATGCAGCGCCGCGCCGAAGGTCTGGATGTTGCCGCCGTCACGCATGGCCACCGCCAGGCCGATGGCGGGCTCGCCGTTGAAGCGGAACAGCGAGGTGGGCGGGTCCTGGTAGCTGCGCTGGATGCTGGCGAGGTCGGCGAGGCGGTAGAAGCGGTCGTTGATGCGCAGGTTGACCGCCTCCAGGTCCGCCTGGGAGCGGAACTCGCCCGAGGTGCGCACCGAGATGCGCTCGGCGCCGGCTTCGATCACCCCCGAGGGCGTCACGCTGTTCTGCGCCTGCAGGCTCTGCATCACCTGGCGCTGGTCGAGGCCCAGGGCGGCCAGCTTGCGGGTGGAGAAATTGAGGTAGAACACCTCGTCCTGTTCGCCGATCAGCTGCACCTTGCCCAGGTCCTTGACGCTGCGGATGTCCAGGCGTACGCGCTCGACGTAGTCGCGCAGCTGGCGGTAGCTGAGGCCGTCGCCGGTGAAGGCGTAGAGGCTGCCGTAGACGTCGCCGAACTCGTCGTTGAATGCCGGGCCCTGCAGGCCCTGGGGGAATTCGCCGCGGATGTCGTCGATCTTCTTGCGCACCTGGTACCAGATGTCGGGTATCCGGGTGCCGTCGGTGGTGTCCTTGAGGTAGACGAAGACGGTGGACTCGCCCGGCCGCGTGTAGCTCTTCACGTAGTCGAGGCTGTCCAGTTCCTCGAGCTTCTTCTCGATACGGTCGGTGACCTGCTCCAGGGTGTCGTTCACCGTGGCGCCGGGCCAGCGGGTCTGGATGACCATGGTCTTGATGGTGAAGGCCGGGTCTTCCTCGCGGCCCAGTTCGAAATAGGAGAAAACCCCCATCACCAGTGCCACCGCCATCAGGTACCAGGCGAACGACTGGTGGCGCAGCGCCCATTCCGAGAGGTTGAAGCCGCCCTTGGCATCACTCATGGCCGATCCCCTTCATCCAGTTTCACTGCCTGGCCTTCCTTGAGGCTGTTGACCCCGGCACTGACCACCCGCTCGCCATCGGCGAGCCCCTTGCCGACCAGCACGCGCTCGCCTTCGCGGCTGAGCACCTGCACTTCGCGGCGGTGCACGACGGCGGCCTGTTCGTCCACCACCCAGACCTGGCCACGGTCCTCCTGCGCACCGGGTTCCGCACGCACCAGCACGCTGGCCGGCAGGCTGGCGCGCGGGGTCACCGGGCTGCTCAGTTCCACCCGTACCGTGGTGCCGAGGCGGAAGCTGTCCGGGGTCTGTTCCAGGCTCAGGCGCACGCGGCGGGTGCGCGTGGCGGCGTCGGCCTGGGGTGCCATCTCGCGGATGCGCCCGGTGGTGGAGGCGTTCTCCTGCAGCTGGGCGCTGACGAGGAAGGTGGCGTCCTCGGGCAGGGCGGCGACGAGGTCGTCGGGCAGGTCGAACACCGCCTCGCGCACTTCCGGGCGTGCCAGGGTCACCACGTCCTGGCCGGCGGCGACCACCTGGCCGGCCTCGGCGCGCCAGGCGGTGACGACGCCGTCGAAGTCGGTAGTGAGGCGGGTGTAGTCGAGCTGGTCGCTGGCCTGCTGCACCGCCGCGCGGGCCTGGTCGAGGCTGGCGCGGCTGGTCTGCAGGCGGGTACGGGCGGCGTCGAGGTTGGCCTTGGCGCCAACGCCCCGGGCGAACAGCTCCTCCTGGCGGCGGGCATCGGCCTGGGCGTCTATCCATTGCGCTTCGGCGCTGGCGCGGTCGCCCTCGCTGGCACGCAGGCGGTTCTGCTGGTCGGTGGGGTCGAGGGTGGCGAGGAGGGCGCCCTTGGCCACCTTGTCGCCGACATCCACCGCACGCGAGGCGATGCGGCCGTTGGTGCGGAAGCCCAGGGTGGTTTCGTAGCGCGCCTGGATGGTGCCGGCGAAGCGGCCGACGCTCTCCTGGCGCTGGCTCTCCACCACCACGCTGAGCACCGGGCGCGGTGGGGGCGGCGTCTGTTCCTGCTCGCCGCAGCCGGCCAGCAGCAAGGCGCCGAGGGGCAGGAGGCAGGCGATGCGGGTGGCGTCATTCATGGGGCACGCTCCCTTCGACCTGGGGCTGTGGCGCCGGCTCGCCGCGATCCTCTCGCACCGCTGCGGCCTTGTCCGGCTCGGCGGCCTGTTCGGCGCGGGCGATCTCCACCTGCTGGCCGGGGTGCAGCAACTGGCCGCCGGCGATCACCACCCGCTGGCCCGCTTGCAGGCCCTGGCCCACCAGCACCTTGCCGCTGGCGTAGCGAACCGCGCCGACCTTCTGCAGCGCCACCCGCTGGTCATCACCGACCAGCCACACCGCCGGCTCGCGCCCGGCCTTGGTCAGCGCCGACCAGGGCAGCACGACGCCATCGCCGCTGCGCGGCCGCAGGCGGGTGGTGACCACGGCGCCCAGGTTCATCTGTGGCGGCACGTCCTGCAGCGCCACCTTGACCTTGAGGGTGCCGCTCTGCGGGTCGATGGTCGGGGTGATCTCGCGCACCTCGCCCTTGGCGGTCACCTGCGGCTGGCCGAGGAGGGCGACGGTCACGTCCTGGCTCTCCAGCTGCTGGTCGAACAGCGATTCGTAGACGTTGAACACGGCGTCACGCTCGCCCTCGCGGGCGAGGGTGAAGATCGGCACCGTGGCCTGCACCACCTGGCCGACTTCGGCGTGGCGGCTGGTGATCACGCCGTCGGTCGAGGCCTTCAGCTCGGTATAGGCGAGCATGTCGCGGGCGTTTGCGGCCTGGGCCTCGGCGGCGTCCAGGGAGCTGCGGGTGGCACGCAGCTGGGCTTGTGCCTGGTCGAACTCGCTCCGGCTGGTGTAGCCCTTGGGCAGCAGCTTGCGCTGGCGCTCGAAGGCCAGCTCGGCCTCCTTGAGCTGCGCGCGCTGGGCGGTGACGGCCGCATTGGCGGTGTCGAGGTTGCTGCGCTGCTCCTGCGGGTCGAGGCGCGCCAGTACCTGCTGCGCCTGGACCTGGTCACCCACGTCCACCAGGCGTTCGATGATCTTGCCGCCCACGCGGAAGGCCTGCTGGGCCTCGACGCGGGCCTGGATGTCGCCGGTGAGGCGCACTTCGGCGCTGAAATCGGCTTCCTCGATGTTCTGCACCAGGACCCGCTGCACGGGCTTGGGCGTCTCCTGCTCCTGGCAGGCGGCCAACAGCAGTGCGGCCAGGAGGCCGGTTGCGATGCGAACGTTCCTCGATGAGGGGGTATGCAGCGGGTTCATCCCTGGACCAGGCCTCCGGTGGCGAATGCGACGTGAATGGCGCCGAGCGTGCAGCGAAGCGGTGGCGCCAATGGCAATTCGAGGGAAGCGGCAGGAGGAAAGTTCAAGTCGGCAAGGCGCTTGGCAGTGAACTCATCGTCGCTGGCGCCAGTCAGCAGAGAGACACCCGCCAACGCCGAGGTAACCGACATGGCGCACTGGATCATCACCTACCACAAGGACAACAACACCTCGACGCTGGACATCGAGGCGGCGAGCAAACCGGATACGGAGGAGGCCAACCGCCAGTTGCTGGCGTGGGCCGAGGACAACCTGCCTGCCGGGGAGTATGCCGAGAGCGAGGACCACAGCCGCGAGCCGGCGATCCAGTTGCTCAAGCGCTACGGCATCACCATCACCGGCATCTCGCGTGCCTGAGCGTCGAATGCGACAACGCGACCGATCCGGGACGCTCACCTGCAAGGCGTGAGGCGGACGTCCCGGGTCGATCGCGTTTTTCAGTGCCGGCAGGGATCAGTGGCCAGGAGGCCGCTGAAACCCGGGCGAGGCGGTGACGCGCGCTAGTCGCCCGACGAGTCGTAGTAACGCCGGGCGGGCGGATAGCGCAGTTCCTGCTCGACGCTGCCGTCCTCCCCGTGCACCTTCACCGTGCCTGCGCGGTTCTGCATGAAGCTCTCGATGCTCTCGAGCAGTACGGCTTTCTCGCTGGCGGTCTTGGACGGGCGCGTCGCACCTTCCTTGCGCAACTCCCACCCCTTTTCCGTGGGGGAAATGTGATAACAACCCATGTGGATCTCCAGTTCATTCAACGTCGACGGTCTTGATGCCGTTTGCGCCCCCAGGCGCCTCTCAGGGACTTATAGAGCCGGTGCTGCCGGACAGGTTCCGCCTTTGTGCCGAGGCGCGCCCTTTCAGGGCTTGCGGCGGATGCGCCCGCGTGAAGCCTCCCTGGCGAGCGCTGCCAGGCGCTCGGCGTCGCTGCGCAGGATCGCCACCGTGCGGAACAGGGCTTCGCAGAGCTCCTCGTCGTCGATCTTCTGCGCGGCGCTGACCAGCGTGATGCAGGCCACCTGGTTGTTCAGCGAGGCGTCGTGCAGGGTGGTGCGCAATTGCTCGTCGAGCGGGGCGAGGGGCATGGTCAGTCGCCCTCCGGCAGGGCGGCGTCGCCTCCACCCGGGTCCTGCTCGAGCATGCGCTCCAGTTCATCGATCAACTGGCCATTGAGGGCCTCGAACTGTTCGTGGCTGGCCCAGTGGCGGGGGAAGAGGCCGGAGACGATGGTCAGGCGGCCGGTGCGCAGGTCGCGCAGGGACAGCACCACTTCGTCGTCGCGGAACTTGACCACGCACAGGTGGTTGTCCAGCCGGGCATCCAGCCTTTGCTGCAATTCTTCGGCTGAGGGTTGAAAAGCCATGGCTACGTCCAGGTACGGGTGGGTCCATCCAAAAAAGAAGCCCGACGCATGCCGCAGCGACCGGGCCTCAAGTTGGGATACGCGTGAGTTGTTATTGAGAAGTCCGGGAGCGCGTGTGAGTTCAGCCTTATTACGCTGCTGGAAGAGGCCGTTCGTCCGCTGCAATGGTTTCAATATCATCGAGATGACGCGCTGATATCAGGTGATTTCCCGGTCGCCTTCCCGTGCGGAATCGACGAGCACCATGGGTGTGCAGCCCGCCCCTTATCATCGCATCGCGCCTGTTCGCGATCTTGCAAATCGCCCGAATCGTGCAGATCGCCCGTGCAGAATGCATGGGCGCGTCCCCGCTCAAGGATGCGGGTTCCCCGGCTTTTTGGGTGGTTTGCCATCGTGCCGATATCAGGTTGTCGAGGTTTTCCTGTGCAGGGCGGCGAGAGGGTTCAGTGAAACCGCAGAAAACCTGTATTGGCATGTTTATCGCTAGCTGCCTGTGCTCCCCTGGGGGTTGAAGACCTTTTCCGAGCCTGTCTCACCGGCTTCCGGAGGTATCAGGATGATCACGTCCCTCGCTCATCTGACCCTGTACTCGCCCGCACTGGCCGAAGGCGTCGTGCGGCTCGAGCCGCGCGCGGTGACGCTCGACTTCGGCCTGGCGCAGTTCGAGGACTGGGCGGCGCTGGATGGGCTCGCCGGGCACATCAGCTTCGCGGGGGCGGCGCCGGAGAACTGGAACCGTACGCGGCTGATCGAACTGGAGCCGCTGGACCCCGGGCAGGACAAGGCGATTTTCGAGGTGATGGCCGAGCGGCCATCCATCAGGGGCGTGGACGGCGCATCGGTGTTCCCGGTACGCATGCTCTGACCCCCATTGCGCGCGGCCCGAATTCACGCGGCCGGCATGACCGTAACAAGGAGGCTGTTGATGAAAACTGCACTGTCTGGCAAGGAACTGGACCTGATGCTCGCGCGCGCCATCCCCAGTTGCAGGGTGGAAAGCCGGACGCTTACGGACGGCACCTTCAGCCTCTTCGTGCATAACCCGGCGACCCATGAACACTTCACCGTGGCCGGGCTCAACCATGTCGATTACCAGGACCCCAGCGCCGTGTTGCGCCTGGGCAAGCAGGTGTTCGAGGACATGGTGCTGCTCCAGGCCGGCTGCGGCAGCCGGCGCATCGTCAAGCTCGCCAGTGCCCAGGAGCAGGGGATCCGCCAGGCGGGCTGATGCTGTTTCCGCCGGGGCCGATCGTGCCCCGGTGAGCTGCATCACCCACACCCCCGGGCTGCTCCGACTGGAGCGTCTTGTTCCTACATGGGAATAGGACGTTCCAGTCGCTCGTCGCACTCAGCTTAAAAACACACCGGCCGACCTTGAGGGAACACCCCAGAAAGGAGAGGTCGTCATGGAAATCACGAGCAACCTGCCGTTATGGCTCATGCGCTCGGATACCCGGGTCGCCGAAGTGGCCAAGGCGGGCGAGTCAGCCCGAGCACTGGCTCTGCCAGAGGCACTGCCGCAGGAAGATCTGGATCGAGTCATCGAAAGTCATACCTACAACCGGTTGGCGCAATTGCCAACGAAGCCGCAGGTGAGTTTCGATCTTGAGATATGGGCCATCGAACAGGTGACGCGCCCGCCCAAGGACAATGCGCGTCCGCTGGAAATCATCGATGCGGAGCTGAACATGGCGCATGCGGGGTTTCAGGCGATCTACGGCAGCATATTGAGAGAGTTGTCGGGGCGGGAGCCGGTTATGCGTGACGGATTGGTTGGTATATCGGTCGATAGCGCAGGCAACATCATCGTCAGTAATCACAATGGCTTACTCAGGGATGATGTGGCGAAACGGCTGTCTGCACGAATGAACGCTTCCACCGAATTGCTGCAGTACGCCAATCGTTATGTGGAGTTGGCCATCGAGCGTATCGAGTCGGATATGAACGTGGACTTCGATGGGTTCGGCCGTTATCACTTGGACAAAAGCAATTTCTCGAGCGTTGTCAGAGCCCTTGAGTACAACAGCCTTCAGGCCCATCTGATCTCATGGGGTGTCGTACGTTATGGACACTGGACCGAGCGACGGATTCATCCGCCAGCCTAGTTGGAATGTGCGGGCTTATTAGCCCGCACAAAGCTCAAGCATCAACGCTCGCTCTTAAGAAGTGTCTGTTGACATAGATGCCCTAAAACTACGGAATTCTCTGGGCTGCCGACTCCTACACTCGGTTCTTCGTTAAGCCTTAGGTACCATGAGCCGTTCTGTTCCTACAGCGGTATAGGACGCTCTGCAGGCTCTCCCCGCTCAGTTTCAACTCACCCCGGCCGACCTTGAAGGGAATACCCAAAAAGGAGAGGTCGCCATGGAAATCAACAGCAGCCTGCCGCTCTGGACCACCCGCTCGGACACCCGCCTCGCTGAAGTCGCCAAGGCGGCAGAGTCGACGCGCACGGTGGTCACACCCCAGGAACGGTCGCAGGAGGATCTGGACAGCTTTATCGAGGCGCGGACCTATGACCGATTGGGCCAACTGCCGTCAGGTCCGAACGTGGCCAGTGATTTCGAGATATGGATAACCGAGCAAGTAAAGTGCCCACCCAAGGAGAATGCCCGCCCGCTGGAGCAGATCAATGCAGAACTCAACATGGTTCATGCGGGTTTTCAGGAACTCTACGGCAGGATGCTGCGGGAGCTGTCGGGGCGGGAGCCAGTCATGCCTGACGGCATGGTTGGGATATCGGTAGGAGGTGATGGAAAGTTCATCGTGCGTAACCACAACGGGCTACTACGGGATGACGTGGCTCAACGTCTGTCTGCTCGCATGAATGCTTCGCCCGAGCTACTGCAGTACGCCAATCGATATGTGGAGCTGGCCATTGAGCGCATTGAGTCAGACATGAACGTGAATTTCGATGGCTTGGGTCGTTACCACTTGGACAAGGAAAATTTCTCGAGTGTCGTAACGGCCATGGAGTTCAATAGCCTTCAAGGTCATTTGCTTTCATGGGGCGTCATACGTTACGGGTATTGGACGGAACCAAAGCTCTATAGGCCGGAGTGAGAGGCTTCCGGAAACCCAGCCTTGTAGGCTGGGTCCTACTTATAAATGGGCGATCAAGTGGCGATGTACTCTCTCAGTTTTAGCCTGCTCTGGCCGACCTCCTTGTAATACTTGAAAGGAGAGAACGCCATGGAAATCAACAGCAGCCTGCCACTCTGGACCACCCGCTCGGACACCCGCCTCGCTGAAGTCGCCAAGGCGGCAGAGTCGACGCGCACAGTGGCCACACCCCAGGAACGGCCGCAGGAGGATCTGGACAGCTTTATCGAGGCGCGGACATATGACCGGCTGGGGCAATTGTCGTCGGGTCAGAGCGGGGGCGGCGACTACGAGGTCTGGGCCTTGGAGCAGGCGAAGCGTCCATCCAAGGAGAATGCCCGTCCGCTGGAGCAGATCGACGCAGAACTCAATATGGCCCATGCAGGGTTTCAGGAACTCTACGGCAAGATGCTGCGGGAGCTGTCAGGGCGGGAGCCGGTCATGCCAGACGGCATGGTGGGGATATCGGTCGATGGCGACGGGAAGATCATTGTGCGTAACCACAACGGCCTGCTTAGAGATGATGTGGCGCAACGCCTGTCGGCACGGATGAATGCTTCTGAGGAGTTGCTGCGGTACGCCAATCGCTATGTAGAACTGGCAATTGAGCGAGTTGAATCAGATATGAATGTCGATCTGGAGGGGCTTGGTCGCTATCACTTGGACAAAAGTAATTTCGCGGATGCATTCGTGGCGATGGAATTCAATAGCCTCCTCCTTCATCTGTCTCAGTTTGGTGTTGTCCGATATGGGCATTGGAGTGAGCGCAAAATTTATCCGTAGTATAAAATAAGTTCGTGCGGGCTGCTCGCCCGCACGAATCAATTTAGCGTCCGCTACTTATTAGTGATTGCTGGCAAATATGCCCTAGAGTAATGTAGCTCTCAAGGCTGCCAACTCCTATATTTGAATCTTCATGTAGCCTTATAAATCATTGTCCGTAGTTATAATCTGTGCGCCAGGTGTTTTTGTATATTCCAGCGTAATCGATAAAGGTTGTATTCCAGTCGCCATAACAAGACCCTAGGTCTACAGTCCCGTGGGCCCAGCCATTGGCTTCGGTTTTAATTGGATGGGGAATATAGTTTGCTTGGCCGGATCGCAGATGCTTTATCAAGTAGAGTACGGGGGTAATTCCTTTTAATGGGCTTCCGGTGCTATCTGTTAAATACATGGACCATGTCAGTTGGCGATAAGCTTGTGTCGTTAGGTATTTGTACGGACTCGTTGACTGAGCTGAAGCCGGAATCCGCAGGACGTTTGACTCTCCCTCCAAATAATGTTTGCGCATAAATGGCGTTGAGCCAATTGTGAGTCGATAGCGAGGATAGGGGCTCCATGCCACGGCCGGGTTTGGACGGACCCTGACTTGCAAGCGATAGTTGGCTGCGCGTCCTTTGATATTCAATGGCGTGTCTTTTTTCTCCGCCTTCCACGTGCCTTCGTCATAAGTCTCCAACAACCAGCGATTACTCGTCCCAGCTTCCGCTCCCGTCAACATGAGCCGCAGCGTCTGCCCGCGAACACTGGTGAACGCGTAATAGTCGTAGTCCCAGGCACTGTCCGAGTTACCCGTGATGACGTTCAGGGTGTCGGGCAGGACGGTGGCCGACTCGAGGCTGTCGTTGGGTTCATGGGCATCGATCGGGGCGGCGACCAGTGCGCCGAAGCCGACGGGCGAGCCGTCGGAGGCGTGGGCGTTCATCAGCCAGTAGTAATGACCGGGTGGCGTGACGGCGAGGATCGATTCGTCCGCATTGCCGGGTTGGTTGGAATGCCCGACCAACTGGAGGTTGCCGTTGCCGATGTCTCTCAACAGGAAGAGTTCGAAGTCAGTGCCTGGGCTCTGCTCGGTGACGACGGCTTCGGTCTTGGAATGCTGGCCGATTTCGAAGTGGTAGCAGTAGCTGCCGCCTTGTTGCACACCGGAAAGGGTGTACAGCTGGTTGATCGAAAGCGAGGTACACAGCGGGGTGTAAGCATTGCTGCGTGCTTGCAGGCCGTTGCTTCTGCTGATGGGAGGTTTGGGCGCATCCGCTTTCGGTACTGATGAGACCGGGGGAGTAGCGGGGAGGTTGCCGGGTAATGGCACCTGCCGCAGGACGGCAGGTGGCGCGAAATGGGACTCGGCGGTAAGGGTGCTACCCGGCGGAAGCCTGGGGGTGTCGGCCAGTGCATTGGAAGCCTGGGCGCCAAGCATGGCCAGCAGCAATAGCTGGGGCGCGTGGAGCGTGGTTTTGAGGGCTGGCATCGGCTTCATCCTTGTGTCTGTGAAAGGGCGAGCGCAGATGCTAGGGCGACCCCGTCGATCACCTTCCGGTGGGGGCGTCAGTGGTTTTTTCCGCTGTTGTGGAGCAGGTGTTTGTATTGCAAGGGGTTGCGGGAGATGAGTAAGGAAATCTGACCGGCAGATTGCCCGCAGGCACATCAGGCTCAGGCCTGTTCCTTCACGGTGATAGGCGCAATGACGGGGTGGCCATGCCGCTGTCGGTAGGCACGGCCTGGGTCGCAATGGCATGCATCGTAGCGATGAGATCGCCCAGGCAGATGCTCATGTGCGAAGACGGCGTTGGTGTATGAGGCTGAGCCGGGCGCCTGCCAGCTTCAGGTGCCCTCAGCAGCCTCAACCACTCTCCAACACGAATATCCCCACCTGCGGTTCCGGGCTCAGCCAGTGGCGGGCGAGGCGCCAGCCGGATTCGGCGGCCATCTCGGCGATGCCTTCCAGGCTGTACTTGTGCGAGCACTCGGTGTGCAGGCGCTCCCCGGCGGTGAAGTGGAAGCGCCGGCCGGCGGCGCGGACTTCCTGCTCGTGAAGGCTGACCAGGAACATCTCCATGCAGCGGTCCTGCGCGTTCCAGCGCGCCAGGTGGGCGAAGGCGTCGAGGTCGAAGTCGCCATCCAGTTCGCGGTTGATGCGAGCGAGCAGGTTCTTGTTGAACTGTGCGGTGATGCCGTCGGCGTCGTCGTAGGCGGCCTCCAGCGTGGCGACATCCTTCTGCATGTCCAGGCCCAGGATCAGGCGTGAGTCGCGACCGAGGAAGCGGCGCACCGAGCGCAGGAAGCGCAGCGCCTCCGCCGGGCTGAAGTTGCCCAGGGTCGAGCCGGGGA
Organism: Pseudomonas tohonis; assembly: GCF_012767755.2. Classification (NCBI taxonomy): domain Bacteria; kingdom Pseudomonadati; phylum Pseudomonadota; class Gammaproteobacteria; order Pseudomonadales; family Pseudomonadaceae; genus Pseudomonas; species Pseudomonas tohonis. The sequence goes on from NZ_AP023189.1 coordinate 3,375,182, forward strand.
AGAAGGCCACCCGTGCCCGGGAGGCGGCCGCTTGCGGCAGGTGCGGCAGGTGGGTGAAGTCACCCACCTGGGGCAGTACGCAGAGATCCGGATAGGCGCCCAGCAACATGGCGGTGGCCTTGCGCAGGGCCGACTCGCTGATGTCGATGGGCAGGTAGAGGCCGATCTGCGGTGCCGCGTCCAGCAGCAGTCGGGTCTTCAGGCTGGCACCGCTGCCGAACTCCACCAGCGCCGCGCCAGGTGGGATGACCGCTGAAAGCTCCCTGGCGATATCGCCCAGCAGTGCCGTTTCCATGCGCGTGGGGTAGTACTCGCGGGTGCGGCAGATGGCTTCGAACAGCTCGGAACCGGCGGCGTCGTAGAAGTACTTCGGCGGCAGGCTCTTGTTCGGCGCCCCGAGCCCGCTGCGCACGTCCTCGGCGAAGCCTTCGTGCTCGCTGGCCTGCTCGTCGGCGCGGGCGTCGCGGGCCAGTCGCAGGCCGGAGAACATCCAGCGCTGGGCCGGGTAGAAGAAATTGCGGTAGCTGGGCCGTGCGTGGCCGGCCGGGGTGATGCTGGCGCCGCCGCGCAGGACCATCTGGCTGACCATGAACTTGCCGTTGTACTCGCCCACCGCGCCGGCGGAGGGATGGAAGCCGGGGTAGGGCAGGTAGGCGCTGCCGGTCCACTGCCAGGCGCAATCCTCCACCTGGCCAAGCAGCCCCGCGCGCGCCGCGACTTCCCATTCCGCTTCGCTGGGCAGGCGGGCGTCCGCCCAGGTCGCGTAGGCGCAGGCTTCGTAGTAGCTGATGTGGGTCACCGGTGATGTCGGCTGCAGCGGGCGCAGGCCACCGAGGCCCATCTCCATCCAGCCCGTTCCATCCTGCCGCCAGTACAGGGGGGCTTCCCAGCCTTCTTCCTGAACTTTTGCCCAGCCTTCGGAGAGCCAGAGGTCGGCGCGGGAGTAGCCGCCTGCCTCGATGAACGCCAGCCATTGGCCGTTGCTCACCAGGCGGTCGGCGATCTGGAACGGGGGCAGGAATACCTGATGGCGCGGCCCCTCGTTGTCGAACGCGAAGCCCTGGCCGTCGTGGCCGATCTCCACCAGGCCGCCGGCGAGGGCGACGAAGCGCGCCGGCCGGTCGCCACCCGGCTCGCGCCAGCGGGTGTCGTAGGCCGGGTGCAGGGGCGAGCGGCTGAACAGGTGCAGCAGGTCCATGAGCAGCAGTTCCTGATGCTGCTGCTCATGGGCCAGGCCGAGCTCCACGAGGGCGCCCAACTCGTCCGTGATGCCGTCCTGCAGCAGTGCATGCATGTGTTCGTCGATGTAGCGGCGGTAGGCCATGACCTGCGACACCGGTGGTCGGGTCAGCAGCCCGCGCTGGGGGCGCGGCTGGCGTGGGCCGAGGGCCTCGTAGTAGGAGTTGAAGAGGTAGGCGAAGCCCAGGTCGAAAACCTTGTAGTCCGCGATGTTCGGCGCCAGCAGGAAGGTTTCGAAGAACCAGGTGGTGTGCGCGAGGTGCCATTTGGCCGGGCTGGTATCGGGCATGGACTGCACGACCATGTCCTCTTCGCTCAGGGGCGCCACCAGGGATTCGCTGTGGCCACGGACTTGCAGGTAGCGGTCGAGCAGTGCGGTGCGGTTCATCGGGCTCTCTCAGTGCTGATGGCAGGACTGTTGGATGCACGTGATGGCATGCCCGAACGGCAGGCAGGGCAGCAGGCCCCGAAGAGCGGGGTCATAGGGTCTGATGCCTTGGGGGCGAGGAAAGTTCGTGTGGTTTCGCCATCCGGAGCGAGCGGCGGCGGCATGCTCCGAGGTCAGGTTGCGCCCCGTTCCAGAGGGCCAGGCAAGGCCATGCTCCAAGAGCTTAAGGTTGATTTTATTTTTAGATATCTTTCATAAATCATTGATAAATAAGAATTAAAAATCGAAAGCCTGGTGCTTTTCAGGCTGGCCATGAGCGCTCGGTGCGCCATGTGCGTCGCACCGTGATCATTTGGCTCGTCGCCACAGGGCTGAGGGGTATCTGGCGACAAATCTCCTATCTCATGACTTTATGTATATCTCTTAACTCATTGATATACATGAATTTACATAACTTAAAGTGAATTCTAGATTTTGCCTGGGCGTTGGCTTGTGGCGGGCATGCAGGCCATCGATAAGCCTGAATCTTTGCGGGTGTTGGCCGGTCCACCTTGAACACGCCAAGCAGGAGAGCCGCCATGAGCAGCAGTGAACGCAAGCCCTATACCCCTCGGGAGATCGACGACATCGAGGACCGCATGGGGTCCATGGAGCAGCTGGATTTCAGTGACCGCAAGGACGAGCGCCAGGGGCGCGTGGGCGACCTGCGCCCGGAGGAAGAGGTGGAGCGTGAGTTCCCTGACCGTCGCGTGCGTGAGGCCGGCATGTCGGGCGGCGAGACGCTGGGGCGCAGCCTGCACGAGGACGGCGTCTCCGCCGATGACCTCAGCCCCGAGACCCTGATCGACGAGAACGAGACCCGTGTCGGCCGTGACCCGGGTGGTGTAGTGCCGGCGGACAAGGATCTGTCCGTGGTGAGGGGCGGCGAGATCGGCGCGGGCGATGGGCTGGATGAGGCCGAGGAAGCGCGGGCCCGACCGCTGGACGGCAAGCCCTGGGATGGCGAAGCGCAATAGCCGGGCCGCCAGGCGTAGCCCGGGCTTCAGCCCAGGAAGGCGCTTGACCTAGCCCCGGGCTACGGCGTTCGTTAAGCGCCGCCGTTGCGGCGGTGTTCGCCAATCGCTGCAAGCCCGCCCAGGGCGTACGTCAGCATGTGCTCCAGCAGCGGTTGAGGTTCAGTATCCAGGCCCGGGAGCACGGTCGTGCTGAGGGTGTCGTGGGCGATCAGCAGGAACAGGCAGGGCGAAAAGATATTCAGGGCGCTGCGCAGCACGGCCGGGTCATCCTCCGGCAGGCCTAGCAGCTCGCCGATGATGCGCCGGGTGGCGAGGGCCTTGGGAAAGGATTCTTTCTTCAATACGGCCGGCAGCAGCGGGGAGGGTGACAGCAGCTCCCGCGCCAGTACCTTGGCGGGCCAGGCCAGGCGAGGACTGCCGAGACTCGCCAGCAGCTCCGTGATCAGCCGGCGCAGTTTTTCCTCGCCGGTAAGCTCGCTGGCCGTCAGCGCTTCCAGCGTCTCCAGGGTCATGATGCGCTGGTGGGCTTCCAGCAGGACGGCGGTGTAGAGCCCGTCCTTGCCCTCGAAGTGGTAATTCACGGCGGCGACGTTGGCTTGCGAGCGCGCACAGATCTCCTTGCTGGTGGCATTGGCGAAGCCGCGTTCGGCGAAAACCTGCCCGGCGATCTCGAGAATCTGCTGGCGTGTGGCCTGGCCGTCCTGGCGAGGCGCCCGGCTGGGGGCCTGCTGCTCGGTAGTTGTCATGGAACCGACTCTTTTCGTCTTAGTTTAAATTCAAATTTGACTTTGCTTTTAGCCTGTCCTAGCGTCTCAGGGGCCGACACCTTCCCGCAGGAAGGTGAGATATGTGATCCGTCCGCACCTGATCCCATCGAGCCAACGATGCAGGTTACTTCAATGCAAACACGCGTGATGGTGCCATTCAGTTATTTTTCCCTGCCCATGCAGAAGCAGTTCCTGCGCAACCGCGAAGCGATTCGCGGCAAGCCTTATGCGCGCTTTTTCAGCGGCGATATGCGGGTGCCGCTATCGGCCATGCGCCTACTGCAACAAGGGCCTTTGCCGCGGGAGCAGACGCTGAGCCCCTCGGTCGAGGACATCAATCGGCTGCTCGATCCGGACTACGCCAGCGCGGAGGCCGGGTACGCACTGTTGAGCGGGCCGATGGCCTATGTCCAGAGCCGCAAGTTCTTTCCGGGCTGCAGCGCACGGATGTTCGAGTGGTGGTTCCTCTGGCACCCGCTCGAGGCCGAGCGCTACATGCTCTGGTTCCCCTATGCCCATGTGAAGAACCCTTGCCTCGATGCCCACAAGCTCTGCGACACCGACCGCTGCTTCCGGCACCGGCTGTACGGCAACAGCTTCTGCGCCACGGAATACGTCGGCTCCCGGCTGATGGACCTGAAGATCGACTTCCACGAGCCGGCGCAGCTGGGGCTGGACCCGGCGCTCTACCGCGAGGCGAAGATCGACGGCAGCGTCAGTGCGCTGATGAGCCTGGCCCAGGAGCCGGACGTGCCGGTGTCGCTGATGATCCACCTGTTCAAGGAAATGGAAGAGGGGATGTGGCTGACCAGCCGTTACTGGGTCGGTGCGCATCCCTCGATGGCGCGGTTCCCCGGCGCCGAACGCGCGGAGGCCCTGCTCGCCGGCTTGGGCCTGGACGCTGCCGGGCTGGAAGAGCTGGCGTTCGAGTTCGCGGTGCACGACCTGTGCGAGTTCAATCACCTGGCGAGTTTCCTGCCGGAACTCTACCGCGAGTTCTCCGGCGATCCGGCCTGACCTGGACGACCCGCGCTCCCTGCGGGTCCTGTTCCTGCTTCAGGTGGCGGGGGATGAGCAGACACCGTTGATCAGCAAGTTGATGAAGTCGTCGATGTCCTCTTCGGCGCGCAACTGATCGGTGAGCAGCCGGTACCAGCAGAACCCGAAGATCATGTCGAGCAGCAGGTCCTGGTTGATGTCCTTCGGCAGCTCACCGCGATTCACCGCATTTTCCACCAGGCGCTTGGGTACTTCCCGGCGCCGTTCCATGAACTGGTCCTTGAGCTCCTCGAGCGTTTCCGGGTCCAGCTGGGCTTCCGCGATGACGCTGCGGAAGGCCAGGCCGCAAATGGTTTCCCTCCAGATATTCCACAGATTGTGCAGCAGGAAGGATAGATCTTCGCGGAACGAGCCCAATTCCGGAAAAACCCTGACCTGCTCGCTTTCCTTCTCGTAGACCTCCGCTATGAGGGCTGCCTTGTTCCGCCACCAGCGATAGATCGTCGGTTTGCTGGCACTGGCCCGTCGCGCGACGGATTCGATGCTCAACCCCGCATAGCCACTTTCCGTCAGAATTTCTGTCGTCGATTTGAGGATGGCTTTGTGCGCATGCGGGCTACGTAGCGAGCCGATGGAGCTCCTGGAGCGGGTTCGATTCAAGGCAAAGTCCCCATAGAAAATGTATTGACAAACGAATTCTAAGGTATAGGCTCGTTTTTACGAAACGATACGGACCGTTTCGGTTAGTTGTACTGTAACAAAATCCCTCTTGAGATGAGGGGATCGGGTCGGCGGTCACATATCACAGGCAGATAGAACCAAGGCTACCGGTTTCCTTTTCTCTTTAGGTGACGGCTGTTGAATTGTTTCCTAAATACGATACGGCACGTTTCGTATCTCTGATGAGAGGCAACGAAGACAAAGAGATTTTCACGCAGTGGCACTTTGCAGCGTCAATGCTGAGAGATACAGCACGCTCAAGCGTAAGCGCTGCGTGGCGGTGGTCGGTGCCCGTGACAACCTGCGGACGTCGCGGATACCTGTGGCGAGCGAACATCGCGTCGTTCCCACCTATCAGAACAACAACAAGCAGGTACTCCTTTTTCGATGTGATTTGCGTGCTGCCCATTCCGGACGGCAAGGGATGGCTTGTCTCAATGAAAATGTGCTCAAGAGGAATACGACCGTGCATAAGACAGGAATTGTCAGTTACGGCTACGGGCTGCCCGTGTGCCGCCTGAAAGTCGAAGACGTGCTCAGCGTCTGGCGTAACGCCGACCTGAGACTGGTCAGGGATCAGTTAGGGATAACCGAACGTGCCGTGCTCCAGCCGGACGAAGATGTCATCACCCTGGGTGCCCTCGCGGCCCAGCAGGCGGTGGAGCAGGGCGGTATCGCCGAGCTCGACGCCCTGTACCTGGGAACCTGCACCAACCCCTATGAATCCCGCGCCTCGGCGGCGGTGATCCTGGAGATGCTCGGCAGCGGCTACGACGCCTTCTGCGCCGACGTGCAGTTCGCCGGCAAGTCCGGCACCTCGGCCCTGCAGATCGGCCACGCCCTGGTCGCCTCCGGCATGGCCCGCAACGCCCTGGCCATCGGCGCCGACACCATCAACCGCAACACCGCCCCGGGCGACCTCACCGAAGCCTACGCCGGCGCCGGTGCCGCCGCGCTGCTGCTGGGCCGCGACAACCTGATCGCCGAGTTCGACGGCAGCTTCTCCTGCGCCGCCGACGTCGCCGACAACATCCGCCCGCAAGGCGAGCGCTACATCCGCTCCGGCATGGGCCTGGGCTCCGACAAGAACAGCATCGGCCTGGAAGAGCAGACCGCTCGCGCCGTGCACGGCCTGTTCAAGAAGCTCGGCACCTCCAGCCATGACTACGACTATGCGGTGTTCCAGCAGAACCTCGTCTCCACCCCCCGCTCGCTGGGTCGCCACCTGGGCTTCGAGGCGCGCCAGATCGAGCCCGGCATCTACGCCGGCAGCGTCGGCGACACCGGCTCGGCCAGCCCGCTGCTGGGGTTGATCAACGTGCTCGACCAGGCACGCCCGGGGCAGAAGATCCTCCTCTCGTCGTACGGGTTCGGCGCCGGCAGCGATGCCATCGCGCTGACGGTCACCGACGCCATCCTCGCCTACCAGCAGCGCACCAAGCCGCTGCGCAAGGTGTTGGAGAACAAGGTGTACGTGGATTACGGCACGTCGATCAAATACGAATTCAAGTATTTGCGCGCCGACTACGCCCTGACCGCCTACCTCTGACCGCCCGTACTGCAAGGAGCACAACCATGACTGCACGTCGCGTTGCAATCGTGTCGGCCGCCCATACGCCGAAACCCGGCAACTCCCGCGTCCGGCAGACCTTCAAGGAAATGATCGTCGAGTCCGCCTACGAGGCCATCCACGCCGCCAAGATGCACCCGCGTGAAATCCAGGGCGTCGCCTATGGCTACCACGGCGAGGGCATTTCCGAATACGGCGGCCTCGGCCCGACCCTGTCCGACGCCCTCGGCATCAGCCCCGCGCCCACCTTCATGAGCACCGCCAACTGCACCAGCAGCTCGGTGTCGTTCCAGATGGCCCACCAGATGGTGGCCTCCGGCGAATACGACATCGTCCTGTGCGGCGGCTTCGAGAAGATGACCGACCACTTCAACTACGCCGAGTACATCGGCTCCAGCACCGAGTGCGAGTACGACTACTTCCTCGGCATCTCCCACACCGACGCCTTCGCCCTGGCCACCGCCGAGTACTTCCACAAGTACGGCTACGCCGGTCGCGAGGCCGACGTGCTCGCCAGCTTCGGCCGGCAGATGCGCATCTACGCCCACAACACCCCCGGCTCCACCCGCTATGGCCACCCCATCCCCAGCCTCGAAGAGCTCAAGCGCACCGAAGCCTGCGGCTCCATGCTCGCCTGGGGCGAGGCCAGCGGCTGCGCCATCCTCGTGGCCGAGCACCTGGCCCACAAGTACACCGACAAACCGGTGTTCGTGCGGGGCTGCGCCTACACCGGCGTGTCGCACTACTACGGCACCCGCTACCACAACCCGACGCTGAAGTACCCGGGCCTGCCCCAGGACGTCGGCATGGCCGTCTCGGCCAACTCCATCGCCTGCGCCGAGATCGCCTACAAGAAGGCCGGCATCACCGCGAAGGACATCGACGTCGCCCAGGTCTACGACCTGCTCGGCGCCGGGCTCATCCAGATGGAATCCATGGGCGTGTGCAAACCCGGCCAGGCCGGCGACTTCGTCCGCGAGGGCGGCATCGCCCTGGACGGCCAACTGCCGTTGAACACCGACGGCGGCAACATCGGACGCGGCCACGCCTCCGGCGCCGACGGCATCCTGCACATCACCGAACTGTTCCGCCAGTTGCGCGGCGAGTCCACCAACCAGGTTCCCGGCGCCCGTATCGCCGTCTCGCAGAACCTGGGGGGTTACGCCGCCCATAACTCGGTGATCGTCCTGGCCAACGACTGAGGAGTGTCGACCATGTCTCTCTACCCCGAACAGATCCATCGGATGACCACCGCCAGCATGCTCCGCGAATGGCGCGAGCACGGCGGCAAGTACCGGCTCGAAGGCAGCCGTTGCGACGAATGCCACGAGATCTTCTTCCCCCGGCGCACCGTCTGCGGCGCCTGCAACTCGCTGAAGGTCAGCGCCTACCGCTGCGAGCGCACCGGCCATATCGAAGTCATGGCCAATGCCGAGAACCCGATCCTCGCGGCCATGGGCTACGGCGAAGTGGTGCCCCGGCACATCGCCATGGTGCGGCTGGACGACGGCCTGGTGATCGCCTCCGAGATCGTCGACGTCGTCGACCCGGCCCAGCTCAAGGTCGGCGCCCGCGTGAGGATGGTGGTGCGCAAGCAGGTGCGTGAAAGCAACCTGGCCTGGCAGTACGCCTACAAGTTCGTACTCGACCACTGAGGCTCTTGCCGCGGGGCCCGGAAGGGCTCCGTGGCAGCTAAAACAAGAACGTCATTTTCCGGCGTGCGGTTTACGCCCTTTTCTCCTGCCGCTGCCCCCCGGGAAGTGCTGGCCCATGCCAGCGCTGACGGGCTTGGCTGTGCCTGAAGAACGGGTTCCTACCCACTGAATGAACAAATTTTGAACGATCAACGAGGATTCAACATGTCGACTCTTTGCCAACCCCACGTACTGTTCCCGCAACACAAGATCACCCAGCAGCAGATGATCGAGCATCTGGAAAGCCTGCACAGCGACCACCCGCGCATGGCCCTGGCCAAGCGCATGATCCTCAACACCGAGGTCAACGAGCGCCACCTCGTGCTGCCCATCGACGAGCTGGCCATCCACACCGGCTTCACCCACCGCAGCATCGTCTACGAGCGTGCCGCCCGCGAGATGTCATCCGCCGCCGCCCGCCAGGCGCTGGACAACGCCGGCCTCAAGCCCGAGGACGTGCGCATGGTCATCGTCACCTCCTGCACCGGCTTCATGATGCCGTCGCTCACCGCCCACCTGATCAACGACCTCGGCCTGCCGAACTCCACCATCCAGTTGCCCATCGCACAGCTCGGCTGCGTGGCCGGCGCCGCCGCCATCAACCGCGCCCACGACTTCGCCACCCTGAAGGCCGACAACCACGTGCTGATCGTCTCCCTGGAGTTCTCCTCGCTGTGCTACCAGCCGGACGACACCAAGCTGCACTCCTTCATCTCGGCGGCGCTGTTCGGTGATGCCGTGTCCGCCTGCGTGCTGCGTGCGGACGACGAGGCCAAGGGCTTCCGCATCAAGGCCACCGACTCGTTCTTCCTGCCCAAGAGCGAGCACTTCATCAAGTACGACGTGAAGGACACCGGCTTCCACTTCACCCTCGACAAGGCCGTGATGAACTCCATCAAGGACGTCGCGCCGGTGATCGAGCGCCTCAACCAGGCCGGCTACCAGCAGAACTGCGCGCAGAACGACTTCTTCATCTTCCACACCGGCGGCCGCAAGATCCTCGACGAACTGGTCCGCCACCTGGACCTGCCGTCCGAGCGCGTCTCGCTCTCGCGCACCAGCCTGTCGGAGGCCGGCAACATCGCCAGCGTGGTGGTCTTCGACGTCCTGCGCCGGCAGTTCGACAGCTCCCCCAAACCCGGCAGCAAAGGCCTGCTCGCCGCGTTCGGGCCGGGCTTCACCGCCGAAATGGCACTCGGTGAATGGGCAGCCTGAGCACGCTCGGGCACGGTGGCGCGGGGTAACCCGCGCCACCCTTTTCGGCTCCTTAGAAGAGGAGGGCTGGCCATGCGCGAGCAGGCAAGCGACACGGGCTGGGATGCCCGCTACGAAACACGCATGGTGATCCTGCTGTCGCTGAGCTTCGGCCTGGTGGGGCTGGATCGCTTCATCATCCTGCCGCTGTTCCCGCTGATCATGCGCGACCTGCAGCTGGACTATCAGGACCTCGGCAACATCTCCGCGGCCCTGGCCCTCACCTGGGGCGTCTCCGCCCTGGGCATGGGTTGCCTGGTGGAACGGCTCGGCGCCAAGCGCGTGCTGGTCGTCTCCGTGCTCGCCTTCTCGCTGCTCTCGGGGCTCTCCGCCCTGGCCGGCGGGGTGCTCGGGCTCATCCTCCTGCGCGGCCTCATGGGCTTCTCCGAAGGCGCCTTCACCCCCACCAGCATCAGCGTCACCACCCAGGTCTCGCACCCCCGGCGCACCGGCTTCAACATCGGCGTGCAACAGGCGGTGTTCCCCATCCTCGGGCTCGGCCTCGGGCCGCTGATCGCCGCCGGCCTGCTGGCCTGGCTCGGCTCCTGGCGCTGGGTGTTCATCAGCGTGTCCATCCCCGGGTTCATCCTCGCCTGGTGGCTGCAGCGCACCTACCGCCCCGTCCCCGCACCCCTCCAGGCCGGGCAGGAGCGGCCCTGGCGACTGTGGCTCGCGGCCCTCGGCAGCGGCAACGTGCGGCGCAACATCGGCATCATGTTCTGCATCCTCACCTGCCAGTTCGTGCTCTGTGCGCTGCTGCCCAGCTACCTCACCGACCACCTCGGGCTGTCGCTGGAGGCGATGGCGCTGGTGATCTCGGCGATCGGCTTCGGCGGCTTCGTCGGGCAACTGATCATCCCCGGCCTGTCCGACCGCTTCGGGCGCAAGCCGGTGGTGCTGCTCTCGTTCTGCGCCAGCGCCGCGCTGGTCGCCACGCTGATCGTCACCCCTGCCGAGCCCTGGTTGCTGTTTTTGGTGCTGTTCTTCATCACCTTCTTCAACTTCAGCCTCATCTGCCTAACCGTCGGCCCGCTCACGGGCGAGTCGGTGGCGCCGCACCTGCTCACGGCGGCCACCGGCATCGTCATCGGCTTCGGCGAAATCCTCGGCGGCGGCCTCGCGCCGATCCTCGCCGGCTACCTCGCCACCCACCACGGGCTGCCATCGATCCTCTACCTGGCCCTGGCCGGCAGCCTCGCCGGCCTGTGCCTGGCGCTCGGGCTCAAGGAAGGCCGCGCGCAGGCACCCCGCGAAGCCACACCGCCGGCCAACGCCGCACTGCTTATTAGGGAGTAATTGAAATGGGCGACTACCTGAAAGTCCTCGACATCGAACACAGCGGCGGGCCGCGCATCGGCCTGCTGGGCGACGACCCCGCGCACACGGTGCGGGTGCACGGCGAAAGCAGCGGCCTCTACCAGACCCTGCAGGACTGCGCGCGCCGCCACCAGGACCACCTGGCGCACCTGCGCCACCTGCCGGGCCCGACGCACACGCTGCCGGCCCTGCGCCAGGAAACCCGCCTGCGCCCGCCCGCCATGCCCGACAACCCGCTGCTCACCCACGTCAGCGGCCTGCCGCTGGGCGCGCGGGACGACGCCGGCTGGTTCTACAAGGGCAACGGCCGCGTCCTGCGCATCGACCGCGACGACCTGGAAGTGCCGTACCACGTCCAGGCCATCGCGGCGGACGCCTGCCTGGTCTCCATCTACCTGGTGGGCTCGCGGGGCCAGTTGCTCCACGTCGGCGTCACCCTCGGCCACGACCTGCACGACCCGCTGCAGGGCCAATCCGCCCGCGCCCACCTGCTCGAATGCGCCGTGGCCTCGGAACTGCTGCTGGGCGAACTGGACGAACCGCTGCACCTGCGCCAACGCATCGAACGCAATGGCGCCTGCTTCAGCGAAACCCACCTGCGCCTCGACCCACAGGCCTGGCGCGCCTCGCGGGAAGCCGGCGAAGCCCTGCTGGAACAACACCCGCAGTTCCTCCAGCCGGGCATGGTGCATTATCTGTTCAGCCGCCTCGACAGCGAAATCGTCGCCACCCACCTGCAGCACGGCGACTGCCTGGAACTGAGCTGCCCCATGCTCGACATGCGCCTCGAAAACCGCATCGTCGAAGAAGAACTGCGCCACCTGCTGCCGCTCTCATCACGCCGCCGCGCGGGGCAGGGCAGAGCGGCCTGAGCGCCCCGCCTTTACCTGGGGTGCATGCAATAAGAAACGCCGCATTCCCATGCGGCGTTTCTCATTCGAGCTCAAGTGGAAGAACCGGCAGGATGAACGCGTGCCGTAGGGTGTGCCGTGCGCACCGCCGCTCGGTGCTGCCGGCGAGCTCCAGGTGCGCGCAGCACACCCTACGTCCAAGGTGAATCACGACAGTTCTGTTCAGCCCACCGTCCCTGCCCGGTACACACAGCAAAGAAAACGCCGCACCTTCATGCGGCGCTCCCGGCCGAGCCCTAGAAGAACCGCTTCCAACTCGGCCCATCACTCAATGCAGGGTCATCGTGCGCCGCCATGAAATGCGGCAGGTCCCGCCGCGCAATCCACAGCTCCCCCTGCCAACGCAGAGCGCCGACACGCTGGTTCGCCCAGGTCATCAGGATGCGTCGCGGGCTGGCATCGACCTCGCGGTGATAGTCGTACAACGCCGGGATCACCTCATCGCTGAGCCACTGGCTCAACGCGCAATGCTCCGGGTGCCCGAAGCGGTACAACGCCCGGTAAAGCCCGGCCTCGCTGATCAACTCCAGCTCCTCGCAACGGCCAGTGGCAAAGCGCAGCGTCGCGAAACGGTGCTGGTGGGGATACAGGCGCTTGGTCAACCGATAGGGGCGGGCAGCGGCGATCATCAGCGCGAAATCGAGGGCGACGAACCAGGGGCGGTTGTCGATCATCACGGCGCGCAATTGGTGGCAGTGGCGTTGAAAGGTGATGGGGGTGGATGCGTCATGCATGGGTGTAGCTCCAATGTCGGTTAAGGAGCTGCCACCTACGTCGCTAAACGAAAGGGTGGCAGACCGCGCGGGGTTAGCGAACCGGAGACATTGGAATCCGGCAGACCCGAGGGTCTCCCCACGCGGTCCGCCATAGAGCGGTGCAGAAAAACTGCATGCGTGCCAATGCCTGCAAGAAACATCCGCCGTTTCTCGCATGCACCAGCTGGCGCAATCGCGCCAATGTCTTTCGGGTCGCTAAACCCGGCCACGGGATTGACCGTGGCGGGGGGAGGATAGGGAGAGGAGGGAGCTAGGGCAAGGGGCGGGGTGGTTACTGTTCTTTAAGCCTTAGAATGATGCGCTATAGATGGAGGCTTGTATGGGGCTTGCCAGGCGGCTGAGCCCCATAATGCCACTTGTAAACGACGGCTATCGGCCAGAAGCGGTCATGCGATGCTGCCTACAACATTAATTCGCTCGACGACTGTACGGAATCAAGTATCTGGGGCTGATACGATCAGCGCTTCTACATGGGCCGGCGTCAGGGCGAGGATGGCTCGAGAGTGTGCTTTGAGATCAACTCGTAGAATTGCTGGGGGACAATAAACATCATGATGCTTTCATGAGGAGCCAGCTTGTCTTCAAGTGTTTCCAGGCAAGCCATATCGATCTCGCCGATGCGTTCGGTGGGTTTGCCAGATTTGAATTCCGCATGACGGGATCTATCGGTTATAGCGCCAGTCCTCCACATCGCCGGTCCATCCGGTAGACCGTTTTTATAATTTGCTTGAAGGTGGGGATTTTCCTCTGTACTCATGTGAATGCACTGGGCTCCGTGCAGTAAACCACTTTTGTAGTTCGACTTTATTTTTATGTGTCCATTGTTTTCCCAGCCGAAGAATGCACCGTCCAGCACGCCTTCATTAAAAGTTCCTTCCAACATGCTGGCGCCATCTGGGTAGTGCGCTTTGAGTTTTCCGTGGGGGATGCCGGACTTGAAGCTAATGATGCACAACACATTGCCATATTTGTTGAATATGGTCTGTTCCCCTTCCAAGTGGCCAAGCTCGATGTTTAGCTTACCGAGCAAAACACCGGTTTTCGACACTAGATTGTAGTAACCGCTAGCGCCGTTAATCAGCAGGGTTTCAGATTTCCTCAGAAATGGTGCGGATACCTTTTGTGAGCTGCCCAGTGCTTTCCAGTCAATTTTTTCCTGATCCCCGTCATAGATGAGTTCTATTTTTATTCGCTTGGCTTTGATTTTCTTTAGAAGCAGATTTAGCTCGTTGCAGAAATCAATTGCACCATCGCCAAGGACGAATAGAGCTTTGAAGGTTTTTTCTTCTTCTTTTATTGACAGGTCTTCTATGGCGGAAAGGTATTCGTGCCATGTGAATTCGCGCGGTCTGTACTCGAATTTTTGTGATGCTAGAAATATCTCAAGTTCTTTTTCGGTGTCACAGTCTTCGCTTGCTGAGTACAGTGTTTCTAAAAAGCTCCTGCTGCCTTCATAGCTTTCGGTTTTTGATAGATCCGCTGTAACTGTTGCCCTGTATTCGGCCATCCCTGTAAACCTTCTTTTTGCGTGGAAGAGTGCTTGGTATTTCGTGTTTTTATATTGGTAGCGCTTGACTACGTAGGCTCAATAATCCTTCTAGTAGCGCTGCCCCTTGGCAGGCTTAGCGATGATCTGCCACTCATCTTCGTAGACAACTGAACCGGGCACAGAGGTTCGAAGCACGTCAACGTGGAGGCCATGAAGTTCCAAGAGGGTCTTCAGGTGCCACATGCGTTGGATGGCTTCGGTGGCCGCAGGCTTGAACCAGGAGATGGCACGGCGATGTTCTATGGACTTGAGCACACCTGGGACAGTCAGATTCTCGTTGAACCAGACCAGTGAACTCCGCAGCTCCGAGTGTTCGCTGACGGTGAGATCCCCGATGTCTCTAAGGTCATGTGCGGCCACTAGAATTCCGGTTGTATGACCTGAGTCGCGGTCGAGAGCGAGCGTTGTAAAGCGGATCAATCCTTGGTGCATGACCTTCCTTGTCTTTTGAGTCGGTTGCTTGGAGCGCTAACAGTCCGAGCCATCCAAGGCGGCGGAAATGTTTTTGGAGATTAAGAAGCTGTCGGCTGTGTGTCTACGTTTGGCAGGCAAACGAGAGCGTATTGGGGGAGGGAGTGGGCCATCCTGCTAGCCAGTACTCGATTCGATAACTACGCCAAGGTGCGTAGAGTCCTTTTCATCTAATGTCCTCGCATCCTCCAGACCCTCATCAGGCCCCCATCGTGTTCAAGAAAATCAAAGGCATCCTCGGCATCCAGCCCAAACCCGCTGGTGAAAACAGCTACGGCGAGCATCTCCGTGGCGGGGCGGACGAGACCTGGCCTGAGGCACTGAGCCGTTTCGAGTCGTTCTGCCTGAGCCTGCATGCGTTCTACGACGAGGAAGGGGAAACCTATGAGCTGTACTTCGACGAGTACTTCCAGGACGGCACGCTGTTCGAGTGGTCGGGCGCTGTATCCGACGAGGACCTGCTGAGCGCCGAGACGCAGCATGCGTTCGCGATGCCGGAGGAGCTGAAGGCACTGTTCAGGAAGCGCTTCGCCATCTACGACGTCATTGCGGATCGCGGCCGCTGGGGCGACCGTCGCATCCTCGAGATCTACGGGCGTTCGACCTCGACCTCCTACCCGTGCCTGCACGCGTTCTGCCCGGCGATCGCCTGGAACTTCGGCGAGTACTTCGCCAGGGAAGAGTTGACGGAAGAACAGATCGCGCACCTGAGCGCCAACTACTTCTGCTTCGGGCGCTGGTCGGACGATGACCACTACTGCACCTACCTCCTGGTGGACCGCCACGGCAACTACGGGCGGTTCCGCTTCCACACCGAAGACTACCCCGGCACCGTGCAGCGGCTTGAACCGCTGTTGAGCGGCAAACCCCTCGACATGACGCTGGATGCGCTTCTGGTGTGGGCGATCAACAACTCGATGGAATACCTGCTCGAACGCAACGATCTGCCCAGCCCGCATGGGAAAGAGGCTTGAGGCGTCCAGCTGCTGAGAGTTGACCCAGTCGGTTCGCTTGAGGAGCAGGGAGTGAAATGATCAACGTTTTATCAATCATCAAACATACGTCCCGATATAGCAGTGCCCCCTACACGACTTTCGCTATAGATGGTGTGCCATTGGAGGTCTGGCTTCCGAGCCAGAATCCCGCTGCTGAACTTGACCTCGTAGCCGCCCATGCCGGGCTGGATAACTATGAAGAGACCCTGATGGTGTGGGATCGGATTTACTCCATTGCACCTGAGTGGAAGACTCTGGTTCCCTTGCTCGTTTGCCCCGATGATCTAGACCTGTGCTGCAGCGTTATCGTCGTTGAACAGCTCTCGAATGAGCGACACATCCAGTGGTGCCGATTCGGCCTGTTGAACGGATCGATCAAAGAGGAGAGTCCCGCGGTTGACTGGCTCGACGCTATACCCAAGCTGATATTCAAGCGGTCGAATTTCCAGGCAACACTGGATGAGTTTCGGGAAACTGAAAGCATCAAAATAGGACAAGATTAGCTCTCTTCGGGCGGTGAGCATGCAGTTCGCTTTGCCGAGAAATTTTCACATCGCCTCCTCCCTGAGTTCAGAAAATAAGCCTCTCCGCAACCAGCCGAGCATACAGCGACCTGCCTGGCTCAAGGCATGCCTCAGGTGAAAACTGCGGGCAGGCCTGAAATGACGAAGTAAATACACGGCTAAGGCAGAGCGCGGCATCTCTTTCCGAGTGAATACGTCCAAGCTGCTTTGCAATGCTCTTGGCTTCCCTATCAAATTCGGGATCCATTGGGTCAGTAGGCCACCAAGGAAATGCATGCCACTTTGCTATTTCCTCCTTGATTGTTCTTGTAAGTAAATTTTCCATTAGGCAGTCAACACGGATTCTCAATGTGTAGTTGATTCAAAGGCCACATCCCGGCTCGTTTCCCTCAGCGCTTTCCTTCAGCCTTCCAAAATGTCTTTCCCACGCAAAGTTGTAAGCGGTAATGGACATTCTTGTCTTGCAAATGGCGTCGCCTTTTGAAATCAGGGCATGCAAGAAATAGCCGGCGTCCGCGCCTGATGGCGAGTAAACAGAAAGCCCAGTGGCTCCATTGCTTACTTCTTTCTTCACCTGCTGGTTATTTGCGAAGCCGGTGACGTACCCAGTGCGAACGTAGCTTGGCCTAAAGCACTTCGACAGGTAGGTCTCGACGCGTCTGGCAACCAGTTCGCTCTCGTCGTTGAAGCAGTATTCCGGGCTTTTGGTGCCAGTTTGCAGCAGCTCCTCCTTGGTTTCAGGAAAGATTGAACAGCCGCTTAGAAGGATGACGGAGATCGCTATGAGTTTCTTCATGGAACTGTGCAGTACCAAATTGTGGGTGAGCGACATAGCCAGCGTTGTGACGGAAAAGGCTCACAGCCGCTGCGTATACCGGGGGGCAGGAATTGCCAGGAGGGCGGAAGGATATCTGATTTGAAGTTACGAACCCGCAGTAAATCTGCCTGAGGCCGGTTTGCTGGGGAGGGCGACGACATGACTCCAGCGGTATGCGCCAGCAGCGTGTCTGCGCAGGCAAGTCAGTGGGGACGAGAGTGACGGCGCCTCAGAACACCAACTGCCAGTAGCGTCCAGATCGTTCGCCGGGCATCATCCAGCGCCCGCCAGAATCAGTGCTCAAGGGAGTGGCACCGCTTATGAACGCTCAAAGAAATCCAATGCTCGCATTCCTCATGTCGTTCCTGGTGGCCGGCTGGGGGTTGATGTATGTGGGCAGGCTCAAGTGGGCATTGGTCGTCGTCGGCCTGTTGTACGGAGGTATCACGCTTGCGGGCCTTCTGGGCTTGATTGCGAGCCCAGAAGGCCTCTATGTAGCCGGCGCATTCATCGTGCTGGTGAAGCTCACTTCAGCCTGGATGGCTGGGGCGCTTGCCGAAAAGGTGAGCGAATCGGAGCCGCGTCCGAGTGCCGTCACCCACTTTTTATATGCATTGCCCATCGTGGCGCTCACCTATGTATTGATCTTCACGCTGCGCTCCAGCGTGCTCGGATATGCCCTCTACTACATTCCTTCCGGCTCGATGGTCCCGACGCTGTCGATTGGCGATTACATCGTCGCCGACACGCACTACGACACGCCGAAGGTGGGTGACATCGTGGTGTATCGCTACAAAGGCATCGAGGCCACCAAACGCGTGGCGGCTGTGGCCGGGGATACGTTGGCCATCGTCAACGGTGAGGTGATCAACAACGGTCGTAACCTCGGCCTTCTCGGCGCTCCGGCCGAGCGGGTGAAGCGGGACTACTCGCTGACGCTCGCGCCTCTGAAGGTCGAGGAGGGGCATGTCTACCTGCTGGGCGACAACCGCGACGGCAGCAATGACAGCCGCTTCATCGGGCAGGTCGCTGTTTCGGAACTGACCGGCAAGGTCACTGGCATCTGGTATTCGGCCGATCAGGAAAGGATGGGTACGACCTTCTCAACAGTGCAGTGATCGGAGCCCGGCTAATTGCTGGCGCGGACGCGTTTCGTTTGCGGCGGGAACACAAGCCCGCTGCAGCCTTTCATTTATAGGAAGAAGCCATGAAAGAAGAACCCAAAAGCGCTGGGGCAGAGACCCCATGGCACAAATCATCTTTTCTTTTCATTATCATTTTCTTCATTTCAATCAATGGGTACGGGCTCATTGCTCTAATCGCGCTGGTCATGGCTCTGTTGAATCTGAAGCATGACAACTGGTACAGATTCCTATGGCCCTGGATTTTCGTCCTGATGTTCAGTGCTGCGGGTCTTGTAGGTTTTGCAACCCGAATCATTGCCGAGAACTACACATACGAGGCGTCAGAGTGACTGATGGCCATGGCCCGAATATCGGTTCTCAAGTGGTTTGACGGTAAGCTTCTTAATTCCTTTCCGTCAATAATTTCTTGACGTTCTTAATTTGCGGAGCACCCGCTATGTCGGTTAGCTATTCAAAGCCCCCTAAAGTCTCCCAAGAGATGGAGCAGTTATTGTTCCAGGCCATTGCACAAGATGACGCAGTACGGATTGGTGCTTTTCTTGAGCAAGGAATTTCCATGTCTCATTATTTCGAGGATGACTGGGATGGGGTTTGCGATGATCAAGGCCGTAGAACTTTCCACAGATCAATATCAGAGGTTGTTGTAAGAAGAAACGCATTGCGCATAGCAGGGGAGTTTTTTAAGCAAGGCTGCAGCGAGGCACATTTCGAACACGAGGCGCCAGTCGCTTACGCCGCTTTATTTGGCTCGGCGGAAATGATCCGTCTCATGATCGACAAGGGCTTTGATCCCAACAAGAAGCGACATAGTGAGCCCCCTCTTTTGATTGCGGTGATAAGAGGAAGCTATGAATGCTGCGCTGCGCTTATCGAGTCCGGCAAATGCAACCCTTATGTCAAGGACCAATATGGTAGGTCGTATATAAGCGATGAGACTGACGAGCAGGGGCAGCCAATTGTAATTTCAAGGGATAATCGCCCTCTTGGCGAGGCGGCAAGGCTAGGTCGCCTGGATATAGTTCAGCTCATCGTGGAGTTCAAGGCCGATAAAAAGACCATGGCACGCGCCGCTGTCCTGGCGGCGGAAAACGGCCATGAAGACGTATCACTGTATTTGCTGGACAAACTGGACGCCCTCAGAAAAAAAGGTACAACGCACGATTATCCGTATCACATTGCAATTGCCGCTGTTCAACATCGATTGACGAGTGTTATTGATCGAATCATTGCGCAAGAGCCTCGAGCCTTACATCTGGTCAACGACAACAGCACTTTGCTGTCTGCGGCTTGCAAGCACAATGATGTTGAGCTGGTGAGGCGATTACTAGCTGCGGGTGTCGATGCTCACGCGCAAGATGATTCGATTTACTACGTTTACACCGGCAAGGAGTTCTTAACCTGCCAATCTGACGAGCTTTGGGAGCGTCGCTACGATCCGGCTCCAGGAATGGGCGACATGAAGATTGCAGGACCGTTACGTAGTCAGGCCCCAAGTAGCCCGCTAGCAGAGGCGGCAGCAAGCGGGAATCTTGAAATTGTCAGGCTGCTAGTAGAGCAAGGCGTCGATCACAATACGGCCTATGTCAAAACTTCAAGGCCGAACCTGAAAATGAGCTTGATGTTCAACGTCGCAGCGATCGAGCTTGCCAAACACTTCGGTCATAACGCTGTCGTTGCTTACCTTTCGAGCATTTGATCGAAAGAGAGTTTTTGTCTTCACTAAGCGGCCGCTCCTGCCTAAAAGCGGCCACTCTCTACTCTGATCCGACACTGCACATGCAGTTTCCGCTCAAACCACAAAGAACCCGTGCGTCCCATCCCGCCCCAGTTGCTCCACCAACCCGAACTCCCAATCCAGATACGCCTGCATGGCCTCGCGCGGGTTGTCGGTGCCCTCGTACGGGCGGCGGTAGCGGTCAATGCGCTGTGACAGCAGGCCGCTTTCGCCGGCTTCCACCGGCAGGCCGGCGTCGACCCAGGCGGTGTTGCCGCCGTCGAGAAGGAAGGCGGGTTTGCCGGTGAGGGCCGCCACTTCGTCCACGGCGAAGCGGGCCAGCAGGCCGCTGCCGCAGGTGAGCACATAGCGTTCGGCCTTCGGAGCCGTGGCGAGGGCTTCGCGCAGTTGGGCACGCAGCACCCAGCGGGCGCCGGGGATGTGGCGTTTGACGTGGTTGGCGCTGGCGGTGAAGTCCAGCACCACCGTGTCGCCATGCTCCAGCCAGGTAGCCAGGGTCTGCGGGGCGATGGCTTCGACCTGGGGCAGGGCGGGCAGGGCGGGGCGCCAGGCGCCGCTCTCGCTGAAGTCCGCTGCCGTGAGCCCATCGAGCACATGCACCTCCCAACCCAGTTGCGCCAGCCAGGAGCCGGTCATGTTGGCGCGGGTGCCGTCGTCGTCGGCGAGGACGATGCGGGCGCCGCGCACGCTGGCGTAGTGGTCGGTTTCCTGCACCAGTTGGCCGCCGGCGACCCAGCGCGCGTCGGGCAGGTGGCCGGTGCGGTATTCCTCTTCGGTGCGCACGTCGAACAGGTAGGTGGTGCGGCCGGCCTCGGTGCGCCAGTCGCTCAGCTGCGCGAGGCTGGCGCGGTGTACGCCGGCCTTGTCGGCCACGGCGCGGGCTGCCTGCCCGGCCTGTTCGCGGGTTTCAATGCTGACGTCGGTGAAGCGCCGTTGCTGGCCGTGCTCCAGTGTCTGCCCGGCCAGGGTCCAGCCGATGGTGCCGTTGCGCAGGGCGGCCACCGGGTTGGGGATGCCGGCGTTCACCAGGGATTGGGTGCCGATGATGCTGCGGGTGCGCCCGGCGCAGTTGACGATCACCCGGGTGCTCGGGTCCGGCGCCAGTTCACGCACACGCAGCACCAGTTCGGCGCCGGGCACGCTGATGGAGCCGGGGATGTTCATGGTCTGGTACTCGTCGAAGCGGCGGGCGTCGAGCACCACCACGTCGGCCTTGGCGTCCAGCAGCGCCTTCACCTCTTCAGCGGCGAGGGAGGGGGTGTGGCGCTGGCTTTCCACCAGTTCGCCAAAGGCCTTGCTGGGTACGTTGACGTCGCGGAACAGCTCGCCGCCGGCCTCGCGCCAGCCGGCCAGGCCGCCCTCCAGCAGGGCCACGTCGTTGTAGCCGAGTTGCAGCAGGCGCTCGGCGGCGCGCTCGGCCAGGCCTTCGCCATCGTCGTAGAGGGTCACGGCGGTGTCGCGGCGGGGCACGCGGTCGAGCACTTCCAGTTCGAGCTTGGACAGCGGGATGTTGGCGGCGAACAGGGGGTGCGCCTCGGCGAAGGGCGCCTCCTCGCGCAGGTCGATGAGGGCGACTTCCTTGTGGGCGAGGAGGGCGGAGCGGATGTCGGCAAAACGGCGAAGGGGGATGCGGCTCATGGCGCCAGGCTCTCTTTCGACAGGTCCCAGATATTGGGCAGGTGGAGGTTGGAATAACCGGAGATGAAGGGCTTCTCGACGCCGCCCTCGGCATAGACGGCGCGGCGCACCGCGCCGATGTTGGCGCCGTACACGTGGATGCTGATGGAGGTGCGGTTCTCGAAGGCGTTGCGCACCTGGTGGATGTCGCCCACCCGGGGCGACACGGCGACCACATCGCCCGGCTGCAGGGATTCGGCCGCGCCCTGGGGCCGCAGGCTGCCGTCGGCGTTGCGGGCGAAGCCCTGGCTGAGTTCGGCGCCACGCAGCATGCCGATCAGCCCCCAGGTGCGGTGGTCGTGCACCGGGGTGGACTGGCCGGGGCCCCAGACGAAGCTGACGATGGAGAAGGCCTGGCGCGAGTCCGCGTGCAGCAGGTACTGCTGGTAGCGCTCCGGGCTGGGCTGGGCGTAGGCGTCCGGCAGCCAGTCGTCGGTGCTCACCAGGTCGCGCAGCAGCGCGGCGCCCTGGTCGAGTATCCGTGGCTCGTCCGGTGCCTGGGCGAGGAGGTCGGCGAGGTCGACGATGAAGCCGCGTAGCCGTCCGAGGTTGGGCGTTTGAGACATGGTTCCCTCGATGTCCGTGAGTGCGCAGCGGTAACCGCTACCGTGCCGGGGCAAAAGATATTATTCTTCTTGCGTATTCTTCCAGCCATTTATTATGCGAATAAAGAATGAAGATAGATGATATCGATGCATTCGTGGCCGTCATCCGCAGCCAGTCGATCAGCCAGGCGGCGGAGTCCCTGCAGCTCACCCAGCCGGCCATCACCCGGCGCGTGCAGAACTTCGAGGAGGCCCTCGGCGTCAGCCTGCTGGACCGCAACACCAAGCCGCTGAAGCCCACGCCCATGGGCATGCGCGTGTACGAGCAGTGCCGCTCGGTGCTGCGCGAGATGGACGCCCTGCGCGAACTGGTGCTGAGCGATTCCTCCCCCAGCGGCGTGCTGCGCCTGGGCGTGCCGCAGACGGTGGGCGACGTGGTGCTGCTGGACGCCCTCAGTCAGCTCAAGACCCTCTACCCGGACCTGCAGACCCAGGTCTCCACCGGCTGGGGCAGCCACCTGCTGGGCAAGATGGAGAACGGCGAGCTGGACGCCGTGGCGGCACTGTTCCCGGCGGGCAAGGTGTTCCCCGAAGGCATCGTCGGGCGCTCCCTGGCGCGCATGGACCTGGTGGTGGTCGCGGCCAAGGGCGAGGTGCGCAAGCGCTCCTGCAAGCTCGCCGACTGCTACCAGCGCGGCTGGGTGCTGAACCCCGATGGCTGCGGCTTCCGCGCCGGCCTGCAACGCGCCCTGAGCGACGAGGGGCTGTCGCTGCGCATCAACCTGGAGACCTTCGGCACCGAGCTGCAGCTGGGGCTGATCGCCAATGGCCTGGGTTTCGGCCTGGTGCCGCGCCCGCTGCTGGAGAACAGCCGCCACCGCGAGCGCCTGGAGGTGGTGCCGGTGAGCGACTTCAAGCCGGTGATCGACCTGTGGCTGATCCACCCGCGCTTCCTCGGCAACCTGCAGGCGCCGGTGGCGCTGTTCGGTGAAACCGTGGCCCAGCGCGTGGCGCACCAGGCGGAGGAAGGGGCTGCGGCAGGCTCATAACCAAAGCATCTTGCATGTAACCGCATCGGTTAGATGCGCGATTTGTATATTAGATTAGAACCAGATCGAATTTCACTGCGGTTTTTTAGATGGATAGCATGTGGGTCAAGCCAGGCTGCAGCGGGCTCGATCCAACCTCCCGCCTGCGGCCCCCGACCATTGGAAAGGCCCCGAGCGAGGAGAAGGAATGTCCCGGCGAAGCAACGCCCTGGTGCCCCCGGGCACCGCACTGACGGCCCTGCTGGCGCCCCTGCGCTGGAAGGGCTGGAGCAACCTCGGCCTGCGCCTGGTCAGCCCGCTGGTGCTGCTCCTGCTCTGGGAGCTGGCCTCCCGCACGGGCCTGCTGCCGGCGCGCATCATCGCCGCGCCCAGCGCCATCGGCGACACCCTCTGGCAGATGATCGCCAGTGGCGAGCTGGCCGGGCACCTCTGGGTGTCCCTCAAGCGCGCCCTCAGCGGGCTGGCCATAGGCGTGTCCCTCGGCACGGTGCTGGCCCTGCTGGCCGGCCTGTCGCGCCGGGGCGAGCTGATCATCGACTCCCCCGTGCAGATGCTGCGCACGCTGCCGTTCCTGGCCATCGTGCCGCTGTTCATCCTCTGGTTCGGCGTGGGTGAGACGCCGAAGATCGCCCTGATCGCCCTCGGCACCACCTTCCCGGTCTACCTCACGCTGTTCTCCGGCATTCGTGGCGTCGATCCCAAGCTGGTGGAAGCCGGGCGCCTGTTCGGCCTCAGCCGCCTGGAACTGGTGGTCCACGTCATCCTGCCAGGCGCCTTGCCGTCCTTCTTCGTCGGCCTGCGCTACGCCTTCGGCATCAGCTGGCTCGGCCTGGTGGTGGTGGAGCAGATCAACGCCAGCGCCGGCCTCGGCTACCTGGTCAACGACGCCCGCGATTTCATGCGCACCGACGTGATCGTCATCTGCCTCATCGTCTACAGCGTGCTGGGCCTGTCCATCGACGCCCTGGTGCGCCTGCTCGAACGCCTGGCCCTGGCCTGGCGCCCCACCTTCATAAGGAACTGACCATGGATGTTGCGCTGCAACGCCTGCGCCCGCCGGTGCGCGTGCGCGGGCTGACCCGTCGCTTCGCCGGCCAGGCCGTGCTCGACGGCCTCGACCTGGAGCTGGGTGCCGGCGAATTCGTCGCCCTGCTGGGGCGCAGCGGCTCGGGCAAGACCACCCTGCTGCGCGCCCTGGCCGGGCTGGATGCGGTGGACGGCGGCACGCTGGAGGTGCCCGAAGCCCACGCGGCGGTGTTCCAGGAGCCCCGACTGATGCCCTGGAAGCGCGCCTGGCGCAACGTCGCCCTCGGCCTGCGCGGCGCCAACCCGCAGACCCGCGCCCTGGCCGCCTTGCAGGAAGTCGGGCTGGGCCACCGCCTCGACGCCTGGCCCGGCACCCTGTCCGGCGGCGAGGCGCAGCGCGTGGCACTGGCCCGCGCCCTGGTGCGCGAGCCGGAGTTGCTGCTGCTGGACGAGCCCTTCGCCGCGCTGGACGCCCTGACCCGCATCCGCATGCACCAGCTGATCATCGAGCTGTGGCGCACCCACCAGCCCTCGGTGCTGCTGGTCACCCACGACGTCGACGAGGCGGTGCTGCTGGCCGATCGCGTCGTCGTGCTGGAGGCCGGGCGCATCGCCGAGCAGATCCCCGTGCGCCTGCCGCGTCCAAGGGAGGTGGCCAGCCGCGGCTTCCAGGAGCTGCGCCAGCACCTGCTCACCCTGCTCGGCGTCGAAGCGCCGGCCAGCCCCTTCGTCCACACCCTCGCACGGACCGCCCAACGATGAGCCTCGACCTGAAAACCGCCAAGGAGACGGCCCGCGTGCCCGACCTCGACTCCCCGGCCTTCGCCGACCTGCTGGCCCAGCTCAGCGACGAGTTCGCCGCCAGCGCCGCCCATTACGACCGCCACGGCGAATTCCCCCATGCCAACCTGCGCCGCCTGCACGAACACGGCCTCATCGCCCTCACCGTGCCGCGTCGCCTCGGCGGCAGCGAGGCCAGCCTGGCCCAGGCGCGCCGGGTGATCGCCGCCGTGGCGCGGGGCGAGCCGTCCACCGCCCTGGTGCTGGTGATGCAGTACCTGCAACACGCGCGCCTGCAGGCCAACCAGGCCTGGCCCGAGCACCTGCGCCTGCGCCTGGCCCGCGAGGCGGTGGAAGAGGGGGCGCTGATCAACGCCCTGCGCGTGGAGCCGGACCTGGGCACCCCCGCCCGTGGCGGCCTGCCGGGCACCATCGCCCGGCGCGTGCCCGAGGGCTGGCGCATCAGCGGGCGCAAGATCTACTCCACCGGCATTCCCGGGCTCACCTGGCTTTCTGTGTGGGCGCGCAGCGACGAAGCCGAGCCCCGCGTCGGTACCTGGCTGGTGCACCGCGACACGCCGGGCATCCGCATCGAGGAAACCTGGGACCACCTGGGCATGCGCGCCACCTGCAGCCACGACGTGGTCTTCGACGACGTCCTGGTGCCCGACGAATACGCCGTGGACATCCTCCCCGCCAGCCAGCCGCGCCCCTCGGAGCTGGACTCCAGCGGCGTGCTCTGGCTCGCCGTGCTGCTCTCCAGCATCTACGACGGCGTCGCCCGCGCTGCCCGGGACTGGCTGGTGGGCTGGCTGGCCGAGCGCACGCCGGCCAACCTTGGCGCGCCGCTCTCCAGCCTGCCGCGCTTCCAGGAGCTGGTGGGGCGCATCGACGCGCTGCTGCTGTCCAACCGCGTGCTGCTCGACGCCGCCGCCGAAGGCCGCATCCCCGCCAGCGAGGCGACCCAGGTCAAGTACCTGGTCACCACCCAGGCCATCACCGCCGTGGAGCTGGGCGTGGAAGCCATCGGCAACCCGGCCCTGGCCCGGGGCAACCCGCTGGAACGGCACTACCGCGACGTGCTCTGCAGCCGCATCCACACCCCGCAGAACGACGCCGTGCTCGGCGCCGCCGGCCGCGCCGCGTTCGCCTTGCCCAGCCGGGGCGGGCAGGCATGAGCCGGGCGCGCATCGCCAGCCAGCTGGACGGCACCTTCAACGACCTGCTGCGCGCGCGCCTGCCGGGCGTGGAGGTGCTGGACCTGCCTCGTGGGGTGCCCAGCACGCTGCCGGGGGACGTACAGGTGCTGCTCGCCGCGCCCCACGCCGATTGGCGCAACGCCGCCGAGCCGCCGTCCGGCTGGCCCTTCGGCCTGGGCTTCGTGCAGCTGGTGAGCTCGGGGCTGGATTTCTTCCCGCCCTGGCTGTTCGACGGCCCGCCGGTGGCCAGCGCCCGGGGTGCCACCGCCAGCAGCATCGCCGAGTTCACCCTGGCGGCCATCTTCGCCGCCGCCAAGCAACTGTCCGAGCTGTGGATCGACAGCGCCGACGCCTGGCGGCAACGCCCACTGGCGTCCTTGGCCGGCAGCACCCTCGGCCTCTACGGCTTCGGCAGCATCGCCCGGGACCTGGCGCGCAAGGCCCTGGCGCTGGACATGCAGGTGCTCGCCCTGCGCCGTTCACCCCAACCCTTCGGCCTGGACGGCGTGCAGCGTGCCGCCGACATCCATGAACTCTTCGCTCGCGCCGACCACCTGGTGCTGGCCGCGCCCGCCACCGCCGAGACGCACCACGTGGTCAACCGCCAGACCCTGGCTTCGGCGCGCCCCGGCCTGCACCTGATCAACGTCGCGCGCGGCGCCCTGGTGGACCAGGCCGCACTGCTGCAGGCCCTGGACGACGGGCGCCTGGCGCTCGCCAGCCTCGATGTCACCGAGCCCGAGCCGCTGCCGGCCGGGCACCCGTTCTACCGCCATCCCCGTGTACGGCTGAGCCCCCACACCTCGGCCAACACGCCGCAGGTGTACCGCAACCTCGCCGCGCTGCTGGCGCGCAACCTCGAACGTTTCCACAGCGGGCAACCGCTGGAGAACCTGGTGCAGGCCCCGCGTGGCTACTGAGCCCGCCGGCCCTTCAAGGAGAAACCGCATGACCGCCAGGCTGACCGGCCTCACCGGCACCCCGCAACCCACCGCCTACTCGCTGCCCCGCGACGGCCACACCGTATTCCGCTGGCAGGAGCCGCCGCAGCAGCCCACGGTCGAGGCTGAGCGCCTGCTGCGCAAGCAGCGCCTGGCCGGCTCCTTCCGCCTGTTCGCCCGCCACGGCTTCGACATGGGCGGCGCCGGGCACATCACCGTGCGCGACCCGGAGTTCCCCGATCATTTCTGGGTCAACCCGGTGGGCGTGTACTTCGGCCACATCCGCGTGTCCGACCTGCTGCTGGTCAACCCCCACGGCGAGATCGTCGAAGGGCAGGGCGCACTCAACCTCGCCGCCTTCGCCATCCACGCCGCATTGCATGAGGCGCGCCCGGACGTGGTCGCCGCCGCCCACGCCCATTCGCTCTATGGCAAGGCCTGGTCCAGCCTCGGGCGCCTGCTCGACCCGCTGACCCAGGACGCCTGCGCCTTCCACGGCAAGCACGCGCTGTTCGACAACTTCACCGGCGTGGTGCTGGAAGCCAGCGAGGGCGCGCGCATCGCCGCCACCCTGGGGCCGAGCAACGTCGCGCTGATCCTGCAGAACCACGGCTTGCTCACGGTGGGCCGCACCGTGGAGGCAGCCGTCTGGCGCTTCATCGCCCTGGACAACGCCGCCCACGCCCAGCTGCTGGCCGAGGCCGCCGGCACGCCCCGGCCCATTCCCCCGGCCGTAGCCGAACACACCGCACGCCAGGTGGGCACCGAATTCGGCGGCTGGTTCAGCTTCCAGCCCTACTGGGACCGCCTGTTGCGCGACGAGCCCGACTTCCTCGACTGATTGCAAGGAGCACCCATGAACCGCCGTCACTTCCTCCAGTATTCCGCCCTGGCCGGGCTCGCCTGCGCGCTGCCCACGGCCTTCGCCCGGGACTGGAACGGCATCGGCCTCAACGTGGCCACCTACAAGGGCGCGGCGCCCACCTTCTTCGACGAGGCAGGCATCGAGCGCCCGCCCTATGCGGTGAAGTACGCCGAATTCAACGGCGGCAACCTCGGTTTCGAGGCACTGATCAGCGGCACCCTGGACCTGGCGCCCATGAGCGAGATCCCGCCGATCTTCGGCATCCGCAACCAGGCGCCGGTGAAGCTCATCGCCGTGCTTACCGGCGACGTCAACAACCAGGCCTTCGTGGTGCCCAAGGGCTCGGCCATGCAGTCCCTGGCGGAGCTACCGGGCAAGCGCGTGGGCTACATCCGCTCCACCTCCTCGCACTACATGCTGCTGCGCGCATTGAAGGAGCAGGGCCTGACCCTGGCCGACATCCAGCCCTTCGCGCTGACGCCCCAGGATGGTTTCGCCGCCTTCCAGAACGGCAACCTGGATGTCTGGGTGACCTTCGGCTACTTCATCCAGCTGGCCGAGCTGCGCAGTGGGGCGCGGGTGCTGCGCACGGGGCAGGGCTACCTCTCCGGCAACTACGTGATCGCTGCCAACCAGCGCGCCATCGACGACCCGGGCAAGCGCGCGGCCATCGAGGACTACGTCCAGCGCGAGTACCGCAGCTGGCAATGGGTGCAGCACAATCCGGAGGCCTGGGCGGCCAAGAGCGAGAAGATCCTCGGCATCCCCCGCGAGGTGTTCCTCGCCCAGTACAAGGCCCAGAGCGGGCCCCGCGTGCTGCAGGCGGTGGACGACGCCGCCGTGCGCTCCCAGCAGGCCGTTGCCGACACCTTCTTCGAGGCCGGTGTGCTGCCGCAGCGGCTGGACGTGGCGCCGCTTTGGGATCGGAGCTTCCGCTGGGGCTGAGCCCGTCACGTACCCCAGGCATCCAAGGATCGGTTCCATGCACCTCAAGCCAACCCTGATCGCCCTGGCACTGCTCACCGGCAGCGCCCAGGCCGCCGACGTCCCGCCCGCTATCCGCGCCCTCCACGAGCGGCTGCTGGTACTCGACAGCCACCTCGACACCCCCATGCAACTGGCGCGGCCCGGCTGGGACATCAGCCAGCGTCATCGCTACGCCGACGACCTGTCCCAGGTCGACCTGCCGCGCATGCGCGAGGGCGGGCTGGATGGCGGCTTCTTCGCCGTGTTCACGCCCCAGGGCCCGCGCACGCCGGAGGGGCGCACCCTGGCCAGCGAGCACGGCCTGGCGGTGATCACGCGCATCCGCGACATGGTCGCCGCGCGGCCCGATGAACTCGCCCTGGCCACGCGGGCGGATGAGGTGCCCGGCATCGTCGCCTCGGGGCGCCGCGTGGTGCTGATCAGCATGGAGAACGCCGAGCCCCTGGCCGCCGACCCGGGCCGCCTGGCCACCTACCAGCGCCTGGGGCTGCGCATGCTCGGCCTGGTGCACGCGCAGAACAATTCATTCGCCGACTCGGCCACCGCGCTGCCGGAATGGCACGGCCTCAGCCCGGCCGGGCGCGAACTGGTGGGTGAGGCCAACCGGCTGGGCATTCTCATCGATGTGTCCCATGCCTCCGACGCGGTGTTCGACCAGGTGCTGGCGCTGTCCCGCGCGCCGGTGATCGCCTCGCACTCCGGCGCCCGCGCCATCGGCCCGCACCCGCGCAACCTCGACGACGCGCGCCTGCGCAGGCTCGCGGAGAAGGGCGGGGTGGTGCAGGTCAACAGCTTCCCCAGCGATCTCGTGCCGCGTGCGCCCAACCCGGAGCGGGACAAGGTCCTGGCGCCGCTGTACCGCGAGTTCCGCCTGGCCGCCAGCCTCTCCCCGGAACAGGTGGCCGACCTCGCTCGGCGTATTCGCGAGGCCGATGCACGCTACCCGTTGCCACCCACACGCCTGGACGACTTCATGGCGCACCTGCTGCACATCCTCGATGTGGTCGGCCCGCAACACGTCGGCATCGGCGCCGACTGGGACGGTGGCGGCGGCGTGGAAGGCCTGCGCGACGTCAGCGACCTGCCACGCATCAGCCAACGCCTGCTCGCCGCCGGCTACAGCGAGCAGGACCTCGCCGCGATCTGGGGCGGCAACCTGCTGCGGGTGCTGGCGGTAGCGGAAGCAAACGCCACCTCGAAGTAGCCCGGGCTTCAGCCCGGGAGCGGGGTTTCCGCTGCCCCCGGACTGAAGTCCGGGCTACGGACCGTAGGTTGGCGCCGAGCGTAGCGAGGCCCAACGCAGTGATCGCCGACACCGCTATTCGTCAGGGCGGTCCGTCTTGGGTGCTGCAGCGATCGCCATGTTGATCGCATACCCAGGTGATGTATTGCGCCCAGAGCCGCCTGTATGGATTCTCTGGACTCATGCTGCCCATTGCCGGAAGAACATGGTTGTGCAGAGCACCGACCCAGAAAGATGGGGTCTTGTAATCAAGAAGGGCCATTGGGAAGACTGCGAAAGGTATTGCGGGTAGCAGCACTGCGGCCGCAGTAGTCAAATAGGCTGCTATGCGCAGCGAGGCTTTCCTTTTCATCTGTTCTCCATGTCCCCGATATCCTCCGGCTACAAACGATGGGTGCTCGTCGGAAGACTGGTGAGGCGCAGGGTCAATGAACCTCGTACCTTGGCAGCACGTTCATGTTGTAGGTCGCGGTAAAACTATGCCCCGTGTCATTCCTGCGGATCAGAACCAGGGCGTAGCCCGAATCACCCTCGGGCGCCGGCAGCCAAATTATCGAAGCCTCCCGGTAGCCATCGTCCGTACCTCTCCAGTCGTCCTTGGCAATCAGTTCACTTAGCCGGAACCATCTACCGCTTTCCCTGGCAAACAGATAGGACAGGGTGTTCATGTGCGCGGTATGCGTAACCAACTCGGAGCAGGCCATCTCGAATTCGAGAGCTTCCTCCGAACTCCAGCTGACTATGCCCTCTGCCCAGTGATCCTTTCCCAGTTCATAGCTGAGGGTGGTGAAACCATCGGGATGCTCCACGAATCCGGGTTGTTTCTTGAGCTTTTTTGCCGAGCGCTCTGCGTCCTCTCGAGAGGCATACGCGCCAATGATTCGATGGTCTCGAATCCCGTCTGATGATTCACAGATGTGCATGAGCAGATAGATATGCATGGTCCTGGTCATAAGCTGTGGTGATTGGCTGAAACGGTGATCGTAACCACTGCGGTTGGAGTGTGCCCAGTGCGTCCGCAAGGTTGGAGTGGGCGGTAGCCCGGACTGAAGTCCGGGCTACGGACCGTAGGTTGGCGCCGAGCGCAGCGAGGCCCAACGCAGTGATCTCCAACCCCGCAACGTTGGGCTTCGTACCTCAGCCCAACCTGCGGTGGTGCCACGCCCTTCGCGAGCAGAGCTCGCTCCTACGATCGCCATCCCGTCTCGTCAGCTCCGCGCTCCCGCCAACACCGCGCCGCCCGTGCCTTGGGTCGAGCGGGCATGATGTTTCAAGATGATTATGCGTTTCGCGCAATATGCGGATTGGTAAAAATGAAACATTTTAATATTTGCATATGCTCAAAATGTATTTCTCTTATCAAATTCCGCCCCATAGGATGGCTCCACATAGAGCGATTTCGAAGCTCTCGTATGTAAATCTATAACCGGATGCGATATCCGGATGCAGCCAGGGAAGGGCGCCATCGGGCGAGCCGTGCCTGGTGGAAGGGAATCAAGGAGAGTGCCTGCAATGCCTTTGACCAGACGACAGCTCATCGCCCGTATCGGTGCCGTTGGGGGCTACCGCGCCGCCATGGCGGCCATGGGTGTGCTCGGGGTGATGAGCCCGGCCACGGGTGCCAGCCAGGAGAACTACGCGGCGCTGCAACCGGCCAGCGGGCTGGGGCAGGGCGCCAGCGTAACCGTGGTCGGTGCCGGCATCGGCGGGCTGGTGGCGGCCTACGAGCTGCGCAAGGCCGGTTTCGCCGTGACCCTGCTGGAGGCCCGCGAGCGGGTCGGCGGGCGCAACTGGACGCTGCGCCGTGGCGATCGCGTCGAGTACACCGACGGCACCACCCAGGTCGCCGACTTCGACGAAGGCTTCTACTTCAACGCCGGCCCCGCGCGCCTGCCCAGCCACCACCAGCTGATGCTCGGCTACTGCCGCGAGCTGGGCGTGGAGCTGGAGGTGCTGGTCAACACCAGCCGCAACGCCCTGGTGCGCCCGGACCTGTCCGCGCCGCCGATGCAGATCCGCCAGGCGGTGAACGACAGCCGTGGCCACATCGCCGAGCTGCTAGCCAAGGCGGTCAACCGCCAGGCCCTGGACCAGGAGCTGAACGCGGCCGACCGGCAGAACCTGCTGGGCTTCCTCAAGACCTGGGGTGACCTGTCGGAGAAGCTCGACTACCTCGGCTCGGCGCGCTCCGGCTACAAGGTCTGGCCCGGTGCCGGCGACCAGCTGGCGCAGAAGAACGAGCCGCTGCCGCTGCGCACGCTGCTCAACCCGGCCCTGGGCACCGCGCTGATGATCGACGAATACCCGGAGTTCTCGCCCACCATGTTCCAGCCGGTGGGCGGCATGGACCGCATCCCGGCGGCCTTCCAGCGCCACCTGCAGTCGTCCCTGCGTCTGGGGGCGGAGGTGCGCTCCATCCGCAACCACGAGGACCGCGTGGAGATCGGCTACCGCGACCGCCGCAGCGGCCGCGAGCAGCAGGTGACCAGCGACTACGCGGTGATCGCGCTGCCGCTGCCGCTGCTGGCCAGGATCGACAGCAACTTCACCGCCCCGGTGCGCCAGGCGATCTCGGCGGTGCAGTTCGGCTACGCCAACAAGGTGGCCTGGCAGTCGCGGCGCTTCTGGGAGACCGACTACCAGATCTACGGCGGGCTTTCCTTCATCAACCAGGAGGCCTCCGGGCTCTGGTACCCCAGCGGCGGCTTCAACCAGGCCGAGGGCATCCTCATCGCCGCGTACAACAACGGCGAGGTGGCGCGCAAATTCGGCGACAAGGGCATCGACGAGCAGATCGCCCTGTCGCGCCAGGCCGTGGAGCTGCTGCACCCCGGCCACGGGCAGGACCTGCGCAAGCCGCTGGCCATCGCCTGGAACCGCATTCCCCACAGCCTCGGCCCCTGGATCAGCCACGAGGTGGCGGAGCCGGACTACGGCCTGCTCAACCAGGCCCAGGGCCGCGTGCACCTGACCAGCGACGGCCTCGCCCACAGCGGCGTGGGCATCTGGCAGGAAGCCGCCGCCGGCGCTGCCCGGCGCGTGGTGCGGAACATCTTCGAGCGTGCGCAAGGCACGTCGCAACACCGGCAAACGGCCTGAACCACGCCGCGCCGCATCCATAACCAGATCCACCTGCCAGGTAGCGGACCTCCGAGGCTGGCGCCAACACAGACCTTGGAGCTTTCGCGATGCCTTTCAAACATGCCCTTCTGGGGTTGGGGGTCCTTTTCGCCACCGTCGGCCAGGCCGCGGAGATCGAGCGGGTGCCCTCGACCTATCCCAACTCGCCGATCCTGCAGTCGGCGACCCTGCCGCCGGGCACGGCGCTGACCTTCGTCTCCGGCATCCTCCCGGACCCTGCCGACCCCAAGGCCGCCAAGGACGACCTGCGCGCCGCCGGCGACACCGAGGCGCAGACCGTCGCCGTGCTTCGCAAGGTGGAGGCAGCCCTGGCCCCGCGCGGCCTCGGCCTGGGCGATGTGGTGCAACTGCGGGTGTACCTGGTGGGCGACCCGAAACTGG
This sequence comes from Pseudomonas tohonis, assembly GCF_012767755.2. NCBI lineage: Bacteria > Pseudomonadati > Pseudomonadota > Gammaproteobacteria > Pseudomonadales > Pseudomonadaceae > Pseudomonas > Pseudomonas tohonis. The sequence continues at coordinate 3,408,903 of NZ_AP023189.1, forward strand.
ACGGGCGCATGGACTTCGAGGGCCTGCAGCGCGGCTTCCGGCAGTTCTTCGGCAGCGAGAAGCAGCCGCTGAAGCCGACCCGCACCACGGTGCAGGTGGCCGGGCTGGTGTTGCCCGGCGCGCTGATCGAAGTCGAGGCGGTGGCCGCCAAGGCCCGCTGACCCAATCCCCCACAGATCGAGCCAGATGCGGCCGGGTTGCGGTCGCCTACAGGAAGTCCCGTGATGCGTAACGCCTTCAGCAAGACCTTTTCGCTTTCCCCCCTCAGCGCCGCGCTGCTCCTCGCCCTGGGCGGCGAGGCGCTGGCCGCCAGCGACCCGACCCTGTCCACCGTGGTGGTGACCGGCGTGCGCGGCAGCCAGCAGCGCACCGTGACCGACAGCCCCGCGCCGGTGGATGTGATCTCCGGCGAGCAGCTGAAAACCAGTGGCCAGAACGGCCTCAAGGACATGCTCACGCGCCTGCTGCCGTCCTTCAACGCACCGACCATCAACGGCGGCGGCACCGCCTTCCTGGTGCGTGGCATCAGCATGCGCGGCCTGGGCGGTGATCAGGTGCTGATCCTGGTGAACGGCAAGCGCCGCCACAACACCGCGATGATCAACAACAACGCCCGGGTCGGCACCGCCGCCGTGCCGGTGGACCTGGACCTGATCCCCACCGCCGCCATCGAACGCATCGAGGTGCTGCGCGACGGCGCCGCCGCCCAGTACGGCTCCGACGCCATCGCCGGGGTGATCAACATCATCCTCAAGAAGGACGCCGAGGGGATCACCTCGGACAGCTCCCTCGGCCAGTACTACAGCGGCGACGGCACCACCGGCCACGAGGCCGCCAACTTCGGCTTCGGCCTGGGGGAGGGCGGCTTCTTCAACCTTTCCTTCGACGCCAAGGTGCAGGAGCCCTACGACCGTGCCGGCGCGGTGCGTGGCAACTTCGGCACCCTCGCCAACGGCCAGCCCGACCCGCGCATCACCCAGCGCCACGGCTGGGGCGAGGAGTACGGCCTGGGCCGCGACCGCACCTACAGCAGCGCCTACAACCTGGAGCTGCCGCTGGGCGATGACCTCAAGTTCTACTCCTTCTCCACCCTCAGCTACCGCGACGGCAAGAAGGTGCTGGGCCACCGCGCGCCCAGCGACATCACCGCCACCACCTGGCTGCCCAATGCGCCGTACCCCAAGGGCGGCCAGGCCACCCGTGAGGTGGAGGAGACCGACTACCAGTTCCTCGGCGGGCTCAAGGGCCTGGCCGCCGACTGGGACTGGGACCTGTCCACCACCTACGGCCGCGACAAGGCCGAGCTCTACACCGATAACAACCTCAACCTTTCCAACAACCCGCTGTTGAGCCAGCGGCGCTTCCACCTGACCGACGAGATCTTCGACCAGTGGACCACCAACCTGGACTTCAGCCGCGCGCTGGACATCGGCTGGAGCAGCCCGCTGGAAACCTCCTTCGGCATCGAGTACCGCTGGGAGAAATACGAGCTCGCCGAGGGCGAACCCAACTCCTACAACTACGGCAGCTACGTGATCCCCAGCGGTCCCAGCGCCGGCACGCGCCCGGACCCGGGCCTGTTCTCGGTCAACGGCACCACCCCCGAGGACGCCGGCGACATGATCCGCCACAGCGGCGCCGCCTATGTGGACTTCGGCCTCAACATCACGCCCGAGTGGTACACCGCCTTCGCCCTGCGCCACGAGAAGTACAACCAGGACATCGGCGAAACCACCAGCGGCAAGTTCACCACCCGCTACGAGTTCGCCCCGGGCTATGCGGTGCGGGCGGCGGTGAGCAACGGCTTCCGCGCACCGTCCCTGGCGCAGAACGTGTTCTCCTCCACCAGCTCGGTGACCATCTTCGGTAGCGGTGGCTCCACCACCACCGCGCGCACCAAGCAGATGCGCCCCGGCTCGCCGGAAGCCATCGCCCTCGGTGCCGAGACCCTGGAACCGGAAACCTCGCGCAACTACAGCCTGGGCTTCACCGCCGAGCCCACCGACCGCCTGCGCCTGACCGCCGACTTCTACCTGATCGACATCGACGACCGCATCCTGCAGACCGGCGTGCTCACCGGCCCGGCGGTGTCGGCGATCCTGGTGGCCAACGGCCTGTCGCCGAACCTCTCCGGCCAGTACTTCGCCAACGCCGCCGACACCCGCACCAAGGGCGTCGACCTGGTGGCCGAGTACCGCCAGCCGCTGGACGAGTACGGCACGGTGCGCTGGAGCCTGGCCTACAACCGCAACAAGACCACCATCCGCGACCTCGCCGAGACGCCGTCCGAGCTCTCCAGCCTGGGTTCCGGCTACGTGCTGTTCGACCGCCAGCAGCAGACCGACCTGACCAAGGCCACGCCCAAGGACAAGTGGATCATCAACACCAACTACAAGGTGGACGACTGGACCCTGAACCTGACGCTGACCCGCTACGGCGAGTACACCGAGGGCTCGAACATCCCGGCCAACGACCGCACCTACAGCGCCAAGTGGATCACCGACATCGACGTCGCCTACGACGTCACCCAGAACCTCACCGTGGCCCTGGGCGCCAACAACCTGTTCGACGAATACCCGGACAGCATCGGCATCGTGCCCTGGGCCGGCACCTACGAGTACGGCATGTTCTCGCCCTACGGCCTGGGTGGCGGCTACTACTACGGCCGCGTGAGCCTGGCGTTCTGATGATGGGCAAGGGCCGTTTGCTGGCGGGCCTGCTGTGCCTGGCGCTGGGGTCTGCCCCCGGGCTGGGCGCCGAGGCGCTGCGTGTGTCGAGCCAGAAGAACTCGTTGCAGGTGCTGCTGCAGGCCGCCGGCGAGCTGGAGTCGGTGCCGTACCCCATCGAGTTCGCCGCCTTCGGTGCGGCAGCGCCCACGGCCGAGGCCCTGAGCGCCGGCGCGGTGGATGTCGGCACCCTGGGCGTCGCGCCCTTCGTCTTCGCCGCCTCGGCCGGTGCCGGGTTGAAGACGGTGGGCGTGGTGCGCCTGAAGGTCACGCCCACGGCGGTGGCCATCGTCGTGCCCGAGGGCTCGCCGCTCACCGATGCCGCGTCCCTGGTGGGCAAGCGCATCACCACCACGCGCGGGTCCATCGGCCATTACCTGGCGCTGGCGGCGCTGCGCTCGGTGGGCCGCAGCGGGCGCGATGCGACGTTCGTGTTCCTGCAGCCGGGGGAGTCCCGCGGCCTGCTGGCCAACGGCGGGGCGGATGCCTGGGCCACCTGGGACCCGTACACCAGCATGGTGCAGCTGGAAGGCGGCACGCGGGTGCTGGTCAGCGGGGAAGGGCTGTTCGCCGGCAACATGCTGCTGGTGGCCAACCCGGCGGCGATCCGCGACAAGCCGGAGCAGCTGCGGGACTTCCTCCAGCGCGTCGGCCGCGCCTGGGACTGGGCCAACGCCCATGTCGAGGCCTTCTCGGCGATCCAGGCGCGCCAGAGCGGCCTGCCGCTGGAGGTGCACCTGCGCTCCAACCGCTACTCGCAACCCAGGCGGGTGGACGTGGACGAGGCCCTGGTGCAGGACCTCGCCGACACCGCCCGGCTGTACCGGGACGAGGGCGTGATCGGGCCGGGATTCGAGGCTGAAAACCAGGTGGATCGGCAATTCAATTCGACTCGACAAGTTCAATGAATGACGGTTGTAAGTTGCACGCCAGTTCAACTTTAAACTGTAACTTTCATAATCTTCATGCGTGGCGTTAATAGTGATCCTGATTGAATTGAAATAAACCCGAATTAATTGGAAACAAAGTTTGGAGGCTAGAGAAAATCGATATTTCACAAGTGGTTGCGGCTTGTTGAATATGCAGTTCAGGTGATCTCGGATCACGCATACATACCAGGCAGGGACGCCTGCCGTTAATACGAACGACAACTTCCAGGGATACGCGAGGAGTCTTCATGCTGACCACTACCACGGTCGAGGAATTGACCGCAGCGCATATACACGATGTTATCCACGCCCGCACTTACGGGATTCTCATAAAGGGCTTCGCTTCGGCCGATACCGTGGCCCTGGCACTCGACCGCCTGAGCCGCCACGAACTGCGCGGTGCCTTCAGCGAACAGACCGAGTTCGTGCGCCTGGGCAAGGCCTATATCGAAATTGGCGACGAGGCCAGCCGGGTCGACTACCACGCCCAGGCCGTCACCAATATCCGCAAGATTCGCAGCGTGTTCAGCCCGTTGGCATCGCCCATCGACGAGCTGCGCCTGCTGCTCGACGAGGTCTGGCCCAAGGGCGCGCGGCTGCTGGATGTGAACGGCGAGAAGTGCTTCGTCGGCATCGCCCGCTTCCAGGGCAACGGCGTCGACCTCACCCCGCACACCGACAACCTGGAACGCAATGCGCCCCAAGACCACGAGCCGAAGCTGCTGACCCAGCTCTCCACCAACATCTACCTGCAGATACCCGAGGACGGCGGCGAACTGGAGATCTGGGGCATCCACCCCGACGAGATCGAGTACGACCGCCTGCGCGGCGAGCGCGCCTACGGCATCGAGCGGCACCTGCTGCCGCCGCCGGACCTGGTGATCAAGCCCGAGCCCGGCGACCTGATCTTCCTCAACCCCCGGCTGATCCACGCGGTGCGCCCCTCGGCCACCGCCACCCGGGTCACCCTCGGCGTATTCATCGGCTATTTCGGCGACGACCAGCCCCTTGCCTACTGGAGCTAAAGACATGAGCGATGTGGAAGCGATCAACCTCAAGGCCTATTTCAACAAGGGTGGCGAAGAACTGGACTTCACCGGCAAGCGCTGCGTGCTGGCCGTGAGCGTGGGCCAGGAGTACCACGAGGAGCAGAAGCTCAGCTCCACCGTGCACCTGATCAACAAGTCCGGCTTCAGCCGGGTGAAAGTGGTGGTGGCCGACACCCTGCAGCGCCACAACAAGCACGGCAAATCCCCGGGCGAGGCGCTCTCCGCCTCGATCCGCGACGGCGACGCCTGGCTGGCGCGCAACCGCAAGTACCTGGCCGGCCTGGAAGCGCCGGTGACCATCAGCCGCTGGAACCAGGAACTGGCTTCCGACCGCTACGCGGAGTTGCGCCAGCAGGTGGACCAGCTCTACCGCGAGAGCGAGGACCTGCGCGGCGCCATCGAAGCCACCATCGGTGTGTTCATCGAGCGCCTCCGACTTCGCGACCCGGACGCCGACGTCGAGCGCGCGGCCGCCCAGTGCCGCGAGTACATCCTGGAAGAGGTGCCGATCATCCTCCCGCTGTGGGCGGAGGAGGGCTACGACTACGTGATCTACCCGCAGCAGATGACCAACGCCATGGCCACCGCCCGGCGCCTGCTGATCGAGCCCCACGCGCCGGACCGGGTGCACTGGCTGCCGCTGAAGTTCAAGAAGCGCGGCATCCCGATCCCCTTCACCCTCCCGGGCGCCGTGCACCCGGCCTGGGCGGGGAGTGCGATTGCGATCTGACTGTTCCATGAAGGGCGGCTTGCGCCGCCATCGCGAATGAATTCGCTCCCACAAAAACCTGTAGGGGCGAATTCATTCGCCCAGCGATGCACCGCATCGCCAACCGATCCCGGCACACAGCCTGAAGGTTGATGAACCACCTGTGGGAGCGGATTCATCCGCGAAAAATGCGCAGCCCTTCGGGCTGCCTGGGCGAATGAATTCGCCCCAACCAGGGCCCCACGCCACACGGACGACGGCCTCCACCCCCTGTCATGACGGAAGGAGTTCCCATGAGCGTTTTTGCGCAACAGCAACGCAAATGGTGGGCCTTGCTCGGTGTGAGCATCGCCAGTTTTCTCGGCTGCGTGGATTTCACCATCGTCAACACCGCGCTGCCGGCCCTGCAGGCCGACCTCGGTGCTTCGGTGGAAAGCCTGCAATGGGTGATCAACGGCTTCATCCTCGCGCTCTCCAGCGCCATGGTGCTGGTGGGCCGGCTGGCCGACCTGCATGGCCGCCGGCGGGTGCTGAACATTGGCCTCGCCGTATTCGGCCTGGCCTCCCTCGGTGCCGGGCTGGCCACCAGCATCGATGCCCTGGTGGCCGCGCGGGTGGCCCAGGGGCTGGCCTGTGCGGTGCTGTACACGGCCTCCGGCGCCATCGTCTCGGCCACCTTCGCCGCCGAGGAGCAGGGCAAGGCCTTCGGCGTGCTGTTCGGCGTCAACGGCGTCGGCCTCGCCGTGGGACCGGTGCTTGGCGGGGTGATCACCAGCGCCTTCGGCTGGCAGTGGATCTTCCTGGTCAACGTGCCCTTCGTGCTGCTCAGCCTGGCGATCATCGCCCTGGCGGCGGACGAATCCCGTGCCGAGCAGGACGGCTCGCGGCTCGACTGGGCCGGTGCAGCGCTGCTGCTGGTGGGCCTGCCGAGCCTGGTGCTGGTGATCGTCCAGGGCGGTGCCTGGGGCTGGGCCTCGGCCACCACCCTGGGCCTGATCGGCCTGGCCGCGCTGGCCTTCGTCGCCTTCGTCGCGGTGGAGCTGCGGGTGCGCGCGCCCATCGTCGACCTGCGCCTGTTCGCCAACCGCCGCTTCGTCGCCGCGGTGACCGCCAGCTTCGGCCTGGCGCTGTTCTACTGCGTGGCCTTCTTCGTGATGCCGCTGTACCTGTCGCTGATCCGTGGCGAGAGCGTGCAGGCCAGCGGCCTGCTGTTGCTGCCCACCACCCTGGGCGTGGCGCTGCTGTCGCCGGTGGTGGGGCGGTTGGTGGATCGCAAGGGCCCGGCGCTGCTGATCCAGGCCGGGCTGCTGTTCTTCGCCCTGTCGGCCTTGCTGCAGGCCGGCTTCGCCGAGGGCACCTCGCTGCCCTACCTGCTGGGCGCCTTCGCGGTGATGGGGCTGGGTTGGGCCTGCATCCTCGGGCCGTCCACGGTGCTGGGCATCTCCTCGGTGCCGCAGCAGGTGGGCTCGGTGGCCATGGGCTCCCTGATGACCCTGCACAACGTCGGCGGCGGCCTCGGCCTGGCGGTCGGCGTGGGCCTCTACCGCGCATTCGCCGCCCACGCGCTGGCCGGCTCCACGGGCGTGGCGGCCGATACCGACTGGCTGGCCCGTGCGGCGGCCGCGCCGGAGCAGGGCGTGGCACTGCTGGGCGCGCACCTCGCACAGGCCCCGGAGGTGCTGCAGGGCTGGGTGCATGGCGCCTTCCTCCAGGGCTACCAGGCAGTGATGCTGTTCCTCGCCGCCAGCGTGCTGCTGGTCTGGGCCAGCGTCGCCCTGCTGCTGCGCGCCCAGGTGGCCGCGCCCGCCGAGGCGGCTGCCGAGCAGGAGCCCAGCCATGGCAAGGCGTGACGGTCGCCTGCGCCTGGGGGCCTTCCTCTCCGGCTCCGGCGCCCATGCCGGCAGCTGGCGCCACCCCCGGGCGGACGCCGACGCCTCGATCAACTTCGAGCGCTACCGGCACTACGCCCAGACCCTGGAGCGCGGGCGCTTCGATGCGCTGTTCCTCAACGACAACGTGGCAGTGGGCGAGCTGGACCCGCGTGTGCTGCGCAGCAGCGCCTACAGCCTGCGCTGGGACCCCCTGACCCTGCTGCCGGCGCTGGCGGTGACGACCCGGCACATCGGCCTGATCGCCACCGCCAACACCAGCTACAACGAGCCCTACACCATCGCCCGCAAGTTCGCCTCGTTGGATCACCTGTCCGGCGGGCGTGCCGGCTGGAACCTGGTGACGGCGCTGATCGGCGGGGAGAACTTCAACCGCGCCGAGCACCTGCAGCATGCCGACCGCTACGCGCGCGCCGGGGAGTTCTTCGAGGTGGTCACCGGGCTCTGGGACAGCTGGGCGGACGACGCCTTCCCCCTGGACAAGGCCTCCGGCACCTGGCTGGAACCGGCGCGCATGCGCGTGCTGGACCACGAAGGCGAGCACTTCCGCGTGCGTGGCCCGTTGAATGCACCCCGGCCGCTGCAAGGCTGGCCGGTGATCGCCCAGGCAGGCTCCTCCGAAGCCGGCCGCGCCCTGGCGGCGCGCACCGCCGAGCTGGTGTTCACCGCCCAGCAGACCCTGGAGGAGGGCAAGGCCTTCCATGCCGATATCCACCAGCGCCTGGCGTTGGCCGGGCGCGAGGAGGGTGAACTCAAGGTGTTCCCCGGCCTGGCCCCGGTGGTGGGGCGCACCGCCAGCGAGGCGCAGGAGAAGCACGAGGAATTGCAGGCGCTGGTGGACCCGGAGGCGGCGCTCAAGGCGCTGTCCTTCCTGCTGGACATCGGCATCGACCTGGAACGCCTGCCGCCGGACGCGCCCGTGGTATTGCCCGATCCCTTGCCAGTCACCGAACGCCACAAGAGCCGCCAGCAACTGGTGATCGACCTGATCCGCCGCGAGAAACCCACCGCCGCACAGCTGCTGCGCACGCTCGGTGCCGGCGGCCATCGCCTGCTGGTGGGCACGCCGAGCCAGATAGTCGAGGAGATGGCCTGCTGGTACGAAGAGCGCGCGGCGGATGGCTTCAACCTGCTGTTCACCCACCTGCCGGGCGGGCTGGAGGACTTCGTCGACCTGGTGATCCCCGAGCTGCAGCGTGTGGGGCTGTTCCGCCGCGAGTACGAAGGCCGCACCCTGCGCGAAAACCTCGGCCTGGAACGCATCGCCAACCGGCATTTCGCCTAGCGCGGCCAGGCTGTCGGAATGCCCGGACTGCTATCCGGGCGTTCCGCTCCGACGTGGTGATCGCGGCCGAAGAGCGGTAGATTTCCCGCTTTCATCACGGAGCGGCAGCACATGGACAACCCTTTCCAATCCCCGACCACCGATGTCCCCACGGAGAAGGGCGGTAGCACGTCGAGCCCGGCATCCCTCGCGCTGCGCCTGGCGATCCTGGCGTTCCCCATCGAGCAGGCGTGACCGAACATGGGCGCCTGGGGCACGGGGCTGTATTCCGATGACACGACCTGTGATGTACGGGATGACTACATCCAGCACCTGAAGCACGGGCTTTCCCACGGCGAAGCCTGCCAGAAGGTCCTGGGCCGCCATGCCGCACGGCTGGGCGAGCCTGAGGTGGCCTGCCTGGTGTACGTCGCCCTGGCCGACACGGCCTGGAAGTACGGCCGGCTGGACGAGACGCTCAAGGACAAGGCGCTGTCGCTGCTGCGCGCGGGCGGGGACCTGGCCGTGTGGGAGCGCGATGCGCCCCGGGATGTGCCGGCCCGTCGCAAGACCCTCAAAGCGCTCGAAGCCAGGCTGGCTACCCCTCAGCCGGCGGAAAAGCCTGTGAAGGTGTCGCCGTCCAAGCCCAGGAAGGCCCGTACCACGGCGCCTGTGGGCTCGGTCTTCTCGCTGACGTTGCCCAGCCAACGCCAGGTGCTGCTGGTCCTGGTGGGCTTCGTCGAGCTGGAGAAGAGCATCGACCCGGTGTTCTCGGTCCTGGCGCAGCCCATCGCCTCAGCTGAATCACTGCCCATTCGAATCACTGGCGATGCCCCGACACTGGTGCTCTCGAAAGGCTTTCGGCAGCCATTCCGGCACGTGGCCATCCTGCCCCGGGATGAACGAAAGGACATCCTCACCGGGCTGACGCCCCTGGACATCACCGTCGAGCCCGCGCTGCCGTTCCAGCGGGAGCACACGGTGTGGCTGGCATTGGGGCGCATTGCCAGTGAGGTCGACGCGCACCTGTGAAACCGGCGATGAGGGCGAACCTTTTCCACGATCAACGGATTGCCATGCAGGCCTGCTAGAAGGGCCTGACCGACCTCTGACACAAAGGAACTGTGCTGATGAACAAGACTGTACTGGCCGCCCTGGCCCTGGTATTTCCGCTGCTGGCCAAGGCCGAACTGGCGGTGATCTTCGACGGTGCCGGCACCTGCGACGGCTGCGCGAAGACCGTCGCCGAGCTGTTGCAGAAACATCGCTACGACGTCCGCCTGGTGGATGAAGACCAACTCGGCGCCGAGGTGCTCGAGGACGCCGATCTCTACGTACAGCCGGGCGGCTCGGACGACATCATGGACACCCTGTCGGAGCTGTCCGCCGGCCAGGTCCAGGCCATCCGCGACTTCGTCGCCCAGGGTGGCCAGTACCTGGGCATCTGTGCCGGCGGTTACCTGGCCGGGCGCTATGCCGACGAGAACGAAGGCGTCCCGGCCTTTGGCCTGATCGAGCTGGCCGAGGTCGACCAGGAAATCCCGAAGGACAACGCGGCGCAGTTCATCTCCATCCAGCTGCCCGCAGGCCGCGAGCAACGCGACGTCTACTACCAGGCCGGCCCGCATTTCGGCAGCCGGCTCCCGGCTGGCGCCGAGGCGACGGCGTACTACACGAAATCCCGACGCATCGCCGCGCGAATCTCGTCCTACGGCAAAGGCACGGTCGGTCTCATCGGCCCGCATTACGAAGCGGACAGCGCCTGGTACGCCGCCGACGGATTACCGCCCGATGCGAAGCAGCACCAGGACCTCCTGATGGCGATGCTGGCGCAGATGAACGCGCGGCATGAGCCGTGATCCGGCCCTCCGCCGCCGAGGTTGCCGGCTCGGCTTCGCAGGATGGGTATAGCTACGCGAACCCCATCAATCGTCGTCTCCGATATGCCCCATCACCCTCGCGGGCGCGAAGCACCGGTGAACCGCGTCACCCAGCGCGCAAGCAGGTCGAGCCCTGCGCACAGCACGAAATACACCAGCGCCACGAAGAGGAAGACCTCCGTCGGGTGCACCATCACCCGGTTGCTCACCTGGGTGGCGACGAAGGACAGCTCGCCGACGCCGATCACGTAGCCCAGGGAGCTGTCCTTGATCAGCGACACCCACTGGTTGAGGAAGGACGGCAGCATGATCGGCAGCGCCTGGGGCAGGATGATCAGCCGCAGCACCTGCCAGGGCCGCAGGCCCAGGGCGCGGCCGGCGTCCCATTGGCCCGGCGGCAGGCTCTGGATGCCGGCGCACACCGAGTGGGCGAGGTAGGCGCCGCCGATCAGCGACAGCGCGCAGACCACCGTGTCCAGCGCCGGCACGTCGATGCGCAGCAGCACCGGCAGCAGGAAGTAGCTCCAGAAGATCAGCATCAGCACCGGGATGGCGCGGAAGAACCCCAGCACCGCCAGCAGCACCAGGCGCGGCCGGCCTCCGAGCACGGCCAGGGCGGTGCCCAGGACCAGCCCCAGCACCGCCGAGGCGATGCCCGAGAGCAGCGACAGCAACAGGGTCAGCGCCGCGCCGCCCAGGGGGCCGTCGGGCCAGGCGCCGAGCAGGAAGTAATCGAGGTTGTCGAGGATCACCGAGAAATCCATCTCAGGCCTCCCCGCGCACGTGGCGGCGGTGCTGGTGGATCAGCGTGCCGGCCACTTCGATGGCGATCGCGGCGCCGAGGTAGAGCAGGGTGGCGATGCCGAAGGCCTGGAAGGTCTTGAAGGTTTCCGTCTCCACCTGGCGCGAGGCGTAGGACAGCTCGGCGAGGCCGATGGCCATGGCCAGCGAGCTGTTCTTCAGGGCGTTCATGTACTGCCCGAACAGCGGTGGAAGGGCCGTGTGCAGCGCCTGCGGCAGGATGATGCAGCGCCACACCTGGGCGGGTCGCAGGCCTAGCGCCAGGCCCGCTTCGGCCTGTTGCGGGCGCACCGAGGCGATGCCGGCGCGCAGCTCCTCGGCGATGAAGGCGCTGGTGTAGAGCGAGAGGCCCAGCGCGGCGGCGAGGAATTCGAAGGACGGCCAGGCCAGCACGAGCGGGCCCAGCGCCCGTTCATGGGGCAGGTTGAGCCAGAACACCAGGTCCTCGGGCAGCAGCGCGGGCACGCCGAAGTACCAGAAGAACAGCTGCACCAGCAGCGGCGTGTTGCGCAGCACCGAAAGGTAGGCGCGTGCCGGCCAGGACAGGCGGCCGGGCAACTGGCGGCCGACGGCGACCAGGGCGCCGAGCAGGGTGCCGATGACGCAGACCAGCAGCGAGGTGCCGAGGGTCAGCAGGAAGCCGTCCAGCAGCCAGTGCAGGTAACGGGGAGCGAGGAGGTCGCCGAACATTGTCGAGGTCTTTCAATGGGTGATCCCCGCAGGGGCGGGGATCGGGGAGGGAAGGCGTGCGGTGTGGTCGGTGAGCCCCAGGCCAGCGCTTGGCGCTGGCGGGCCCACCGGTTCATGGCGCGGTCAGTGCACCGTGCCGATCTTGTACAGGCGCGCCAGCCGGGTCTTGGTGTCCGGGCCGAACCAGGTGTCGTAGATGGCCTGGGCGCGGCCCTGGTCTTCCAGTTCCTGCAGGGTCTGGTTGACGTACTCGGTCAGCGCGGTTTCACCCTTGGGGATGCCGACGCCGATCAGGTCGCTGGAGATGGTGAAGGGCGGCACTTCGTACTTGTCCTTGTCCGGCACGTTGGCCAGCAGGCCGATCAGCTTGGGGCCGTCCTGGGTGATGGCCTGGACCTGGCCATTGCGCAGGGCGGTGAAGGCGAAGGGCGTGTCGTCGTAGGCGACCACCTTGGCACCGGGGAATTTCTCCCGCAGCACGCCCTCGTTGACCGTGCCCTTGTCGACGCCGACGCGCCATGTGTTCAGGTCGTCGGCATTCTTCAGCGTGCCCTTGCGCACGATGAACTGCTGGCCGGAGGAGAAGTACGGGATGCTGAAGTTGACCTGTTCGGCCCGCTCCGGGGTGATGGTGAAGTTGGCCAGTACCAGGTCGACCTTGTTGGCCACCAGCAGCGGCACGCGGTTGGCCGGGTTGGTGGGCTGCAGCTGCAGCTTGACCCCGAGCTTGTCGGCGATGGCGCGGGCATAGTCCACGTCCAGGCCGGCGAGCTGCTGGGTCTTGCCATCGACGAAGCCGAACGGCGGGTTGCTGTCGAAGGCCGCGACACGCAGGACGCCGGCCTTGCGGATATCGTCGAGGCGGTCTGCCTGGGCGAGGCCGGAGAGGGTGGAAAGGGCGAGTGCGAGGGCGGTGAGGGCAGTCAGCTTCTTCATGAATATCCAGCTCCTTCGGCGGGCCCTGGCGCGCATGGCCGGGCTCCGCTCATCTGTCGGGGGCGATCGCTTCCGGGTGGGAAGCGTCGCCGTTCGCCGGTGGGGGTTGCCCGCTGGCGAGGCGATTCTGGCAGGGGGCTGAAGCAGACAAAAAAGAATTAATTTGTCTTTTTAAATTCGATTAATGAATAAGCAGGCGGGGCGCGGGTTGCGCTGAAAGCAGCGGGCTAGAGCGGTTACAGCCCCCAACTCAGGGAGCCGGGCGTTGCGGTAGCACCGATTGGCCGAAGTTGGACCCCATGCGCACGTGGGTCGCGGCGGGCGTGGCGAGGCCCAACCGGCTGGCCGGGCGGCGCTCGATCGGCACCTGCATCGCGGCCTGGTTGCGCTGGGCAGCCTCGGCGCCTTGCGGGTTGCCCAGGCGTTGGGTGAGGCAGTCATAGGACAGGGCCTTGTAACCGTTCACCTCGGCGCTGATGCAACTGTTTTGCGCGGTGCCCTCTTCGGCGACGGCCAGCAGGGGCGCGAGGGCGAGTGCGAGGCCGGCGAGGGCGATGCGAGCGGACATGATTGCCTCCATGTGCTGGATCATTGCCGGGAAATCTACGGTAAAAGCGCCGTCATCGCTGCGAAGTCTTTTTTGCAACGCCCGTCACACAATCGACATGAACAGCCATCAGGATGGCTTTCCTGAGTCAAGCCAGCGATGCATCGACACGCAGTACGGGTCGGAATCCGCCTATGTCAATGGAAGCCGTGGCGAGGGGCTGCCTCGCGCCAGCGGTGCTGATCGTTCTCCTCGTCGCAGCCTGCTGCCTGGCGGCCTTGCCGTGCCAGGCGGGGGCGGGCGAGGGCCGGGCCGGAAACGGCCCGATGGACTTCGACCTGCCGGCGCAGGACCTGCCCAAGGCACTGGAGCGCTTCAGCGAAACCAGCGGCATGGCCATCCTGGTGGACCGCGAACTCACTCGCGGGCGGCGCTCGGCTTCGGTCACCGGCCGGCTGGCCCCGCGCGAGGCGTTGGCGAGGCTGCTGGCCGGCACCGGGCTCATGGCCCAGCACAGCGAGGGCCGTGCCTTCACCGTGCTGCCGGCAAGGGTTTCGAGCGCGCCTGCGGGGCGCAACCACGGCGCCACGACGCGCTGGGAACAGGGCAGCTTCGCGGCGGCCCTGCAAGGTGCATTGGGGAAGGCCTTGTGCGGTTCCCCACTGACCCGGCCAGGGGCCTATCGCGCGGCGTTGCAGCTGTGGATCGGCCCGGTGGGCGTGGTGGAACACAGCCGCCTGCTGGGGCCGACCGGTGATTTGCAGCGCGATGCGGCGCTGGTGGAAAGCCTGCGGGGCCTGACGATCGACAGGGCGCCACCGTCCTCCCTGCCCCAGCCGGTCACCGTGCTGGTGGTGCCGGAGGCGGCCGCCAGCATGGAATGCAACAAGTGGGAAGGAGCTGCGGGGGCATGAATGACAAGGAGCGTGGCACCATGCTCAGGCTGTTTCTGGCCTCCTACGAGGAGTTCCGGACACGCCTGAGGCGGCGCCTGGGGTCGGATGACCTGGCCAACGATGTGCTCCACGAAACCTACCTGCGCCTGGACCGCATGGACGAGCCGGAGGATGTGCACAAGCCCGGCGCCTACCTCTATCGCATGGCCCTCAACGTCGCCGCCGACCGCCGCGCCCAGGACGCGCGCCTGCTCACCGGCGAGGAAGTCGAGGAGCTCCTGCACCTGGGCGAAGAACACCTCGACCCGGCGGTGATCGTCGGCGGGCAGATCGAGATCCGCGCGCTGGTCACCGCGCTGGCGGAGCTGACGCCCCGGCGCCGGCAGATCCTCATCGCCGCTCGCATGGAGGAGGTGCCGCACCTGGAGATTTCCCGGCGCTTCGGCATCTCCACGCGCATGGTGGAGAAGGAGCTGAAGGCCGCGCTGGGCCATTGCGCCGCCCGCCTGGAAAGAAAAGTGGTGCAACGGTTCGGTCCCGGCGCCGGAAAACAGTCATAGGGTCGAGGGGCGGCACGAGCGCCCCGCCGATCACTCCCGAGAACAGCTGCGCTTGAACGACGACGCCATGACAGGACCCGATTCCGGCACCGCCGGGCAGACCCGGCTGGAGGACGAAGCCCGGGCCTGGTTGCTCCGCCTCACCTCCGGCCATGCCACCACCCGTGACGCCGAAGCCTTCCGCCTGTGGTGCGCGCAAAGCGAGCAGCACTGCGCGGCCTTCACCCGCGCCCGGCAACTGTGGCAGGCCCTGGCGCCCGCTGCCGTGGCGCTGCAGCAACCTGCTGTCCCGGCGTCCAGGCTGCCGTCCCGGCGCTTCGGCCGGCGCGCGTTTCTCGGCGGCGCCATCGCGGCTTCCCTTGCCGTGGTGCTGGTACGGCCCTCGTTGCCCGGGGCGCTGTCCGGCCTGGGCGCCGACTACAGCACCGAGGTGGGCGAGCAGCGCCGCGTGGATTTCGCGGAGGGGCTGACCCTGGAGCTCAACACCCGTACCCGCATCAACCGGCGCCCGCTGGGCGGCGGCGTGGCGGGCATCGAACTGCTCGAAGGCGAGGTGGAGGTGCTGGCCAGGGCGCCGATCCGCGTGGTGGCCGGAGCCGGCACCCTGGATGCGGCCGGCGCGCGTTTCAACGTGCGCGCGGTGGGCGATGCCATCTGCGTCACCTGCCTGGAAGGCAGCCTGGCCGTGGAGGTGCGCGGACGCAGCCTGCTGCTGCCGCCTGGCCGACAGCTGAGCTATGACCCGCATGGGCGCAGCGAGCCCATGGCCTTCGACCCGGCGGTGGTCATGGCCTGGCGCGAGCAACTGCTGGTGTTCGATGACGCCCCGCTGGCGGCGGTGATCGATGAGATCAACCGCTACCGCCCGGGGATGATCCTGCTGGTCAACGGCGAGCTCGGCCGGCGCAAGGTGCAGGCCCGCTTCCGCCTCGACCAGCTGGCCGAGGTCGCTTCCCTGATCCGCGAGGCCTACGGCGCGACCGTGACCGAATTGCCGGGCGGGGTGGTGCTGGTCAGTTGATCGGTGCCACGCGTATGCAGCTTTCGTATTTCGTAGGATGGCGTAGAGCGAAGCGAAACCCATGCGGTGGATCCGTCAACAGCTCCAGGCGTGCGGGTAGAGTGGCGATGCTGCGCATCGCTGGGCGACTGAAGTCGCCCCTACAGTCGTTCACACATTGCCTACATCCCGATAACGCAACGGCCCGGATGATCCGGGCCGTTGGCGTTTCAGGTGGCTTCATCCTCCGCGGGTGGCGGCTTGCGGGGCTCGCGCAGGTGGTCGAAATAGAACAGAACCAGGCCGAAGACGACGATGAGGCCGACGATGGCCAGGCCGATATGAGCGTTCTGCATCGAAGATTCCGTTTCCAGGAAAGCATGGGCTCAGGGCTGGCGGGGATTGTCGGCCAGGGGGCGGGGGGAGGCCATCGGCGTTGCGGCAAAAGGCTGTAGGGAAGGGCGGAGCCAGGGCGGGAAGCCGCAACGACGCCCCTGCTGCTGAGAAACAGGTGACGGCCCATCGCCAAACCGAACGGTGATCTGGACACGCACGCCGGGAGTGGTGGCCGTTGCGGAAAAACGCTAGGTTTGCCGCTTTCACAATGGAGCAATGACATGGATAACCCGTTCCAGCCCCCGGCAGCCGATGCCGTGACAGACAGGACAGACGATAAACCGGGCGTTACCTCCATCGCGCTGCGCCTGGCTATCCTGGCGTTCTGCTCGGCCCAGTTCCTCGCGCTGCTGTGGAACCGCGGGGTGGTCTGGGAGGCCATGAGAACCGGGGAGATTTCCATACTCGCCGGCGCGGCGAGTGTCCTCTTCGCGCTGCTGCTGATGCTTGCCGGGGTGTTGCTGTTCTTCTCCCGCAAATCGGCGTTGTGGCTGCTGCTGGCCTACCTGCCGTACCAGCTGTACTGGCTGGTGAGCGCACAGGAGCGCGGCATGCTGCTGCTTTGCCTCCTTTCGCTCGGCTGCCTCACCGGCTGCCTGGTCTATTGCTGGCGGCTCAGGCGGGCGGCGTGATGATCCGGGCCCGCATGGCGGGCCTCGCGGGCGGATGTCGCGCACAGTCCGCACATTTTTCACGCCGCTTGGTGCCCCGGACCTTGGCGCGATAGTGGCCTTTGGCTAGAGTCGCCCGACGCCGACAGCACCCCGCGACGGCCACACCCTTCATGGACAGAAACAGGGACCTGAAATGGACTCCATCTACCCGCCCGGGCCCGCCAGCGTGCCGGCCAACCTCAGCCAACCGAGCGCGTCCTACCGCCGCCAGGCGATGCTCGCGATGGCCGGCCTCGGCGCCTTCATCCTGCTGTACTTCTCCATCGCCGCCTGTTTCGCCTGGAGCAGCTACCGCCTCATCAACCTGGCGCTGGTGGATGCCAAGCACGCCTGGATCTGCTGGCTGGTCGGCCTCTGCGCCGGCTTCCTGGCGCTGTTCATGATCAAGGCGCTGTTCTTCTTCAAGAAGGGCAGCGATGTCCCTGGACTTGAGATCGACGCCCAGCAGGAGCCCCGTCTCTTCGAGTTCCTGCACAGGCTGGCCGACCAGGCCGGCGCGCCGAGGCCGCACCGGGTGTTCCTCGCCGATAACGTCAACGCGGCGGTGTTCTATGACCTGTCGCTGCTGAACCTGCTGTTCCCCTCGAAGAAGAACCTGATCATCGGCCTGGGGCTGGTGAACGTCCTCACCCTGAGCGAGTTCAAGGCGGTGCTGGCCCACGAGTTCGGCCACTTCGGCCAGAAGAGCATGGCGGTCGGGCGCTGGGTCTACGTGGCCCAGCAGATCGCCGCGCACATCGTTGCCAAGCGCGATGCCCTGGACAAGTTCCTGCGCATGCTGTCGCGCACCGACATCCGCGTGGCCTGGATCGGCATGGCGCTGACGCTGGTGGTCTGGTCCATCCGTTCGCTGCTGGAAACCGCCTTCAACCTGGTGCTGATGGCCCAGCGCGCCCTGTCGCGCGAGATGGAATTCCAGGCGGACCTGGTGGCCGTATCGCTGACCGGCAGCGACGCCCTGGTGCATGCGCTGCAGAAGCTGCAGGCCGCCGACGACGCCTGGGACCGGGCTTTGGGCTTTGGCTATGGCGAGCTGCACGAAGGGCGCCGGGTGAGAGACCTGTTCGCCGTGCAGAGCCGCGTGCTGGAGCACATGCGCCAGGTGCTCAATGACCCGGGCTACGGTGATGTGCCGCAGCTGCCGGAGCAGGCCCGCGAGGCCCATCGCGTGTTCCAGAGCGAGTTCGCCCAGCCGCCGAAGATGTGGGCGACCCACCCGCAGAACCACGAGCGCGAGGACAACGCCAAGCGCCTCTACGTACCGGCCGAGCTGGATCCGCGCAGCGCCTGGTGCGTGTTCGCCGATGCGCAGGTGGTGCGTGAGGCCATGACCCGGCGCCTGCTGCAACAGGAAGAAGACAAGGAGCCGGTCGCGCAGGAAGAGGCCCTGCAGGCCCTGGACCGCCAGTTCGCCCTGGAGACCCTCAACAGCCGCTATCGCGGTGCCTACCTCGGCCGTTCGGTGGTGCGCCACGCGGCCAATGTCGAAGCGCTCTACGCGCTCGACCTGGACGATGCACTGGGCCAGCTGGAACAGCTCTACCCGGAAAGCCTGCACGGCCAGCTCGAGCAGCTGCGCGCCCTGGAACGTGAGAAGGCCCTGCTCGAAGCCCTGCGGGCCGGTATCTACAAGGCGCCCGGTGGCGTTATCCGCCACCGCGACCGCACCCTGCAACCGCGCGAACTGCCGGCGGCCATCGAAGCCATGCGCCAGGAGTGCGAGGCGGCGCAGCGCGAGATCATCGACCACGACCGCCGTTGCCGCAGCGCCCACCGCGCGGCGGCCTCCCAGCTGCAGGCCGGCTGGGACGCCTACCTGGAGTCCACCCTGGCGGTGCTGCACTACGCCGACCACTGTGGCGCGAGCGTGCGCGACGCCCAGGGCCTGCTGGCCAACGTGGTGGCGGTGGTCACCGCCGACGGCAAGGTGAGCAACCGTGAACTCAAGCGTGTGATCAAGGCGGGGGCCGAGCTGCACCGGGTGCTGGGCGGCGTCTACCGGCAGGCCGGGGATGTCGCGCTGAACCCCGAGCTGCTCGGCGACCTGGGCATCCAGAGCTGGGCGGAGGCACTCGGGCACTTCCAGTTGCCGGCCCCGGACAAGCAGAACATCGGCGAGTGGATGAACGTCATCGACGGCTGGACCAACGCCCTGGCCAATGCGCTGGGCCAACTGCGCCAGGCCGTACTGATCCGCCTGCTGCAAGGCGAGGCACGGGTGGCGGAGATGCTGCGCAGTGGCGAGCCGGCGGAAGCGGCACCCGAGGCATCGCGGGTTCCGCCGCCCTTCGAGACCCTGCTGCCGGGCAGCGAGCGCCAGCTGCAGACGCGCCTGGGCCTTTGGGATCGTTTCCAGACGGCCGACGGCTTCTTCCCGGCGCTGGTGCGGTTGGTCGTGGCGGTGAGCATCGTCGGCGTGGCCCTGATGCTCGGCGCGACCCTGGAGCTGTTCTTCTTCTGATCCACCGCCCTCGCTCCACTCGAACCGGGTGGAGCAAGGGCCACGCTGGCTACTCGGTCTTGAACCTGATCCGGTTCACCCGGTACTCGATCATGCTGCTGTGGGCCAGCATGGAGTTGAGCCATTCATCCGCCACCTCCTTGCGGGTGAATGCCCCCATCGAGGCGACCCGCTTCCAGTGCTTCTCCTCGCGCAGGCGCGACTCCAGCACGTAGACGGATTCGATGCCCGGGTCCTGGTACCAGGCGGGCTGGGCGTCCCTGCGCTGCTCCAGTTCACGCAACTGCTTGAGCAACGACTTGGCCTTGCCCTCCCATTCCCGCGCCTTGTGCTCGGCCCGGGCCTGCGCCTCGAGGGCCTGGTCGCGCTGCGATCGCAACTCGACGGTGCTTTCGAGGGCCTGCTGGGCACGCTCATTTATCGTTACGGAATCGGCGTTACGTTTTTGCGCCTGACGCTCGCGGTAGGCGCGCTGGCGCTCCGCATTGCTCATGGCGTTGCCGGTGGCGGGGCGGCCGCGCTTGCGGGCGCCGGGGGAGTCGGGGGTATCCATGGGGCCGTTCCTGGGAAGACGGCGCAATTCTAGTTACGTAACGGAAAAAAGAAAGCGTTACATAACGAAAATACCCCGTGGCAACAGGCCGACTGCCACGGGAGACCCGCCTCTAGAGATAGCCCTGTAACGACACCCGCCGTATCCGCCCATCCAGCGGCACCGTCCCGCCGCCGGGAAGGGGCAGGGGGCGGCCGTGGAGGCCCATGCCTTCGCTGACCAGCACGGCGTCGTCGAGCAGGCAGAGGTTGGATGGGGTGTCGAGACCGGTGGCGAGGACACGGACCGTGCCGCTGGCCAGGTCGCAGTGCAGCAGGCGGCCGCTGAAGCGTTCGAAGCCGCCATGCCGCGCCTCGCCTTGCCACTGTGCATCGAGCGGTTGCAGCAGGGCGCGGCAGAGTTCCAGGACCAGCAGGCCTCCACCGGGTGTGAAGGCCAGGCCGGTGGGCAGTTGCAGGCCGTCGACCAGTGGCTGGATGGAGCCGTCTTCCGGCCAGACGCGGATCACCCGGCCGGCCCGCTCGACGAAGTCGATGCCTTGCCGCGTCGGGTCCAGCCGGCGTTCACCGGAGAACAGGCTGACCAGGACGGCGCCGGTGGTGGGCTCGTGCACCAGGGTGACCGGCACGGCGTCCTGGCCCTGGTCCATGTCGGGTATCTGGGCGACGACCCGTTCGCCCCGGTCGTCGAATTCCACCACCTGGTTGGTATCGGGCTTCACCGACAGCCAGGTCCGTCGCCCGGGGTGGAAGCACAGGGCGTTGAGGTTGCCGCGGCTGTGGAACACCGGCGCCGGTGGGTCCTGCCCCAGGTCGAGCACGCGCGAGCCGTCGACGTAGTCGGTGAGGCTGGCCAGGCAACGGCCATCGGCGCAGGCCACGTCGGAGAGCCCCATGATTTCGTCACGCAGCATGCGCACCTGCATGTTCATGGAGCGGTAGCCCCGGGCCACCGGTTTGGGCGCCAGGTAGGCGCCCGGGCTGCCAGGGGACGGGCGCAGCCGGCTGATGCGCCCGCTGAAGGGCGCATCGGGGTGGCCGGAGCCGGCTTCCACCAGCAGCAGGCTGCCATCGGGTTGCCGGCACAGGCCCCGGGGGTTGAGCAGGCCCTCGGCGACGACGACGGTGGGGCGCAGGTCTTCATCGGGGCTGTGGGGGATGTGGATGCTCATGTGCGCCTCCTCAGGGCTGCCAGGGCGTGCTGGTGAGATAGGCCTTGAGCAGGGCCCGCTGGCTCGGCGACATGGAGCGCACCACCGGCATGTAGAGGGTGGTGCCGCGATAGGCATCGGCGGTGCGCGCGACGATGGCCGCGCGGGCGTTCCAGATGGCGTCCTGCTGGTTCAGCGGGATGAAGCGCGACATGGCCGGGAAGGCCAGGTAGTGGAAGCGCAGCACGGCCGGGTAGACCTGGTCCCAGGTGGGGATGCTGCCGGCGGGGATACCGAAGTCGGTGTGGGAGTAGAAGCGGAAGTTGCTGAAGCCTTTGCCATCGCCCAGGGAGAAGGCGAGCTTGGTGTAGCCGGCCTTGGCGTCGGTTCCTTCCTTGCGCGACAGGGGGATCGACACGCTGGTCTGGCCCTGGCTGATCGGGACCGTGGCGCTGTACTGCAGCAGGTTCCAGTTGTTCGGGTCGACGATGGCCCCCGGGAAGGAGGTCTTCAGGGCGATGCTGCCGTTGGCCGGCACCGGCCCTCCCAGGTAGCGCACCTGCAGGTCGAGCGTCACCCCGCCCGGGTACTCGTCCATGTACAGGTTGCGCTGGTCGCTGTAGAGCCGGTAGGCCACTTCGGCCACCGCCAGGGTGGTGTCGTCGACGGTGTTCGGTGCCGTGATGGAAAGGGGCGTGGCCTGCGCCGCCGCCGACTGGGTGGAGGTCAGCGGCAGGTCGACGATGCCGCCATAGAGGGAGTAGTCCACCAGGTAGGGGCTGGTGTCGGGCAGCGTTGCCAGCAGGGTGCTGCCGGCACTGATGCTGACCGGGCCGTAGTCGATGTTCGGGCCAATGGGGCTGGTGATGTCGGTGCGTACCGCGCGGAAGTCGGCCTTGGGGATCAGGTTGACCATGTCCAGGCTCAGCATCGCCTGGCCGCTCTGGCTGTACTGCTGGGCATAGCCCGCACCGCCGGTGCCGCCGTTCACCAGTTGGCGGCCGACCGGGCAGATCAGCGGCTCGCCGGCGAAGGCCGGGGCCAGGGTGCCGATGACCCGGCCGATGCTGGGGTTGGGGGTGTACTGGCCGGCGGCGTAGTCGGCATCGAGCTGCGGCGTGGTCATGCCCGGGCACATCTCGAACATCACGAAACGAACCACGATGCCGGTGGCGCCGGGCGCCTGGATGATGGCCTTGAGCATCGCGCTGCTCTGGTTCCAGCTGACGATGGCGCTGAGCGGGAAGGTGACCTGGAAGGTGCCAGACAGCGGCGATGAGCCCGGGGCGTCATCCTCGCCATTGAGCAGCCGGGGGGCCACGTCGAAGCTGCTGGCCACCACGTCGGCCTGGATCACCAGTTGCGGGTTGCTGGTGCCGCCGATCTGCAGCCCGCCGATGTAGATCTGCGTGGTGATGCCGCTGGAGGGGTCGAGGTCCACCATCATGGGGCCGGAGACCGGGGCCTGGCCGGTCACCGGGTCCCTGGAGCCGAGCAGGTAGACCGGTTGCCCCACCAGGTCGCCCGTGGTGCTGATGGCCCCCGGCGTGCCCTGGGAGCTGACCAGCACGTTCTGCATGTCCACCACGTGCTGGCCATAGTGGTTCCAGCCCCCTGCGGTGTAGTAGTCGCCGGTCGGGGCGTTGATCCATTCATTGAGCTGGTCGTCGCTGTAGCCGGCGGCTTCGGCCGCGACTTGGGAGTTGGGCAGGTCGAACAGGTGCAGCTTGCGATTGCCCTGGGGAATGGTCGGCGAGTTGTTGGGCAGGCTCACGTCGGTGCGGATGCCGCCCCAGAAGTTCAGTCGGGGTCCGTTCAGGATGCTCATGGGTCATTCCTCGTCCTTGTGGGGTGCCGTTGCCGGCGCCTTGGCGAATTTGAACAGGTAGGAGAAGTCCGATTTGTAGGGGCTGTGCACCGGCGTGGCCATGGAGTGGCAGTTCATGCAGCTGCTGTTGGGCTGGATGTAGCTCTCCATGGTGACGTTGGCGGACAGCGCCGGAGTCGGCTGGCCCAGCGGGTTGCTGGGGTTGTCCGGCATCAGCGGCCGCTGGGTGGTGACCAGCTGGTAGTAGCGCAGCACGTTGCTGCCGAGGTTCTGCTGGTAGAGGCCGTTGACGGCGGCCGTGGTGCTGGCGATGGGGGTGACGCGGCTGAGCGGGTCCGGGGTCTGGAAGGTGGCGCCGGGCTTGGGCGTGCACACCAGCTGGCTGCCCTGCTGCTGCCAGTTGCAGGGCGACTGGTTGACGCTGGCCGCCGGCGCGCTGGCGTTGTAGTAGCTGTAGGTGCCGTTGCCGGCAGAGGAACCCGGGACGTTGTCCACCTGCTCGAAGGTGGACCAGATCCACTGCGGGTAGCCCGGTGCCTTGACGATGATGTGCAGGCCCACCAGCCCGAGTGTGGCCGGTGCCGTGCTGCCGGTGGGCTGGCCCTGGGCGTTGAATTGCGCCACCTGGGCCTGGGTGGTCAGGTAGCGGCTGGCGTCGTCCTGGCTGGTGAGTACCCGCCAGGCGGCCTTGACCTCGGTGGCCTGGGCCGGGAAGGCGATGTTCTGCGCCCTGGCCACGGTGTTGGCGTTATAGAAGCCGTTCTGCACGATGTAGTCGTAGGACGCCTGGTTGGCGGAGATGTCGTAGTAGGTTGGGTTGCCCTTCTGGTCGATGAGCCAGCCGCCGACGGCCTGGTCCACGGCCTGTACCACCGAGGTGTTCTTCAAGGCGGCGATGTTGATGATGCCGAGGCTGCGCGTGCCCAGGGGCGAATTCCAGGGGCCGGGGTTGGCGCCGTTGGGCAGGAAGATCTCGCTCACCGTCTTGTAGCTCTGCCAGACACTGGGGCCGGCCCCGCCGAGGGGCTGGCTGCAGTCAGGCTGCCCGCGCTGGCCGGCCATGGCGGGCCAGTTGAGGGCGATGAACAGCCGCCAGCTGTAGTCATCGAAGGCTTGCTGGCTGGCGTTGGCGGCCGGGGCGGTGGTGGGGGGCTGGCACTGTGCGTTGGTCGGTGCGGGCGTGGTGGGGGCGGGTGATTGTTCGCGCAGGTTGCAGCTGGCGCAGGCGAGGGCCAGCAGTGCCAGCCCGGTGAGACGGAAACTTGGATTCATGGCGGCTCTCCTTGCCGGTCAGGGCTTGCGGGACTGGAGCTTGTTCCACTGCGCCTCGGCGCCGTTGTCCTGGGACGCCGGCGGGTTGAACAACTGGCAGGGCTGCGGGTTCACCGGGCACTTCTTCGCCACCTGGTCCCAGGTCTGCGCCGGGTCCGGCTTGTCGGTGCGGAAGTTCACGTAGTTCTGGCTGACGATGGGCGCGTTGGCGACGCTGGCGTCCCCGGAGAAGTAGAACGACTGCGGGTGGCGGAAAAGCGGCTGGCCAGGCGCTGCGCGGGTGGCGTCCTTGTAGAAGGCGTAGCCGAACAGGATCGGCCCCTGGGGCGACTGCACGTCCAGCGCATAGGCCTGCAGGCTGCCGCCCAGGTTCTGGCTGCGGGCCGGGCTGTAGGGCAGGTGCTGGACGAAGTCCTGGCGTGCCGGGTGGTTCATGGGCGAGAAGGAGCAGCACTCGGGCATGTCCTTGGGGCGGTCCTCGTAGGTGAGGAAGAAGGCCTTGTTGCCCAGGGAGACGAAGGAGCAGGTGTAGTTGTTGTCCTTGATCGGGAAGATCGGCAGGCAGTATTTCTCGTAGTGCTCCATCATCGCGCCGTAGCCGTCGCCATCGGCGGGGATGTAGGTGGTGTCGTAGTAGCTGGTGCCCTTGGAGACGGTGTAGTCGGCCGGCTTCAGGGTGCTGGGCGGGTTGCTGTAGGGGGGCGGGTTCTTCTCGTAGTTCTGGGTGACGCGGAACATGGTCCAGTCGCTGATCCAGGTGGCGGGGAAGAACGGATCGCTGGGCTCGCCGGGCTTGCGCTCGGCGATGCAGTTGCCGTTGCTGGCGTCGCACCCGAGGGTGTTGTGCACGCCGTTGGTGAAGAACACGTCGCCTTCGTCATCGGCGGCGAGGGCGGGTTGGCCGAGCAGTGCGAGGGGCAGCAGCCAGGCGAGCAGATGGGTTTTCTTCATGGGGACACTCCTTCGTAACGGGCAGGGCGGGCGAGCGGCGCCGGCCCGCCTGCGGGTTCCAGGTCTACGACGGTTCAGGTCAGGGGCCGGGGCGGGTAGTTGAGCTTCACCAGCTCGTTGGCCCAGCGTTCCAGCACCGCGCGCCGGCTCTGCGGCAGGTCGCGGGTGATGGGCATGGCAAGGGTGCTTTCCTCCTGGTAGGGCTTGCTGACCAGGCGGATCAGCTGGTCGATGGCGCCCTCGATGCGCTGCAGGGAGTTCAGCGGCATGTACTTGTCCATGATCGGGTAGAGGTAATAGAACGGCTCGAAGATGCGCGGGTAGATGAAGCCCTCCCAGATCTGCACCCGCGCATCCTGTTGGGTGCACACCTTGTTCCAGGCCGCGACGAACTCGCCCATCAAGCCGGGCTCGTCCGGCAGCACCCGCAGGGGCGCGAGGAAGTCGGTGTAGGCCTCCGTGTAGTCGAAGCTGAAGGGCACTGCAGGCGCCGCGCCGGGGCCGTCCTGGACGAAGAAGCGCAGGGTCGGGAAGCCGGCGGCGATGGCCTTGACCGTCACCTGCGCGATGCCGTTGGCGTCGGTGGTGATCTGCGTGAGGCTGTAGTCCACCGTGGTGCCGTCGCCCAGCACGCCCGTGCGCGGGATGGACGGGACGTACTGCAGGCAGGGCGCCAGGCTGACGCCGGCCGGGGTGGCCTTGACGTGCTGGTAGTTGATCGTGCCCGTCGAGGCGTCGCTCGCCGGCAGCATCCGCTGCAGACTGCGGCCGGCGCCCTCGCTGACCAGGCTGGCCGGCGCCTGGGTGCCGACGAACTGCGGCAGCAGCGTGGCATTGTTGTTGCGGTTGGCGGGGTCGTCTGTGATCAGCCCGAAGTCCACGTCATTGCTGAAGGCCAGGAAGTAACTGCTGGTGGTCAGCATGTAGGGGTTGTTGTACTCCGCCACCCACAGGGTGGTGCCGGCCGGGGCGGGCAGGCCGTCGTACTGCACCATGATCTGCAGGGTGCGGGTGTCCCCGACGTCGATGAAGGTGCCGCTCTCGATCACTTCGGCGGTCCACATCTGCTGATCGGCGACGAGCACCGGCGTGGCGGGTGCGGTCACCTTGGTCCGTATCGCCAGGGCGCCGGCCTGGAGCTTGTCGGCGGCGCCGGGCAGGGGCAGGTCGACAAGGCCCGAGCGCTTGTCGAAGGCGGCCTGGGCGTACTGCTGGTAGCTCAGGTCGACAAGGCCCTGGAAGTTGCCGTTCTGCTGGATGCCGACCTGGAAGTCGCCGAGCTGCACCCGTTCGCATTCCGGCACGGTCGCCTCGCTGGCCGCCAGGGGATAGAAGGGGAAGCCCGTACCCAGGTCGAGGGACAGCACGTCATCCTGGGCCTGGGCGGAGATCACCCCCAGCGGGAGCGACTTCAGGTTGTGTGTGTTGTCGGGTATCGGTTGCAGGATAGGCGCCGGATCGGCGGCGACGAGCCGGCGGCCTGCCGGGGCCGTGGGGTACTCATCCGCGAACCACAGGCCCAGCACCCCGGAAGTACGGCTGTAGGCCGGGTTGAAGAAGATGTCGGCGACGTTGTCCAGGCCCTTCTGATACATGTCCTGCAGCGCTTGCTGCTGCACGGCCAGGGCCTTCAGGCACTGCTGGCAGTCAGCGCACTGGGGATCGGTTGCGCAGGTGTCGCAGCCGGGCCCGCCAGTGCGGGTCACCACCGGTGGGTAGTCGTTGAAGATGCCGTTGCGGTCGTAGTAGGTCAGGTAGGTGGTGAAGCGGAACATCAGGCCCTTGGCGTTCTGCGCCTCCATCTGTTGCTGCAGGGCCTTGAGCAGGGCCGAGTCGCCCAGCTGCCACTGCAGGTTCTCGCGGGGGAAGCAGGTCTGCCAGGTGGTGGTGACGGTGTTCAGGCCCTGCACGGCCCCCCAGTTGAAATTGAGGAAGCGGTCGAGCATGCGGTAGGCGCGCTTGGCCGTGAGGCCGCAGGTGGCGTCGCCCAGCACCAGGCGGTCGAAGTAGAGCGCGGTGAAGGTGTTCTGCCAGGGGCTGATGTCGACGAAGCGCGCCGGGGTGGGCTTGTCGCTGCCGAAGGGGTTGCCCAGCAACTGGAAGCCCTTGCCCACGATGGGGTCCTGCTCGATGTAGCTGTTGGCCTGCAGCTCGCCGCCGATGACGAGCGAGCGGATGTCGTTGTAGTCCACGGTGCCGCAGGCGTTGTCGCCGAACAGGTCCCATTCCGCGGGGATCTGCGGCAGGCCGCTGTTGGCGCTGTTGTTGGGCACCTGCAACACGTATTCCGGCACCTGGGCCTCGGGCAGCGGGGCGATCAGCCAGGGCAGCACCTTGTCCCGCGCGTTGGCGGGGTTGATGCCGAAGCTCTCCAGGAAGGGCCAGTTCAGGTCCATCTTCGCTGCGTCGTAGAGCGGGTAGATGTCGTTGTTGTTGGCCGTGGGCGGGTTCCAGAACATATGGCCGTTGAGGTAGAGGCGGGGGAAGTTCAAGACGCTCATTGCTGTCCTCCTTGACGCTTCCACTGGGCGCGTTTCAGCGACCAGACGAAGTCCAGTTTGTTGTAGCCGGCGAAGGCCGAATCCGGCAGCGGCTCGGTGGGGTAGACGATCCCGTCCTGCTGCGGCAGTGCGAAGTTGAAGTAGCCCTTCTTCGCCGAATAGGCCGCGGTGTCGTGGCAGGCGAGGCACGAGGACTGGCTCTGGAAGGCCGACTCCAGCTGGGAGTTGGCCAGCAGCTTGGGCGCACCACCCGCCGTGTGCTGCACGCCGATCAGCTCGTACTGGGCGAGGGCCGGGTACTGCGACTGGAAGCTGGCGTTGACCGGTTGCGCGGCGCTGGTGGGCCCGGTGCTGTTGGTCATGGGCTTGGGCGGGATGTCGTTGGTGACGGTGTACTTGCTGTTGTTGCGGTTCTCGAAGGTGGTCCAGGCCCAGTCATCGGTGAGCTTGTTGATGACGTGCATGCCGCTCAGGGCCGCGTAGCCCACCTGGTACTGGCTGCCGTTTTGCAGGTAGTAGGCCTGGACGATGTAGTAGCCGTCGTTGGCCAGGGTCTTCATGAACGCCTGGTCGTTGCCGATCCAGATCCACGAGGTCTTCAGCTCCCAGGCGGCGGCGGGAAAGGCCAGGTTGGCGGTGAGCGCGGCCTGGCCGTCGACGTTGTAGACCCCCTTGTCGACGATGTAGCCGAAGGTGTCCCTGCCCATCAGCAACTGGAAGCGCACCGGCTGGCCCCTCTGCGCCGCCGGCACGTTGCCGCCCATCTCCAGGATCAGGCCGTCGACCTGCTGGGTGCTGTCGAGGTTGTGGAAGGTGCGCGCGGTGTCCATGCCCATGGCCTGCGCGGCCTTGACCACGGCGACCGGCGTGGGCTCGCGCTCTTCATAGGGCAGCGGCTTGCTGCCATCGGGCAGAAATACCTGGTCGGTGGGCTTGAGGCCCTCCCAGACACGGTCGGCGCTGTCCTGGGCTAGTGGATGGTTGAGGCAGACGAACCAGTTCCAGGCCAGGGTCTCGGGGGATTGTTCGAATGCCTTGCGCACCTCTTCGGGCTTGCCTCCGTATTCGAAGAAGGCGGTGCAGTCGAAGGCGGGTTGGCTCTGGGCCTGGGCCAATCCGGCCAGGGCGCTCAGTACTGCAAGGGGAAGGGCTCGTTGCATGGGGTCTCCTTGGCTATGGCCTTGTCGAGAGTTCGGTGCCCCAGGAAGTACTGCAGGAGCAACTGTTTTACCGCGGTGACCGGCAGCCGGTCCGGTAAAGGCAAGTCGCAATCGGTGATGAGCAGCGGGCCATCCTGGTCGCTGCGGGGAAGTCGGCCGTGGCTCCCGCGTACCAGGCGGGTGTCCAGCGGGATCAGGTCCATGTAGTAGCGGAACCCCAGTTTCTTGCGCAGCAGGCGCCGCGCCACCCTGAGCTTGGGCAGGGTGATGGCGGGGTCGATGAACAGCTCCAGCGGGTCGTAGCCGGGCTTGCGGTGGATATCGACGGTGCGGGCGAAGTCGGGCGCCTTGTGGTCATCGAACCAGTACTGGTAGTCGAACCAGTGCCCGGGGGCGGCGATCGCCACCAGGTCGCCGCTGCGTGGGTGCTCCAGTTGCCAGGCGCGCTGCTCGACGCGGTCCAGCACCCGCTCGATGCCGGGTTCGCACTCCAGCAGCCTGCGCACCCTGGGCAGGTCCTGTCCGCGACGCAGGTAGATGTGCGCGACCTGGTGGTCGGCCACCGCGAAGGCCGCGCTGGCGCCCGGGTCCAGCAGCTCCCAGTCGAGGGACTGGCGCACCTGCAGCCAGCCATCGGCACGCAGCAGGCGGTTGATGGAAACGGAACGCTCGACCGCCTCGATGCCGTACTCGGACACCAGCATCACGGCGGCGCCCCGTTCCTGGGCGAAGGCCAGCAGGCGGCCGACCTCGGCGTCGATGGCGCGCACCTCGGCGGCGATGCCGGGGTGCGTGGGGCCCAGGCGCTGCAGGTCGTAATCCAGGTGCGGCAGGTAGACGAGCTGCAGGTGCGGGCGGTTGATCTCGAACTCGGCCATGGCGCAGTCGACTATCCAGCGGCTGGAGCCGATGCCGGCGGCCGGCCCCCAGAAGTGCTGGAAGGGGAAGGTGCCGATGCGCTGCTCGATCTCCTGGTGCAGGCCGTCGGGGGAGGAGTAGAGGCCGAATTCCTTGCGCCCGTCGGCGGGGTAGTGCGGGCGCGGGGTGATGGAGGCGCCGACGTCGGCGTACATGTTGTACCACCAGAACAGCTGGCTGCAGCGAAAACCCGGCAGCTCGCGGGCCAGCACGTCCCAGACCTTCTCGCCCTGGACCAGGGCGTTGGGCTGCAGCCAGAAACGCACCTCGGCCTGGTCGCGGAAGTACCAGCCGTTGCCGACGATGCCGTGCCCGGAGGGCGGCAGCCCGGTGAGCATGGACGACTGCACGGTGGTGGTGACCGCCGGGAACACCGGCTGCATGCCGGCCATGCGCCCACGGCCGAGCAGGGCGTTGATGTGCGGCGTGTTCTCGCCCAGCAGGGCGGGCGTGAGGCCGACCACATCGACCAGCAGAAGGGGCCTGGGCTCAAGCATGTCGCACCTCCCGCAGCGGCTCGCCGGCGAGGACGCCATGCCGTTGCAGCTGCGCCTGCACCCAGTCCAGCTCGGCGGCGATGCCCCTCGCCAGGGCGGCTTCGGAGCCGGGCCGCAGGGCCTCGGGAAGCACCATCCAGCTGTAGGTCTCCACCTCCAGCGCCGGGCGGAAGTCCGGGTGCTGGGCCAGGTACTCGAACACCCGCCCCAGGGCCTGCTGGCTGCCGCCGAGTTCCGGCAGCTGGAAGCGCTCGCTGAACAGGGGCACGTGGAAGTGCACGCGCAGTTCGCTGCAACCGGCCAGGGCCGGGTCGAGGAGGGCGGCGGGCAGGTCCGCCCAGGCCAGCAACTGGCCGCTGCGGTGGCGCGCCTTGACCTGGTGCAGGTAGGTGCCCTCGGCGAAACCACCGAGCACGGCCAGCACCTCCTCGCGGCGTTGCCCGTCCCCGGGCAGGCGGCACACCAGGGCGTTGGAGAGCTGGATCTTGCCGATGGCGATGCCGGCCTGGCGCAGGCACGAAAGGGACGCGTGGCAGTCCTCGAACAGCACCGCCTGGTGGCAGACGTCGAAGCACAACGCCAGGTGGTCATGGTTGGGGTCCCGGGCCTGCCAGTGGGCGAAGAAGGCCAGGGCCTGGTCGGTGTGTTCCAGCACGCAGTCGGGCTCCATCTCCAGGCACAGGCGGATGTTCTTGCCGGTCCTGCGCTTCAGCTGCGCGAGGGCTTCGGTCAGTTGCAGCAGGTGCATCTCCGCGCGGGCCAGGTGTTCGATCGACCAATCGGCGGCATAGCCCAGGGGAACGCTGGAAATCACGCCCTGGTCGCAGTCCTCGGGCAGCGCCTCGGCCAGCAGCGCGGCCAGTTGCAGGCTGTAGTCCAGGCGTGGGGATTCGGACCAGTCCGGCCGGTAGACACCGCTCTTCACGTGGCCGCCATGGAAGCGCCCATGGGGGAAGCCGTTGAGGGAGGTCAGGCGCAGGCCGCTATCTTTCAACAGCGCGAGGAACGCCGCGCGCGGGCCGGGCTGCTGCAGTTCGGCGGCGGCGCGGGCGCTGATCCACAGGCCGCTGTCCTGGTAGGGCAGGCCGCGCTGCCGGCGCACGGCCTGGAAAGGCCCGGCGATGGAGGCGCGCAGGGCGGCCAGGTCATGGGCCGGGTGCACGTTGCCGCAGTAGCCGAGCCGGGGCGGGGTCCATCCCATTGCCGGGCTCATCGCACCACCGGTTCCTGGCCCCGCAGGGCGGAGTTGTCCTGCCATTTTCGGCGCTGGTCGATGGGCAGCAGGGTGGCGACGGCGGCCTTGTCCAGCTGGCCGCTCTGGGCGAAGAAGTCCACCGGGTTGTGGAACAGCACCTGTTCCACCTGGGCTTCGCTGAAGCCTGCCTGGCGCATGGCGTCGGCCGTCTTGGGCACCTTGAGCGGGTCGCTCACGCCCCAGTCGGCGGCGCTGTTGACCACCATCCTCTCGGTGCCGTACTGCTGCAGCAGGGCGACCATGCGCTGCTCGGACATCTTGGTGTTGGGGTAGATGGAGTGCCCGCGCCAGCAGCCGCTGTCGAGCACCAGGGGCAGGGTCAGTTCGTTGAGGTGGTCGATCAGCACGCGGTCTTCGGCGATGCCGACTTCACGGATGACCGCCAGGGTGCGCTTGGTGCCGCCGATCTTGTCGCGGTGCGGGGTGTGCACCAGGACCGGCAGGTCGAACTGCCGGGCCAGCTCCAGCTGCAGGGCGAGGAAGCGGTCTTCCTCCGGGGTGATGTCGTCGTAGCCGATCTCGCCGACGCCGACCACGCCATCCTTCACCAAGTAGCGGGGCAGTATGTCCAGTACCTCGTTGGCCAGCCCGTAGTTGTTGGCCTCCTTGGGGTTGAGGCCGATGGTGCAGAAGTGGTGGATGCCGAACATGCTGGCGCGGAAGCGTTCCCAGCCCACCAGGGTGTCGAAGTAGTCGACGAAGCTGCCCAGGCTGGTCCGCGCCTGGCCTTGCCAGAAGGCCGGCTCGATGACGCCGGTGATGCCGGCGGCGGCCATGTTCTGGTAGTCGTCGGTGGTGCGGCTGACCATGTGGATGTGCGGGTCGAAATAGGTGGGCATGTCGGCGTCCTTTGCGTTGTCGTTATCGGTGTTGGAGAGGCAGCTCGCCGGGCAGCCAGCCGCTTGGCAGGCGCCCCTGGCGGTGATGGGCGTCGAGGCGCTGGAGCTCTTCGGGCTCCAGCAGTGGCCACGCCAGCAGGTGCGAGATGCCAGGTGGCGCGGGGCGGTCGGCGGCCAGGCGCTCTTCCAGCATGTCCAGCGCCAGTTGGTTGAGTTCGCGGCCGCGACGCGGCGCCAGGCCCTGGACGTGGCGCAGGTCCAAATCCATGCCGACGCCCTTGAGCATGAGGAGGTGGAAGGCCCGCTCGGGGTAGTGCCGGGCCGGGTAGGGGTTGTCCAGGGCGAGGGCGGCGAACACCTCGCAGCTGTTGGTGCGCCCGGCGAACAGCGCCAGTTCCAGGCTGGCGCCCTGGCCGTCGAGCCAGTCCAGGGCCCGCAGCGCGGCAGCTTTCTCCTGGTCGTCGCCCCACTCGAAATACCGCTGCAGCAGGGTGGCCCGCCCGGGACCGGCGTCGGCTTCCAGGGCCTGGGCGAGGAGCAGGGCGCGTGCCAGAGCCGCGCGCGTCCACGGCAGGCCGGCCACCGGGGCATCGCCGATCTGGCGTCGGCATGGGCCACTGAGCCGCATCAGCGCCTGTATGTCGGGTTGTGCGGCGAGCCGTTCGCGGGCCTGGTGCCACCAGGCCAGGGCGGGGCCGGTCAATTCGTCGCGCAGGGCCTGGTGCAGGTCGGCGATGCGATCGCTGCCGAGCTGGAGCGTGGTCGGGCTGTTCATGTCGGTTTCACCCATTGCTGCAAGCGCGGCAGCAGGAGGAAGACGCCCACGCAGGCCAGGCTGCCCAGCGGATAGCCGGCGAGGGCCAGGACCATGGCGTCGATCAGCGGCAGCGCGGTCAGCCCCGCGCCGATGAAGGCGCGCACGTTGCGCCGTTCGGGCGCCGCCAGGTGGCGCCGGTAGCTCAGGCCCAGCCAGCCCAGCCACACGAGCAACATGAGCCAGAACCACAGGCCTTGGGCGTAGACCGCCAGGGCCAGCGGGCTGAGCATCAGCAGCACCGGCGCCAGGCTCGCCAGCTGGTTGAGATGCTCCTGCCGGGCCACGTAGGTCAGCCCGCTGATGTAGGTGCCCAGCAGCAGGGCGCACAGCCACAGCGGCGCCGGCGGAGCGGTGAGGCTGGCCGCGGCGGTGAGGTAGAGGGCCGCGCGGCAGCCACCCATGAACCAGACGCTGTGGGCGTGGCGCTTGTGCAGCAGGTTGTAGGCGAGGATCAGCCCGAGCAGCAGGGCCGCGCTGGCCAGCAACCAGCCGGGCCGTGCGATCAACTGGCTCAGGCCCAGCAGCGCGGCGGCGGCCAGCAGCAACAGCGCGGTGCTGGCCAGCGCCACCTGCTGCCGGGTGACCAGCCCGAGGGCGATGGGCCGTGGGTTGTGGTGGCGGCTGTCCCAGTCGGCGTCCATCAGGTCGTTGAGCAGCATGCCGGCCAGGTAGAGGGCGGATGCGGCCGCCAGCAGCAGGGCCCAGGCCAGCGGGGAGGGCGGGGCGAGGGCGCTCGCGCTGCTGGCCAGCAGGGTGGCGGCCAGGGCGTTGGTCCAGACGGTGGGGAGGTTGGAGATGCGCCCGAGGGTCATCCAGGTCCGCAGGCTGGGCATCGGCTGGCTCATCGCGCGTAGCCCTCGGTCCAGACCGGCTCGCGTGGGCCCATCTCGACCAGTCGTTGCAGGGCCAGCTCCATGGTCGGCTGGTCGATCTGGTGGACATCCACGGCGCGGCCGATGCGTTCGAGCATGGGGATGGACAGCTCGCCCCCCAGGTGCTGGCGGAAGTCTTCGAGCCCTTGCAGCACGCACAGGTTGCCCTGGTCATCGCGCAGGGTCAGTTCGGGCGGCGACAGGTTGAAGCCGAGCCGGGCCAGGAGGCCGAGCAGGCGCTGGGCCTCGTGCTCCGCGAGAAGCCCGAGGGCCTTGGCGTAGAAGGCATCCAGGGCCATGCCGACGGCCACCGCTTCGCCATGGCGCAGGCGGTGCTGGCTGAGTTTTTCCAGCTTGTGTGCCGCCCAGTGGCCGTAGTCCAGGGGGCGGCCGTTGCCGCGCTCGAAGGGGTCGCCGCCCCGGGTGATCTGCTCCAGGTGCAGCTCGGCGCAACGGCGGATGGCATAGCGGCTGGGCTCATGGGAGAAGGCGGAGAGGGCGTCGGCGTGTTCTTCCAGCCAGGCGAAGAAGGTCGCGTCCTTGATCGCCGCCACCTTGACCGCTTCCGCCAACCCGGCCAGCTGGTCGCGCCGGGGCAGCCCGAGCAGCAGCTGGAAGTCGTTGATCACCGCGTTGGCGGGCTGGAAGGCGCCCAGGAGATTCTTCTGCTCGAAGGCATTGATGCCGTTCTTCACGCCGACGCCTGCATCGTTCTGCGCCAGCACGGTGGTGGGGATGCGGATCAGCCGCACGCCACGGTGGAAAGTCGCACAGGCGTAGCCCACGGCGTCCAGCAACGCACCACCGCCCAGGGCGAGCACGTAGCAGTGCCGGTCGAGGCCGTGCTCGAGCATCTGCCCATAGAGGCGCTGCAGCACATCGGGCGTCTTGCAGGACTCGCCGGCGGGCACGGCGATGGGATCGGCCAGCAGCTTCAGCTGACTCGCGCGGGACTGGAAATAGCCCTGGATCTGCGCGGCCAGGGCGGGGTTGCTGCGCAGCAGGTCCGCGTCGGCGAAGACCATGGCGCTTGCGGTACGGGTGCCGTTGTCCGTCAGTTGGCGGTGCAGGCAGTCGTTGTTCGCAGCGAACAGGTGCTCGGTGAACAGCACCGGATAGCGGTAGGTGACGGTGAAGGAGCCCTCCAGCTGATGGGCGTCGGAGGCAGCCGTGGTGAGGCCGCGACGGGCCAGCAGGCCACGGCCCGCCAGGAACAACGCCGGCAACAGCATGCTGGCCATCACCGCCAGGAGCAGGACCTGGTCCTCGGCGACGAAACTGCCGAGCGCGCTGTAGACCGCGGCCAGGCCCGCATTGGCCAGGGTGGTGATGACCAGGAAACGTCGCAGCGGATAGCGCTGCATGCCGGCGGCGAGCACCGAGGTTTCCGCCAGCACGGGCACGCCACGCAGGCAGATCAGCGACCAGGTGTTGAGCCGGGTGGGCAGGCGCCCGGCCTTGCGCCAGTCCTCGATGTCCAGCAGCCCGGAGGCGATGCGGAAGTACCCGGCTCCCAGCCAGTAGCCCAGCAACGACCCCAGGCACAGGCCGATGAAGATCACCAGGTAGCCGCCCACGGCGCCCAGTACCGCAACCGCCAGGAGCGAAACCATGCTGGACGGCACCGGCAGCACCACGTCCAGGGCCAGCAACGCGATGACGAGAACGGCGAGGTTGAGCGCACGCACGGGGTCCGCAGGTTGCTGGCCAAGGCTCGCCAGCAGGCGCTGCATGGGCTCTTCGAAAAGGAGGAAGCTGACGATCACCAGCACCGCGAACAGCGCGAGCGACAGGCACAAGTGTTCCCACGGACCTCTACGCGAGAGGACATGACTCATCAGGCGCTTCATCAAGTTCCCTTTGTGCTTCTGGTTGATTTCCCTATCCCCGACGAGGCTGTGCTTCGTCAGGTCCAGCGTTCACGTCCTGAGCGGCTGGGGCGCATGTCCACGGTGACTGCGTAATTGCAACGTAGACAGTGGGGTTATTTTTGCAAGCAAGCGGATGGCGACGACAAAGGCCGAAGACAACGTACTGAAAGCTGCCCGGGCGATCAGGAAATGTCGGGGGCAGTTGCAAGCCACGAAATCCGGGACCTGTGGTGAAGCGCGAATTCGTTTGCGGGATGCAGCGTCAGATATCCGGTTATGGATAGCCGAGAACTGATGAGGAATGGCTCTAGAAAATTGCGGTGGCGGTGACTCAGGCGCGTTACAGAAACAACAGGTGCAGACACACGTTACGCCGAGACAAGGTGACTGTCGTTGGTATCAGCCATGCTGGACCCGCAAGCGAGCAGCGGCAACGTCCAGTGCGTGGTAGATCCTGTCCCGAGCTTCGTCGAATTGTTCCCGGCGTCCGTGCCAGAAAGCACACAGGAACCAATGGATGTCCTTACACATATCGAGAAGTTCTTCCATGGTTCGTGCTGCCTCCAATCGACGGCATAGCGCGTCAATATCTCTGTTGTTTTGCGCTTCGTTATCAAGCGCATACAGCACTTCATCTGGAAGCAGCTCGGTTACATCGCCTAGATCTATATCGAAATTCATCCTTGCTCTCCGGGAAGATGACTCAGGGGAGCAATTTTCTGATCAGTTTGATAGTGCTTGCAACGTGCTGAGCTGTTTAGCAATCGCACTGAAAAAGGGAAGCTTGGGAAATAGCCATTTTTGTGACGATTTTTGAAAAAGTAGACTCATCTAAGTCACTGTTTTAATGGTGTATTTTTTTAAAAAAAGAGACAAAAGATCTCAATGGTGCATTTAGTCTACCTTTTTGGCGATCCCGGTGAACGGCGCATAGCGGAATGAAGCCTCCTATATTTGCGTCGCTGAGGAAAAACATCTAGGTCCATCTAGAATCTGATATCAAGGCATTTATAGCTATCAGCGCTCTATAGAATGGTATTACGACCAAAAAGCTATAAGGTGGCTCGCCTAGATTACTATATTCATTAATACAAGCGCTCTTCTCGCAGCGGGAGGGGAGATGAAAGCCATTGATATAAAAAAGACTTACTGGTTGTGGCCAAAGGTTTGCTGTGTCGCATTGAAAATCAACTCCCTCATTTAGATTTCCTAGTTGTCTCGCAAAAAGATAACTCGAGATTTATTGCCAATATCAAAGAGATCGAATTCATAAACTTAAGTAGCAACGGCGCTTCAGAAGTTGTCTGTGATGACACAGCAAGGCCGTCCACTTTGGAAGAGATCGAAGCTGCGCAAGAGCGGTTCTCTGTAATTGACGATTGGCGCAAGGGGCTTTGCGATATTTCATACGCCATTAGCAAGTTGAGGGTCTCTAGATCTTATTTATTTAAGCTTTCTAAGCAGTATGATGCGGAGGCGGGATATGTTTCTCTATTGCCGCGCAAGAGAGGGCGGCAACCCAAAGAAAGCAGACTGTCGGAGGCTGTTGAGGAGATAATAAAAGAGAGCATTGATGCTGGTTACCACGGAGCTGCGGCCTCTATTTCTGGCGTGTGGCGGGCGGTGGAGAAAGAATGCATTAAGAAACAAGAGAGCGTCCCGTCTCAGACCGCCGTGCGGGCTCGAATAAAAGAGCGAAGTGAACGGGAAATGCACATAAAGAAATATGGTTCGGATTCAGCATCACAGATATTTCAGGCGCGCCCAGGGAA
Organism: Pseudomonas tohonis; assembly: GCF_012767755.2. Taxonomy (NCBI): domain Bacteria; kingdom Pseudomonadati; phylum Pseudomonadota; class Gammaproteobacteria; order Pseudomonadales; family Pseudomonadaceae; genus Pseudomonas; species Pseudomonas tohonis. The sequence continues at coordinate 3,446,566 of NZ_AP023189.1, forward strand.
GAAGGAAACTCATCGGCCTCTTGAATTTGTGCAGATGGATCATACGCTGGTAGACGTAATTTTAGTTGATGATGAACGTAGAGAACCCTTGGGCAGACCTTGGCTTACGGTAATTATTGACATTCATACAAGAATTATTCTTGGATATTACCTCAGTCTTCACCATCCATCTACGGTCTCTGTTTCTTGTGCGATTTACCATGCAGCACTACCTAAGCATACATTTTTAAATAGACTGGGTATCGCAGAAGGGAAATACCCTTTTTATGGTGTGCCAACAGTTATTCATATGGATAATGCTAAGGAGTTCAGAAGCACAAAATTCCAAGCTGCCTGTAAGAGAAATCTCATCACCCCCCAGTGGCGGCCGCTCGGTAGAAAACATTATGGGGGACATGTAGAAAGGCTTATCGGCACATTCATGACGACCAAGGTTCATTTTTTACGAGGCACAACATACTCCAACACTCAAGCTCGAAAAGGGTATAACAGCGAAAAAATGGCATCTATGACCTTTTCTGAGTTTGCGAGATGGTTTGCGAATGAAGTTTGTATTTATCACGGACGAAAACACGCTGCTCTTGATTGCTCTCCTGCAAACAAATGGCTCAACCATTTCACTAGGGAAGATGGAAGTGTCTCATATCCTCCCATAGTGGGGAACGCTCTAAATTTCAGATTAGACTTCATGCCAGAAAAAACCAGAGCAATTAGCCCGAAGGGCATAAAATTGCATGGAGGCATATATTGGAGTGGTGCCCTTAGGTCGCTTGTTGGTCAGGGAAAGATGGTGGTGAAGTACGACCCATTTTCTATGCGAATGATTTGGGTTCGTGTGGATGGCGAGTATATACCCATCCATTTCTCGGATGTCACAAAGTCAGATTTTTCACTAGAAGAGTACAATGCCTTCAAAATGGGCAGAAAGGGACGCAGTAACATAAAGCCGGGTTGCCTGGAAGATATGCGCCTGATACCTCTTATGGATGAAAATTCCGCAATTATAGAAAATAGCGAGAAACTAACCAAGCGACAGAAGAAGGCCAATGCAGCAAAGAATATTTATCTAAATGAGCATGGGTTGGCGGGCAATGAGGACGAGCATTTTGTAAGGAAAGAAGCAGCTCGTCCGGACTACTCAAAACGCGCCTCTCGCTTTAAGGAGTGACTACGAATGCTAGAGGGTGAACATCTAGAGCCAGAGCGCCGGAGACTTCTATCGCTCGACGATGCCGCCCGAATAAGAGAAATTCAGAGCGACAGCCTATGGATAGATTATCCATCGTCAGCCAAAGTAATGAAGGTGGTGAGAAATATCCTGTCTGTTCCCGACCGCAAGCAGGCACCATGCTTGCTCGTTAAAGGGGATGGGGGAACGGGGAAATCAAGCATCATAAGGCAAATCAAAGCTTGTAAAGATCTGAGTGGTAGTTTGTTATTTTTAGATCTGAGTCTTAATGCTTTGAACCTGAATATGTATGAACTTTTGGCCGATGCGCTAGGTGTTCCTCTGCCTACGAAAAGGTCATCCCTCCCAAGAAAGGCAACTATGCCTCAAGAACTGGCGGCTGTTCTTCGGCTTAGACAGATTAAGGGTGTCGTTGTAGATGAGATTCATGACTTGCTGCTTACGCAGCGTAATGAACAACTCAGAAGTCTGGTGTGTTTTAAAAGCATGAGCAATGCGCCTTTAGGTGTGTCCATCTTAGGGTTTGGCACGATTGAAGCTAAAAACGCATTGTTTGCTGACAAACAATTCAGTCGACGCTTCCATATTATTGATTTGACTGATTGGTCTGAGACTGAAGAGTTTCGATCTTTTTTAGCTGGGCTAGAGGAAAATATACCTCTGAGGAAGCCGTCGTTTCTAGACAGTGAAGAGACAGTCAGGTTTCTTCTAGAAAAAACGAACGGCCGAATGGATGATGTGCTCAAGCTGATCAGGGCTGCGGCTTGCTATGCAATAGAAAGCAGCGAAGAAAAAATTACGACCTCGCTGCTTCGTAAAGCATTCACAGACCCATGGGGCTACTAAGAATATGAAGGTCTATGGATTTCCAAGAGCACAGCACGATGAGTGTTTTTCCTCTTGGTACTTTAGATGTCTGCAGGTCAGCAACGAAGATGCGCAATTATTAGATATACCAAAATATGCTATTGAGCCTGATTTTTGGCTAACAGGCCAAGAGTCTCTCCGCTATACATATGGTAGCGTTAATGCAAGAACGTTGATGATTTTCTTTCGCGAGCAAAGTTCTTGGGTATTGCCTTGGGAACAGCGAAGAGCCTACTGCCACCATTGCTTTTGTGACGACATTAAAGCTGGCCTAATCCCGTATTGGCGTAAGCGGTGGTGCTACTTGCATTGCCCTATCTGCGCGAAACATACCTGCCAACTTGAGGAATTTTCGGATTTTTCAATAGGAATAGATAAGTCTTGGGCGGCATTTGCTGGCTACTGCAAGAGTGCCGAAAAATCTACTAGCAGGGCGCTGATTTCTCGACCGCCACAAAGAATAATTTTTTTGGCTCTGCAAGTCCAATTGCTGTTAGAGCTCGCTCACAAGAAAAATTGTTTACGTTTGCCAGGTGACTGTGCGGTTTATCATAGCGAAGAAATAAAGACCCTTTGTAGGTTTTTGTTTGAGAGTTTCCTCTATCCTAGGTTTCGCTTTGCAGATCTAGATGGGCTGGCAAGAGGCTGCCAGCGTCATCGGCATCGGCTGGATCCTGTGATGAATTATCAACAAGGTGCTTTACTAGGATGCTCTCTATGCGATATTTTTCCTCGTATATCCGCATTAATTCTAATTGGCTGCGTGCTTGGGGTGTTTCCCGAGCAGCAATTGATAGCTATAGATAGATTACTGCTGATTTCTGACTCACTTCTAAATATAAACCCATTTGATATCGGCAGGCTGGGGATTCGTTTTGATTCTCTCGAGCACCATAAAGCTACGATGACTTATCTGGAAAATCTATCGGCGAGCTTATACAAGCGCATTGAGCCATTTGTTGCAGGAGTCGCCAGAATTTATGCGGTACGTGGTTAAATATATGTCTGGTCAGATTTTTTGGAGTTTTTTATGACTATGGCCTCTGAGCGCTCCCGCGCTGTGGTAAAAGCTCGGGAGTTTTTACTTCAACTGTCTCGTAACAGCGATTTACCGGAGAAGCTCCGTTACGACGCAAAATTTCTCTTGCGTCACTTTCCAACACGAGATGATGTCGTCTTAGCTGGGCGAATAGAAGAGCAGTCTGAGACCTTACCGCTGGGCGCTATGGGCCCAGTCTTTAGCTCTACCTTTACAGAGTAATGAAGGCGGCCACAATGAACGGATTATTCAGCGCTTCCCAGCATCTGGTTTCGTGACTAGCAGACCTAAAGGCTACATAGATGCGATCGTCAGTTAGCTAAGGGGCTAGCCGACTCGCCAGTATGAAGCTCCCACCGATGTTACTCTGGAGCCCAACTAATCATCTGCAGTCCCCACAACCAAAGTTTCCATACCTTGAGTGCACAAGGCGATACTCTTGTTTGAACCTAACGCAGCATAGCTAGCACGAATCAGAGCCTTTCGAGTTGGAGTGCTCTGGCAGTATGGCAATGTGCCGCTTTCACTTAGCGCTGTCCATGACAAAGAGGCATTTGAGGGGGCGGGCTGCTGTGACCGCCAGGATATGGCGACCTGGCTAATAACTGAGCAATTATCTATAGCGAGATAATTACAGATAATTCCTGCGATTCGAAAGCGGCCTGAGGGCAGGAGGTCTCCTCGCAAGGCTCAATTTAGAGCACTTCGGGACAGCGGAGCCGAAGCTTTATTCCGCATCAGCGTGCTCACAACACAGCCACGACTGAGGGCTGGCCGACTGCTCAGCTCGGAAATGCTGTCCCAGAATTGACAAAGGCGGCCTCAAACTCTTGGGCAGGGGCCGAGAATGACACCGATCAAGGCTTCACTGCGGAGACGATGCCGCCACGCCGAGTCTCCTTCAGGTAGACCGTAGATTCGAAACCTCAGCCTGAATATCGCTGAGGATTTGATCTGCTTCTCCCTCCGGTGCCTGTTTTAGATAGGCCAGGATGAGTAAGGCGGCTGGGTGAACCGAAAGAATTGCTGCGACTTGCTCAATCTTATCCAGCGAAGGCTTCCATTTGCCTCGCTCAATGGCACTGATGTAGCTCTGGCTGGGACCCAGTCCTTCCTGGGACAACTCCCTCTGTTGCCGAAGCTTTTTAATCACCAGACCAAGCGCTTCATTCAGTTCCACTTTTGCTGCCTCGCAAAAGGAACGATGAAGCCTTTTCGAGGGCGAATGAGCTATGCTGTATATAGCTTAAATGTGGAGAGCCATCGATGTTCACCACCCACCGACATGCCGAGATTCCAGTCGCGCCAGTATTTGGGGAACCTTACCAGCTGTGGCGCTTTGTTGAGCTCGAGCAGCATCGTCCTTGGTTTTGCGTGACCCTGAACATAGGCAGGGGTAGAGCGAACTGGAGAACGATGTACCTTGTTGCGTCCGAGGCAGAGCTAGAGCAGATGCTGGAGCGTGTCGCTGCCCACGCCAAGGTAGAGGATGTGCAAGTCATCACTCCCGCGCGCCTGAATGGAACCGGCGCATGGCAAATGGAGCCGCTTGCTGAGCTGGTTCGCATCTCCGATACCAATGAAAAGGTACTGGGCTATGACCTCAAAACCGCGTCAGGGGCTATCTACTCGGATAGAGATCACATCAGCTCGTCCGATGTGGGGCGCGCTCAAATCTACCGTTCCACGGTCACCTAACTACACGTGTGATGAGCAGCCTCTCTGAGGAAATCCTCAAGCGAACTCATTGCCTATCTGAAGGAAGCTTGTTGTGGGCTCAAGACCTTCTTCATCTAGGTAGTCGCAGGGCAGTAAATCAGGCCTTATCTCGGCTAGCGAAGAAAGAGCACTTACTACGTGTGGCACGCGGCCTATACGTAGCGCCAGTGGTTAGCCGATTTGGTAGGCGTTCTCCTGCACCGGAGATGGTGATCCGATCCCTTGCTGAAGCAACCCGTGAGGTTATCGTCGTCCACGGTGCGCGGTCAGCCAATGCCTTAGGCTTGACGCGACAGATGCCTGTCCGGCTGATATTCCTCACCAGTGGTAGATCAAGAATCCTGCATTTGGGTAAGAGCGAGATCGTGATTAAGCATGCGCCGAAGTGGCAGATGGCTCTCGGGGCTTCCTTCGCGGGAGAGGCGGTCAGAGCACTGGCCTGGATGGGGCCACTTCACTCACATGAGTCTGCGGCGAAGTTAAAAAAGCTGCTGCCTGCTAGCGAATGGCTGGCACTGCAATCAACAAGATGCCTGCTCCCGGCTTGGATGGCGGAGCTGATCTGACACGCAAGGTGGGATCTCTGAGATATGCCAGTCGGAGCGCTTCATCGTCCCTGGTCACCTGGTTCACCTTCCTGCCGCCGTTCCTGTTCATTCTCGCCGGCGGTCCTCTGGTGGAGTCAACGCACAATGAGCTCAAGTTCACGGCGCCATTGACTGGCATCACGGCGGCCGTGGTGGGCTTGATACTCAACCTTGCACTCTTCTTCGGCTACCACGTGCTCTGGCCTGCTGGTTTCGCAGGTGGCTTCGACTCCGTTACAAGCGGGGAGTGATTCAGGTGTTGGTAGGATGCGCGGCCAGCGGCTTGCTGGTCCATTTGCTGAAGTGATCTGCGGGGAGAAGGACTTCCGAGCTGTGCGGAAGTCCTTGGCACCAAGGCATCAGTGGCAGTGATAGTCACCGGTCTTGTGGTTGCGGTGGCAACCCTTGGAGTCGGTGCCGCCACTGTGGGCCAGCGCCGAGACGGACACGCAGGCGACGAGCAGGGCGAGGAAGGCAGCGGACAGTTTCTTCACGGTAGAACTCCTTTTCTAGTTGGGTGCCAGAGCTGGCCAGCTGACGATATGGCAGCTGGCCACTATCTCGCAACCCCTCCTTTCGGCGTATTCAGGGCCAGCGCCGATGCTGGTCGTCGATCACATAGTCGTGGGAGTGAGTCTTGCCCTCTGCAACGTGCTCGTGGTCTTCCGCGAGGTTGTCATGGGTGTGCTCGATCACTGTCCGATCATGCTCGGGCTTCCAGATCCGGAAGCTGACCACCAAGGAGGTGGCAGCCAAGGCACTCAAGCCTATGAACGAAGCCTGCAGGCTGACATTGGCGCCCAGCCAGCCGGCAAGGGGATAGGTGATCAACCAGCAGGCGTGGGACAGCGCGAACTGGGCGGCGAAGAGGGCGGGGCGGTCCTGCGAGCTGGAAGATCGGCGGAGAATCCTCCCAGAGGGTGTTTGCGCCATCGAGTAGCCCGCGCCCAGGAAGAACCAAAGCCCGAGCATGAAGGTGTAGCTAGGCAACAGGATGCCAATGCAGAGGCCGATCACCAGCGCGCTGGCGCCGCCGAACATCACCTTGCGGTCATCCATGCGATCCAGCAGCCGGGGCAGAATCAGAGCCACCAGCATGGAGCCGCCACCGAAAGCCATCAACGCGGTTGCGGTGGAAGTTTGCGGCAGGCCGAAACGCGATTGCACCAGAACCACGGTGTTCACGATCACCATCGCACTGGCTGAGGCGATGGCGAGGTTCAGCGCGAGCAGGCCGCGTAGACGTGGAGTGGCGAGGAAAATACGCAGCCCCCGTGTCGTCCTGTCGTAGATGCCGCGCTTGGGGCCTGGTTGGGCTGTGGGCAGGGTGACGGAGACGACCATCACCGCCGAAACCAGGAAGCCGACCACGGTGCCGCCGAACAGGCTGTGGAAGCTGACCACTGTCAGCAGCAGGGCCGCCAGCATCGGGCTGATGACGCTTTCCAGATCGTATGCGAGGCGCGACAGCGACAAGGCACGGGTGTATTCGCGCTCATCAGGGAGGATGTCCGGGATAGTGGCCTGGAAGGTGGGCGTAAAGGCTGCGGATGCGGACTGCAGCACGAAGATCAGCACATACACCTGCCAGATCTCAGTGACGAAGGGCAGCAGCAGCGCTACCGCCGCTCGCACCAGGTCCAGGGCTACCAGCATGGCTCTGCGTGGCAGGCGCTCGGCGAACGCTGCGGCGATGGGAGCTACACCGATATAGGCAGTCATCTTGATTGCCAGGGCGGTGCCGAGCACGGCCCCGGCCTGGGCCCCGGCCAGGTCATAGGCAAGCAGGCCCAGAGCGACTGTCGCAAGGCCAGTGCCTACCAGCGCGATGACTTGCGCGATAAAGAGGTGCCTGTAGGTGCGGTTGGCGAGAACGGAAAGCATGTCAGCCCCCTTGTGACGTTGGATGGATCATCCCCTTGGGGGGATTGGTGAAACGGTTGAATTCGGATTGGTGCTACGCCACCACGTACCTGAGCGACGCCAGAGCCAGGAGATGTCCTGGGTAGAAGAAGTAGCCCCAGCGGGTGACGGGCGGGACCTTGAACGGCCAGTCCTTTCTCAGCAGCCAGAGCCCATAAAGGGGAGCACTGAACGCGATGACCGCCACTACGACCGGGTAAGGCTGAATGCCCCACTGCAGCATCCAGCTGTCCCTGTTGTTGGCCATTACGCAAAGGATGGCTGGCAGCAGGGCGCTGAGGCCGGGTTTGCGGATGGCCAGTACCATGGCCGCCGGGATCAGCACGCCACTGACGCCGTACATGAACAGATCATGGAAGGCGACGCTGCTGGCAATGGCTATGGCAGCAGCAACGATGGAAACGGCATTGCGGTGGTAGCAGCCCCAGGCAACGATCAGCCCCAGCAACAGAGTGGGCATGACGCTGAAGGTCGAACTGCCCGATGACAGCATCCTGTAAGGAAGCTCCGAGATGACAACGAACAGCAGCATCCAGGTCAGGTAGCGTACGTTCGCTTCCGTGTAGAGCTCTCCACGGCGACTGCGTGCCACATTCGCAGCGATGGCGAGGCAGAACAGGGGGAATGACAGCCTGCCTATCAGGTAGAGCGGTGCCATGTCGTGCCAGAGGTAGCGCAGATGGTCTAGCACCATGGTTGCCATGCCCAGCCATTTGACGATGTCCAGGCCCGAATCCCGGTTCTGGCGGGCTTCGTTCATGCGAGCCACCCCAGGGTGAGGGTCGTGAGGACCAGGTAACGGGCTGTCTTGGCGAAAATCACGATCAAGAGAAAGCTCCAGAATGGCTCGCGCAGCACACCGGCGAGCAGGGTAAGTGGGTCGCCGATCACGGGCACCCAGCTCAGGAGAAGCGACCACCGGCCATACCGGTGGTAATAACTGCCCGCTCGCTCCAGATCCTTTTCCTTGAGGGGGAACCAGCGATGGGACCCCCAGCGGGAGACGTGTCGTCCGAGCCACCAGTTGACGCTGGAGCCCAGAACATTTCCGAGGCTGGCAACCAGCAACAGAAGCCATACCGTATAGTTCTCTGTCAGCAGCAGGCCTACCAGGACGGCCTCCGACTGCAGTGGCAGCAGCGTCGCGGCGCCGAACGCGGTTAGAAACAGGCCTGCATAGGCCGACATCTCCACTGGTCTTCAGCTAGTAAGGTTGAGCCAGCCATGCCAGCCGACGTACACGCCCACCGCGATGATCAGAACGCTGGACAGGTAGGGTGCCCGACGGGCGACGGCGCTGAGCCAGGGCCAGCGGTTCGAGGCATGCCGTGCGCCCAGCGCTGCGGCGACGCCTACGGCTACCAGCGTGAGGGCAAGACCAATGCTGAAGCACAGAACCAGAACTGCCCCCAGCGCTACTTCCTTCACCTGCAGGCAGAGCAGCAGGACCGTGATAGCAGCGGGGCAGGGGATTAGACCGCCGGTGAGGCCGAACAGGATGACCTGGGTCGTGGTGACGTCGCGGTTGGCGAAACGGCGCTTGATGTCATTGGCATGAGCCCTTTCATGAGCATCCTGATAGCCGTCAGCAGCGAGTTCGAACCCTTCGAGTTCACCATGGTGGTGATGGGCGTGCTCCTTGTACTCGACGTCGTAGTCGTGGGAGTGGCCGCCGTGGCCCAGGCTGACCCGAGCACTGAACTCGTGGGGCTCCGGGATCTCATCGCGGGACTCGAGGAAGCCAACCTGCTGGACGAAGGTGAACGACTGCTCCACGCCATCCGGGCGGCGAGTCATGAGGTGGGTTTCTTGCGTTGCCCAGGGCGAGCCACTGAGTGTCTTGATGCGCCAGCGGGGCGGTACGCCTTCCTCAAAGATCGATAGCTCGATCCGTCCATGCCCGGTATCGATAACCCGAGTTTCGTCATGGGCGTGGTCATGCTGATGATCGTGATCGCTTTCTGCCAACCAGCTGCGTTCACCCCGCCAGGTGCGCCAGAGCATCCACAGGGCGATGGCGATGATCAGTGCGGCAGAGCCCAGTTGAAAGTAGGGTTCGGTGGTCTCCGCATCCAGGCCCTGACCCAGGTACATGCCGCCGACGGCCACTGCCCAGACTACGGCCGTGTGGGAGACGGTAGCTGCCAGTCCGAGCAGGATCGCCTGCTTGGCTGTGCCGCGAATGGCGACGATAAAGGCCGCCATCATCGTCTTGGAATGGCCAGGCTCCAACCCGTGCAGCGCTCCAAGAAGGATGGCGCTGGGGAAATACAGCCAAGCGTGTGCCGCTCCCTGCTGCAGGAGTTGCGAGAAACTGCCCATGGAAGGACCTCAGAGGTATTTGGTGATCTGCTTGAACTCTTCAAGCGGCGCCCGCTCATTGCTGGTCATGGCGCCGATGGTGTGTTCGAGGCAGTGGTCGATGTGATCCTGAATCAGCGTCCGTTTCGCCTGGCATACGGCCTTCTCGACTGCATGCATCTGTTGGGCGATGTCCACGCACTCGCGGCCGTTTTCGATCATGGTGATGATGCTGCGCAGGTGCCCCTCCGCTCGCTTCAGTCGCTTGACGATATCGGTATGGCTTTCGTGGCGATGCCCATGCTCGTGGGTCTGATCAGAACTGCTCATGGTTGACTCGTTGTTTGGTTACCGGTGATGGCATCCTATCCCCCTGGGGGGGATATGGTCAACGAGTCTCATGGACCGGTCGTCAACAAAAAAGGCGCCTTGGCGCCTTGAAGGGCCCATCCCCCAGGAGAGGATGGCGCCAGGAGGAATGGAGACGATCAGGGTTTGTTGATCTGGCCGTCCTTTTCACGAGACAGGGAGCGTTCGGTCTTCTGCTTCTCGGTGTCGTTCTTGTCACCCCAAAGCCGCTTCTGGTCAGCGCGGAATTGCTCGTTCATCTTCAGGGAGCGGTCGTAGCCGTCTTCAGAGAAGGCAGGGGCGCTAGCGCCAGCGAGCAGGGCTCCGAGCAGCATGATCTTGATGAGTTGCATATGAGGTCTCCAGGCAGTATCGGCCTCTGTCGTGAAACCGATTTCATGACCCAGATGCTACTCAGGCGAACCTGACGCCAGCGTGAGGCAAGAATTACAATCCTGATAGTCAAGCCAGTTGCTTGATACATCTGGAGAAGGGCGGGTGCTACTTTCGTCCCTGTAACAATTGGCACTTGATCCTATCCACCCCCAGGGGATAGATTGATAGGCATTCAAACGTGTGCCGATCAATGATGTCCCGTGCTGCTTCCACCCGAATAGCCTTCACTCTGGTATTCGCGCTTTTGATGGCGTGGGTCGGGCACACCTATTCGCTGCTTTCCTCGGCTGGTCAGCAGAACGCTGGCATCGAAGCCCACCACCATTCCCACGATGACGATTCGTTCAGCAACGCCGATATTGGCGACCACTACCACGCGCCTTTCACAGCTGATCACGTCCACGAAACTCCATACCTCGGCTCGCTGATCATCCTGCCCCCGATGAGCGGGCCTGGGCGGCTGCAGTCTTCCCCCCGCTTCACCATGCCCACCGGGCCCATCTTCCTTATCGAGCGCCCTCCGCGCGACACGTCCGTGCTTTGAATCGGGCTGCTTCGCAGCTCTCGTTTTCAGCAATCTAGGACGTAAGCAATGAATGCACTTCTATGGAGTGGCGCGGACGCATTTCTGCGCCGCCCGCTTTTCCTGCTGACCCTGGTCGCGGCGCTGTTGCTGCTCGTGACTCCGGACGCACTCGCCCATGGCGTTGCCGAAGGTGATAAGGGGTTCATCCAGGAGAGCACCGGCGTGATGCTCATGCCGTTTATCTACATGGGCGCCAAGCACATGATCACCGGGTACGACCACCTGCTGTTCCTGTTCGGCGTGATCTTCTTCCTGTACCGCCTCAAGGATGTGGGGCTCTACGTAACGCTGTTCGCCGTCGGCCATTCCGTGACGCTGCTGTTGGGCGTTCTGGCCGACATCAGCATCAGCTCCTACGTGATCGACGCGATCATCGGCTTCTCGGTGGTTTACAAGGCGCTCGATAACCTCGGTGCCTTCAAGCGCTGGTTCGGCGTACAGCCCGATACCCGCGCCGCCACCCTGATCTTCGGTCTGCTCCATGGTTTCGGCCTGGCTACCAAGATCCAGGAGTTCGAGATATCCCCGGACGGGCTGATCGTCAATCTGATCGCCTTCAACGTCGGTGTCGAAATCGGCCAGCTCCTGGCGCTCGGCAGCATCCTCATCCTCATGGGCTACTGGCGTCGCACTGCCAGTTTCTGGCGGCACGCGTATTCCGCCAACGTCGCCATGATGAGCGCCGGCTTCCTGCTGATGGGCTACCAGCTCACCGGCCTGGTCATTTCCCAGTAAGGACAAGACATGTTCAATTCCAAGCTTCCTACCCTCAATGAGCTGCCCAGCAGCAAACAACTGCTCCGCTCCACCGTTATCGCCATGGTCGCCGCCGGTGTACTGCTGGTCACAGTGGTCATGCCATCGGAATACGCCCTTGATCCCACCGGGGTTGGTAGCGCCCTGGGCCTGACTCAGATGGGCGAGATCAAGATCCAGCTTGCCGAAGAGGCCCTGGCGGACGCCGCTGTCGACAGTGCTGCACTGCAGGCAGCCGCTCCGGTTCAGCAAACGGCGCCGGCCGCTCCGGTGGCGCCCGTACAGCCGGCCATCGCGGCAACCCCTGCACCCGCTGCTGCTCCGACGGCACCGAGTGCTCCTGCCAAGGCGGCTGGCCAGCAGCATCAGATGAGCATCACCCTGGCCCCGAACCAGGGGGCAGAAGTGAAGCTGGAGATGCGCAAGGGTGCTCGTGTCGATTTCACGTGGAGCGTGGCTGACGGCGTCGTCAACTACGACACCCACGGCGATCCCTACAACGCGCCCAAGGGTTTCTATCACGGCTATGGCAAGGGCCGTGCGACCCAGGAAGACAAGGGCACGCTGGAGGCGGCGTTCGACGGCAAGCACGGCTGGTTCTGGCGCAACCGTGGCAGCGAGCCGGTAACCGTCACCCTCAAGACCGATGGCGACTACCAGCAGATCAAGCGCGTGATCTGACGTGCTAACGACCGGCTCTTCGGAGCCGGTCACTTTCTCGTCGATGGAGACATACGACCATGATGAAGATCGTCGGGATGATCGTCGTGCTGGCGAGTGTGATTGCCGGCTACATGCTGTCTGGGGGCGCTATTGCGGCGCTCATTCAGCCTTACGAGGTGCTGGTGATCGGTGGTTGCGCCCTGGGGGCTTTCCTCCAAGCAAACCCTGGCGGAACCACGACGCATGTCTTCAAGAAGTCATTGAAGATGTTCGGCAGCCGCTTCAACCATACCTACTACGTCGAGATCCTCACGGCGCTCTACGAGATCCTCAACAAGTCCCGCCGGGAAGGGATGATGGCCATCGAGTCGGACATCGAGGAGCCTGGTTCGAGCCCGATCTTCAGCAAGTACCCGCGCTTGGTGCAGGACACGCGCATGCTGGCGTTCACCTGTGACCATCTCCGGATCATGGCATCCGGCAACATGGCTCCGCACGAGCTGGAGGGGCTGATGGATACCGGCCTGGGTAGCCTGAAGGAGGAGCTGGAGCACAACTCCCACGCGGTGACCCGAGTCGCAGATGGTCTGCCTGGCTTCGGCATCGTTGCCGCGGTACTGGGTATCGTCGTGACCATGGGGTTGCTGGGGGAGGGGGATCAGGCCGCAATCGGCAAGCACGTGGCTGCTGCGCTGGTGGGGACCTTCCTCGGCATCCTGGCCGCTTACGGTTTCTTCGGCCCCCTGGCAACCTGTCTGGAGCACGATGCCAAGGAGGAGTTGAATGTGTTCGAGGCCATCAAGGTGACCTTCGTGGCTGCGGCCTCCGGCATGCCGCCTACGCTTGCCGTGGAGTTCGGCAGGAGCGTGATTCTCCCGGCGCACCGGCCCACCTTCAGTGAGATGGACCAGGCCTTCAGGGGCGCCAAGTAAGGCTCAAAGTGCTTCCAGGCAGCTCGCCAGATCGTCGCCGAGCTTGCCGATGAGTTTTGTGTAACCGTCAGGGCCGGGTTGGATGTCGAAACCGAGGGCATCCAGTTCAGCGAAGCGCACCGGCAGGCCCTGGCTCAGTGTTTCGGCCAGGCGAGGGCGCACAGGGGGCTCGTTGAAGAGGCAGACGGGCCCAGTTGCCTGCAGTCTGGAACGCATCTCCGCTACGTGGCGAGCGCCGGGCTGCACTTCCGTTCCTATCGCTAGAACGCCTCTGTGGTTCAGGCCGTAGGCGTCCTCGAAATAGTCGAATGCCTGGTGGAAGACGAAGAAAGGTCTGTTCTTGACCGCTTCCAGCCGGCTTTTCAGGCGGGCGTCTTCCTTGTCCAGCCGCTCGTTGAATGCGGCGAGGTTGGCCTTGTAGCGGGCTGCCTCGGTGGGGTCTAGCTGGATGAGGTCGGCCGTTACACCAGAGGCGATTACGCGGGCATTGCCTGGATTGAGCCACAGATGCGCGTCGATGGAGCCTGGGCGGTGAAGGTCGTCGTGGTCTTCTTCTTCGGCATGCTCATCCATGCCGCCTGTGGTCAGTTCTCCGAAGTGGCGGATGCGTAGGCCTTCCATGTCCTGTACTGGCACGGTGCGGCCAGTGCGGCCTTCCAGGGCGGGTTGCAGGAAGGTCTCCAGATCGGGGCCGATCCAGTAAACCAGGTCGGCACTGCGCAAGGCTCGCAGGTCGGAGGGGCGCAGGCTGAAGGAGTGCGGCGAGGCTCCTGGTGGGAGCAGTACGCGAGTCTCCCCGGCGCCGTTCTGAATGGCCGAGACGATTAGTTGCAGGGGCTTGATGCTGGTGACGACTTCTACTTCGGCGTGAGCAGGTGATGAGACCAGGCCGGCAAATAGCGATGCGATGAGGGCGGTGGTTGAGGTGCGCATGGATAGAGGCTCTTGAAAAGATATATCATAACATTTACAAGAGCCTCATGCTTCTTTCAGGAGGCCAGTGCAGGGAACTCCAGATAGAAGCGTGTGTAGCCGTTGGTGTCCACTTCGACCCTGGCGCTTCCCTGGTGCAGGCTCATGATGGAGCGCACGATGGCCAAGCCCAGGCCAGTGCCGCCTACGCTGCGTGCACGACTCTTGTCCACCCGGTAGAAGCGCTCGAAGAGATGCGGCAGGTGCTCGTTGCCTATCCCCTGGCCGGGGTTGCCGACCGCGAGACGCACCAGGCCGTCGCGTTGGTCGATCTTCATCGAGACGCTGGCTCCAGGAGGGCAGTAGCGGATGGCGTTGGACAGGAGATTGGAGATTGCGCGCTGGATCATCAGGCGATTGCCTCGTACCAGGCCAGTGCCTGAGTACTCCAGGCTCACTCCTTTTTCGTCGCCGCTGAGGCTGAACAGATCGCCTACCCGTTGCAGTTCGTCATTGAGGGTTACGGTGTCGAACTGAACTTGTGAGGCTGGATGGCTTACGTGCGCAAGGAACAACATGTCCGAAACGATTCGAGTAACCCGGTCCAGCTCTTCGGTGCAGGACTCAAGCACTTCACGGTATTCCTGAGTGGCACGCTGGCGGGACAGGGTCACCTGTGCCTTGCCCATCAGGTTGGTGATGGGAGCGCGGAGCTCGTGGGCCAGATCATCGGAAAACTGCGAGAGCTGCTGAACCCCGTTGTCCAGGCGATGAAGCATGAAGTTGATGCCGTTCGCGAGTTCGCGTAGCTCTGCAGGAAGCTTGTCCGTCGGGAGCCGATGTTCGAGGTTGTCGGTGGAGATCTTGGAGGCAACCCGCAGGAAGCTGGTCAGCGGACGCAGGCCACGACGGACTGTCCACCAGGCCACGATCAGGATCAGCAGGAGCAGGAAGGGGGAGGCGACCAGCGTCCACTTCAGCAGGTCGTCCAGAAGGGCAGCATCCGCTGATTGGTCGATTGTCAGATAGACGCCGACTTCGGTGCCGTCCTTGAGCTGCATGATCTGGGCAGCACTGAGCATCGGTCGGCCGAGTGGGTCGAGCCATTCGTGGAAGGCCAGTTCCTTGTGGGCGGGGAACCGATGGAGCTCGAAGGTGATCGACTTCGAGCCCAGTGTCAGTACGGGCTGGGTGCTTTTCGCTGAATCGAAGATGCTGACGTAGAGGTTGTTATGCCCCATGGCCAGGTCTACCAGCACGTGGGACTTGGAGTTCACGTCGCTCAGGTTCAGGGCGCTGGACAGGCTCTGTGCCACGCCTTCCATCTTGTTGCCGACGCTGGCCTTGGCAATGCGTTCCAGGCCTTGATCGAGCATTACATAGCCAAAAGTGGCAATGAGCGCCACAAGGGCGACGCTCATCAGACCCACCTTGAGACCGAGGCGGGTCGCGAGGCTGTCTGTACTCATGAACGGTCCTCGAGTACATAGCCCACGCCACGCAGCGTATGGATCAGTTTGACGTCGAACGGGTCGTCGATCTTGGCGCGCAGTCGGCGGATGGAGACGTCAATCACATTGGTGTCGCAATCGAAATTCATGTCCCAGACCAGGGAGATGATCTGCGAGCGGGTAAGCACCTCTCCTGCCCGGCTCATGAGCAGGTGCAGCAGGGTGAATTCCTTGGTCGTGAGGTCAATCCTGTTGGGGCCGCGATAAGCACGGTGACGACCGGGGTCGAGCTCCAGGTCAGCTACGCGAAGCGTGGGCGTGTCAGCCACCTCATCCCCACGGCGCAATACGGAGCGCACACGAGCCAGTAGTTCCGGGAACTCGAACGGCTTGACCAGGTAATCATCAGCGCCGCCATCCAAGCCCTTGACCTTGTCACTCACCCGGCCTCGGCCAGTGAGCATCATGACGCGGACGCGGCTCGTTTTCCGGATGTGTTCCAGCACGTCCCAGCCATCGAGGCCGGGGAGGTTCACATCGAGGATGACGAGGCCATAAGTGTTGTGACTGAAAAGATGAAGAGCGTCGACTCCATTCCCGGCCCGATCAACTACATACCCACTTTCTGATAAACCCTGTTGAAGATATTCGGCTGTCTTCGACTCATCTTCTACAACCAGTACACGCATGTTTTGATTCACTCGAATAATTTAAAAATAAGTTGAATTACAAAATTATTAGAATTATCCGGATGGGCCTTTCAATTAGTTGCGGTCCATTGCGTCAAGGCTCATCCATTCCTGTCGAAATGATGCAATACCCAAACTCCGCGTCAGTTTGTCGCACTCTGCGATGGTGCCGTATCGGCAGGCTCTTTCGCTGAGTGAAGTCCTTGTCCTGCGGGGGTCTTGGGCGATTCTAGCGCGAAAAAACTGACCGTGGATGAACCCTACAGATTTGTAATTCAAGCGCCACGTTCCTGACAGTCGCTGGCACTTAGAATTTCCAACGTAGAGAAATTCTACGTCATCAGCTTATCGCGCAATGGGAAGTACGGATGAGTGGAGATGCCACTCGTCATGGTCGGTCCTGCCGCACTGCATCCCATCTCCTTTTACAAGAAACAGGTCGAAATCATGTCCTTTACATGGTGCTGCATGGGAGTTTTCCGATGAAAGTGAATAGACAGTTGGGCTATGTGAAAAGTTTGTCGCTCGCCTGTGCATGTCTCCTGTCCGGAACCGCTCTTGGTGCCGAGAAGTTCACTGTCTCCGAGGAGCAGATGCAGGCTCTCGGAATCAAGCTGATCCCTGTGCAGAACGCCATGGGCGAGGTGCGTAGTCGGTACCCGGCGCAGGTGGTGGTGCCGCCCAAATCGGAGCAGGTCATCAGCTCACCGCTGGAGGGGTTGGTAACTCAACTGCTGGTGGGTGAGTTCCAGGCGGTGAAGCGAGGTGAGGCGCTGGCGCGGCTATCCAGCCCGGCCATGAGCCAACTGCAGTTGCAGCTGTTGCAGGCCTCGGCTCGGGCGACTCTGGCGCGCCAGGCAAACGCTCGTGAGCAATCGCTTTTCGAGGAGGGGATCATCCCCCAGCGACGTGCCCAGGAGTCCCTGGCTGCGTTGAAAGAGGCAGAGGCGACCCTGGCTCAGGCGAAGTCTGAGTTGGCGCTTGCAGGGCTTTCGAAGGAGTCGATGGAGCAGGTCATTCGTACCGGGATCCCCTCGGACTCCATCACTCTGACCGCTACACAGGACGGGATTGTCAGTTCGATTTCGGTACGGCCAGGCCAGCGCGTGGATGCGGCTACCGCGCTGCTCAACGTCACCCAGGTCGACACCCTGTGGCTCGATGTGCAGATCCCCGCGTCGTCGAGCCTGAGTGTCAAGGCTGGTGCTCGCGTTGAAGTCGCCGACAAGCAGGTCTCTGGTCGAGTGCTGAGCCTCAGCCCGACCATCACGGCCAATAACCAGTTCGTAGTGTTGCGCGCTGAGATCGATGGTGCATCGGCAGGTCTGCTGCGCCCTGGTGAGCTGGTGACTGTTGAGATCCCCGTTGAGTCATCTGGCCAGGCCTGGTCGTTGCCGCTCACTGCGGTTGCGCGCAACAAGGACGACTCGGTGATCTTCGTGCGCACCACCGATGGTTTCTTGGCGAAACCGGTGAAGGTACAGGCCAGTGCCGGTCAACTGGTGCGTGTCGAGGGCGATCTCGGCCCGCAGGACCAGGTCGCCGTGAGTGGCGTCGTTGCCCTCAAGGGTGCCTGGCTTGAAGAGGACGGTGAGTGATGCTGAGCCGTCTCGTTCAATTCTCGTTGTCACAGCGGCTGTTCATGCTGCTGGCGACAATCCTCATCGCTGCGGCGGGCTGGTATGCCTACCGCGGTCTTCCCATCGATGCATTCCCTGATGTCGCCAGCACCCAGGTGAAGGTGATCATGAAAGCCCCGGGGATGACCCCGGAGGAAGTTGAAAGCCGGATCGCGGTACCGATCGAAGTCGAGATGCTCGGCATCCCGGACACCAAGATCCTGCGCTCTGTCACTAAGTACGGCCTGGTGGACGTGACCATCGACTTCAAGGATGGCACCAACATCTATTGGGCGCGCCAGCAGGTAGCGGAGCGGCTGGGCAATCTGACTGACAGCCTGCCTGAAGGCATCTCCGGTGGCATGGCACCCATCACCACGCCATTGGGCGAGATGTTCATGTTCACCGTCGATGGTGAATCCATGTCGTTGGTGGAGCGTCGTAGCCTGCTGGACTGGGTCATCCGCCCAGCGCTGCGCATAGTGCCCGGCGTCGCCGACGTCAACTCCCTGGGCGGGCAGGTCCGCACCTTCGAGATCATGCCTGACCCGGTAAGGATGGCCGCCAATGGCGTGAGCCTGGAGCAGCTGTCCGAGGCCGTGAACGGCAACAACCGCAACGACGGTGCCGGCCGCCTGGGGGAGGGTGATGAGGTCCTTCTGGTTCGTAGCGAGGGCAGCATTCGCACCCTGGATGACCTTCGTGCGGTGGTAGTGAGTGCCAACGGCTCTTCGCCCGTGCGGGTGGCCGACCTGGCCGAGGTGAAGATCGGCACGCTCACGCGCTACGGCGTGGTCACCCAGGATGGCAAGGGCGAGGCGGTACAGGGGCTGGTTCTCGGCCTGGCCGGCGCCAACGCCAAGGAAGTAGTCAAGGGCGTTCAACTGAAGCTCAAGGAGCTGGAGGCAACGCTGCCAGAAGGCATCAAGATCACCAGCTTCTACGACCGCTCCTCCTTGGTAGAGAAAGCCGTAGGTGCCGTCTCCAAGGCGTTGCTGGAAGCAACGGTACTGGTGATCGTGCTGCTGGCGCTGTTCCTCGGCAACATCCGTGCAGCGCTTACCGTGGCGCTGGTGCTGCCGCTTGCCGCGTTGATCACCTTCATCCTCATGCGCTTCTTCGGGATGTCCGCGAACCTCATGAGCCTTGGAGGGTTGGCCATCGCCATCGGTATGCTGGTGGATGCGGCCGTGGTGGTGGTGGAGAACATCGTGCAGCGCCTTGCCACCGATACCTCTGAAGGCAAGCTGCCGCGTCTGCACATCATCTATCGGGCCGTGCGTGAAGTGGCGGTGCCGGTGACCTCCGGCATCCTGATCATCATCACGGTATTCCTTCCGCTGCTGACGCTACAGGGGCTGGAAGGCAAGTTCTTCGTACCCGTTGCTCTGACCATCGTCTTCGCGCTTGCTGGTTCGTTGCTGCTGTCTCTGACCGTGATTCCGGTGCTCTCGTCCTATCTGTTGCGCGAGGTGAAGCACGAGGATCCCTGGCTCGCCCGCAAGCTGTTGGCAATCTACGGCCCGGCACTGGAATGGGGGCTGCGCCAGCAGAAGCTGATCGGTGTGATGGCCGTTGCGCTGTTGGTGGTTGCCGGGCTCGTCTACACCCAGGTGGGCAAGACCTTCATGCCGACCATGGATGAGGGGGACCTGATCGTCGGTATCGAGAAGTTGCCGTCGGTAAGCCTGGAGCAGACCGCTGAGCTGGACAAGAAGATCCACAAGGCTCTGATGGGTGCCATTCCGGAGATCCGCGGCATCGTTGCACGAGCTGGCTCCGATGAGATCGGCCTGGACCCCATGGGACTCAACCAGACCGATACCTACCTACTGCTCAAGCCGACCAGTGAATGGCGGATGGACACCAAGGAAGAGCTGATGGACGAGATCCGCAAGGTTCTCGACCCGATGCCCGGTATCGATTACAGCTTCACCCAGCCTATCGAAATGCGCGTATCCGAAATGATCATCGGCGTGCGTGGTGATCTGGCGGTCAAGGTGTACGGGCCAGAACTGGCCAAGCTCAACGAACTCGGTGGGCAGATCGAAGGGCTGCTGAAGACCGTACCCGGCAACCAGGACGTGTACACCGTGCAGAACGACGGCGTGCAGTACCTGCGGGTTGAGATCGACCGCCTGCAGGCTGGCCGCTTCGGTCTCTCCGTGGAAGCCATTCAGGATGCACTGCGTGCCCAGATCGAGGGGCAGCGTGCCGGTACCGTTATCGAGGGCAACCAGCGCACCCCCATCCTCATCCGTGCGGATGAGTCGGTGCGTGCGTCGCCGGCCGAGTTCGATGCCGTTCGTATCACCACCCCGGATGGCAGCACCGTACCGCTGCGCAGCGTCGCCAAGCTGGAGCGTGCCGAAGGTCCGGTGAAGATCGACCGTGAGATGGGTAGCCGTTACAGCGTGGTGATCGCCAATGTCGCAGGCCGCGACCTGGTGGGCTTCGTTGAAGAGGCGAAGGCGCTGGTGGCCAAGAGCGTCGAGCTGCCCAACGGCTACCGCATCAGCTGGGGCGGCCAGTTCGAGAACCAGCAGCGTGCTGCCGCTCGCCTGACTGTGGTCATTCCCGTGGCCTTGGGGCTGATCTTCGTGCTGCTGTTTTCCACCTTCGGCTCCGTGCGCCAGGCGCTGCTCATCCTCAGCAACATCCCGTTCGCCTTGGTAGGCGGCATTGTCGCCCTGTGGCTGACCGGGGAGTACCTGTCGGTACCCGCATCAGTCGGGTTCATCGCCTTGCTCGGTATAGCCGTGCTCAACGGCATCGTCCTGGTGAGCTACTTCAACCAGCTGTACGGCGAAGGCATGGCGTTGCGTGATGTGGTGGTGCAGGGCGCGAAGCGCCGGTTGCGCCCGGTGATGATGACCGCGTCCATCACTGCCTTCGGCCTTGTGCCGCTGCTGTTCGCCACCGGCCCTGGTTCCGAGATCCAGCGCCCCCTCGCCATCGTAGTCATCGGCGGCCTGATCACCGTAACGGCATTGACCCTGATGCTGCTGCCAATCCTTTACCTCCGCTTCGCTCATCCCAAGAGGGAGACCGCTGATGCCTAATATCTGGCTGACCCTGCTTTGCCCACCGAGTCTTGAAGAAAAACTGATCGACCAGTTGCTGGTGACTACCGGCACTCAGGTATTCACCAGCACGCCGGTTGCTGCACATGGTCTCTCCACTTCGGCACTCGACCCCGTCGAGCAGGTGATGGGGAGGGCGCGAGCCGTGCAGATACAGCTCGTGGTTGACCAGGACCACGTCATCCACCTGCTGGACACCTTGCGTGAGCAGTTCCCGAGAACGGGGCTGCGCTTCTGGACGTCACAGATCAACCTGCTCGGAGAGCTCGCGTAATGGAACGACTCCTTCTTCTGATGCTGCTGATGGGGGCCAGTGGTTCTGCTGCCTCGCAGACGCTGCCCATTCAGGAAGCCTTACCAACGTCTATTGCGACATCCCTGCTTAATTCCGACCCTCGGGTAGCGTCGGCGAAGGCAAGCATGGAAGCGGCTCTGCAGGAGGCAGGCATCATCCGGCGCTCGCCCTACGAGACGATCGTAACGGCTACCGGGCAGCAGCGTCGTGTAGATAGCGGCCCCAACTACAACGAGTGGAACGTCGGCGTCGAGCGCACCATCAGGCTGCCTGGCAAGGTGAACGCGGATAACGACATCAGTAACGCTGTGGTTGAGGAGGCGTACGCCGGTTACGGTGAGGCAAGGCACACGGCGGCGCAGGAGCTGATGGCGCTCTGGCTGGACTGGCTTGCGGCCGAGCATGCGCTCGACATCGCCAACAAAGGGCTGGCATCCGCCAAGGAGAGCCTGGCCGCGGTGGAGAAGCGCAGCCGTGCCGGTGATGCCTCGAAACTTGATGTGAGCTTGGCTCGTGCTGAGCAGGCGGAGCTGCTACGGCAGGGAAATGACGCGAAAGTTCTGGCTGCATCCAGTTGGGCGCGCCTGTCCAATCGCTTCCCGGGAATCGAGCGTAACAAGGTCGCACTTCCGGTACCGTCCAAGGAACTGGGCGACATGGAAAGCTGGCGCGAGCGGATTCTGCAGGAGAGTGATGAGCTGCGTCGCGCCGAGGCCACTGCACTCAAGTCGCAGGGGCAAGCCAGCCGTGCCAAGGCCGACAAGATCCCCGATCCGACGCTGGGGCTCTTCACCACTTCGGAGCAGGGCAGCCGGGAGCGGATCTACGGTGTGAGTGTCAGCATGCCGATTCCCAGTGGTACCCGTAGCGCTCGGTACAGCCAGGCACTCTCTCAGGAGGAAGCTGCACGGCAGGATGCAGCCCTGGTCAAGCGTGAGCTGGAGATGCGCATCGCTCGTGATGTCACGCAGGCCTCCGGCGCCTATGACAGCTACATGATTGCGAAAGATGGAGCCGAGGCGATGGCACAGAACGAGGCGCAGATGCAGCGTGCCTACGAGCTGGGTGAGGCCGACCTGCAATCGTTGTTGCTGGCCCGGCGCCAGGCTGTGGCTGCCTCGACAAACGCCTTGAGTGCGCATGTCGAGACGCTGCGGACTCACCTTTCCTTGCTGATCGACGCGCACAAGATCTGGAAACTGGACGAGTCCTGATCCGCTCCAACCGCTCTAAAACACCGGCCGGGCATACCCCGGCCGGTCGTCTTTCAAAATTGTAATTCTTCAATCATCTTGCAGACAGCTCCGGGCAGTAAGGATAGGGGGCGGCCGACTACACGCAGTGCAACAAGAAAACAGGCCGCCACGAATCAACAAGAAACTGCCGATCAAATGGAGCAAACATGAACTCAAAGACCAAGCTGTCGCTTGCCGTCCTCGCGGCACTGGCAGGTATCAGCCCTCTCGCGAACGCCGAAGAGCAAAGCGAGGGCTTCATCGAAGGCAGCAGCCTGACCGTCCTCAACCGCAACTTCTACTTCAATCGTGACAACCGCAACGGCGAGAACGGTGCTGGCGGTGCTGGATACTCCGAAGCCTGGGCGCACGGGATCATCGGCAAGTTCGAATCCGGCTTCACCCAGGGTACCGTTGGCTTCGGTGTGGATGCGTTCGCCATGATCGGCATCAAGCTCGACACGGGTGGCGGTCGCAACGGTGCGCGCAGCTCGTTCGACGTGCTGCCGGTGAACAGCGAGGGTGAGGCTCGTGACGAGTACACCAAGGTTGGGGGCGCCGTTAAGGTCAAGGCATTCGATACCGAGATCAAGGTGGGCGACGTCTTCCCCGTGACCCCTGTGGTCGCCTACGGCGATTCGCGCCTGCTGCCGGAAAGCTTCCGCGGTGTGACCCTCACCAACACCAGCCTCGAAGGCCTGACCGTCCAGGGTGGTCGTCTGCATTCGATGAGCCAGCCTGTCTCCAGCGACATGCGCGATAACTTCGCGACCTTCTACGCAGGCCCGGTGGCGGCACCGTGGATCGGCTACTTCGGTGGCGATTACACCCTGAATGAAAACGTTGGCCTGAGCCTGTACACCAGCCGCCTGAAAGACGCCTGGAACCAGTACTACTTCGGTACCACGTTGAACTACCCGCTCTCCGACAGCCTGTCGCTGATCGGTGGGTTCAACTACTACAAGGCCGTGGACGAGGGCAAGAAGCTGCTCGGTGAGTTCGACAACGATATCTGGAGCGGCAAGATCGGTGTCCAGTTCGGTGCGCACACCGTGGCTCTTTCCCACCAACGCAACAATGGCGACGACGACTTCGATTACCTGCGCCAGGCAGACTCGATCTTCTTGGACAACTCCATCCAGTACAGTGACTTCAACTCTCCGAAAGAGCGCTCTTGGATGGTGCGGTATGACCTTAACATGAAGGAGTACGGTATTCCCGGTCTGTCCTTCATGACTCGTTATGCCAAAGGTACCGACGCCGACTACAGCAACGCCAACAGCGTGTACATGCGCCGTGATAGTGACGGTAACCCGCTGACGAACCAGAAGCGCTGGGAGCGTGATATCGAGGTGAAATACGTGGTGCAGACAGGCTCGCTGAAGGACATGTCCTTCCGCATTCGCCAAGCCAATACTCGCGCCACGCAGTACGAGTCGGATCTGGACGAGTTCCGTCTGATCGTCGAATACCCGATCACTGTCCTGTAACGCAAAAGGGGCCGCAAATGCGGCCCCAACTGAAACTTTCAGAATTGTAATTCTTCAATCACGGTCCTGTCAGTTTCAGTTTCTTATATTGGTATCGCACAGAACGAAACGCATCCCTGGCAGGTTCGCATGGAGTTCTTTGCGCTGGATCTCACCAGATGTACCCATTCACCTTGGTAGCTGATTGCTCCTTTGGAAGAGGTGAATCCTGCGGCGCCTTGCAAAAGGCGCCTTTTTTATTTCTGACAATCAAGTTTCAAATAAGTAATTGTCACGCAACGGTCGTGTAAGGCGCCGGTTGTTAACATCCGTCTGGAATAAACAACCGGAAGAATTACATATGAAACTTGCGAAACTGATTGTTCTCGTGGTTGCACTTGCAAGCACGCCATACACATTCGCAATCAATACCGGCAACTCCACCAGCGCCGAAATCGAAGCGCAGTTCGAGAGGGCCAACCTGAAGGAAACCACCAGCTACGCCGCCCTGGTCAAGCAGCCCATACCTGAGATCAAGGACTACAAGTACGGCATGAAGCTGGATGTCGCTAAGGTCATCTACCGTTCGCCGAGTGTGAAGTACTGCGGCACGGTGAAGAAGCTGCTCAGCTACGCGGACTCCCAAGGCAATCTCCACGCCATCCGCTATCTCGCCCAGGGCGAATGCCAAAACCAGCGTTGATCGCTTGAATCCGATCCTAGGCCAAACCCACCGTTGGAGGTTCCCCATGAAGAAAACCAGCCTTCTTTTCGCCGCCGCCTTGGTGGCGCTGCCTGGCTTGACCATGGCCAAGGGGCAGGAGCTCAAAGGCGTCCGTGAGTACATGCTTAAGGTTTATCAGCAGGAGAAAGCGGCAGAGGCGAGCAAGGCGAAGCAGGACAACGGAATTCAGAAATGACCCGCTTGTGCAAGTCAGTCAGGGCGGGTTGGCGATATTATCATTCGTCGCTTGAGCCTTAGAGTTATCCCTTCCTCGTTGCGCTCAATTACCAGCTAGTCCCCCAAGGACCAGCCAAGTGTCTCTAAAAGCTCTGGGGGGAGCTCAACGACGGCATCTCCGCTACCATCTCCTGGATCTTGGCATACTGCGCGCCAGGTGTTGGGTGTGGCCATTGCTTTGACTCCGCAAGATGAATCCAGTCCAGTATGGCTGTCCATTCCCAAGGAAGCAGCCCCCTGAAACCACTTCAGGTTATCCAGATTGTCTTGTGTACTGCTCGAAACCCACCGGCTGATAGAAAAGGAGCTTCTATGTCCAACGCGATGCAGGCCTTCCAGTACTCGATCAAGGATGCCGAAGAGCTTCTTGAACATTTCGATGCGCTTAACAGCAGCGCGCCTCCAGCAAATGCCGAGGTGCTGAAGCGTGCAGGGCTTGTGATGGCCCTCACTGCCTGGGAAACCTATGTTGAGGATCGCATCAACGAAGCCCTTCGCATTCAACTTCGCTTGATCGCCGGCAGCCACTGTGGAGATTTCATACGCAAGAAGCTCGAAATTGAGCTCAAGCGTTTTCACAACCCTGATTCCAGCAAAACCAAGCAGCTTTTCTTGGACTACTTAGGCGTAGACGTCACGGAAGCTTGGGTCAGTATCAACGCTGATGCTGCAACGAATAGAAAGGCCCTCGACGGCTGGATAGGTAAACGAGGAAGCGCCGTTCACCGCTCAAAAGTGATGCTCAACGGGCCGCCAGCGGCACACCTCGTACGTCGAGATGATTTGGAGCGTGCAATTCGGTTCCTCAGGATGCTAGTAGAAAAAACTGATCAGTATTTAGATCAACAGATGTAGAGGGCCAGCCGCATGCTCATCTGCAAACAAGCTTTGGCTCATGTGGGTGTAGTCGATATCGGTCAATGCGCTCTAGATAGACCAACCACTACAAACGAACGATTCCTGTACGTGGTTGGCCGACTGTAGACGGAGCAAAAGCTGAAGAAGGAAATATTTTGGAGATCATAATTCCCTGCACCCAGTGCTCAGAGGCAGCAGCTGAAAAGAATGGAGGCTTTGGTCCTGATGGCATAGAAATTCTGACTAGAGCAATGCACGTCCAAGATCATGGGCTATACCGAGCCATGTGCCCAGCAGGACATCAGCTTGTGGTGATGCTCGATAATCTCCCCTTCCAGTTGCTTTTCGAAAGCGGTCTGGAGGCTCTTGTGGATGGCTATTTTCGAGAGTCTGTTAGCAGTTTTGCGGCTGCACTCGAGCGCTTATACGAGTTCTCAATTCGCATCCAGCTAAGGTCTGAGGGGGTCGACCCCAAGGCGTTCGAGCGCATGTGGAAACTGGTATCGGTTCAGTCGGAGCGACAACTTGGTATGTATATCGGCGTGCGCACACTGAAAGAAGGTAAGGAACCTCCGACATTAAGTCAATCTCAAATAAAATTCCGCAACCTGGTTATTCATAAGGGGTACTTCCCAAGTGGGGAGGAGTCTTTCGAGTTCGGCTGCTCAGTTTTTAGATTAATTATGGATGAAGTGATGCGACTAGATGCGGTCTACAAAAGCGCAGTTGCTGATGAGACCCTATATCATCGAGTGAGGAATAGTGACCTGCTAAACGAAGGGGAGAATCCGGTGTTTCTTTTTCTTGGTATGGCGGTGGCAGATCGATCTCATCGTACGTTTGCGGACGTTGTAGCTAGGGCGCAGGCGTCGATGCAGAGAAGGCGAGTTAGTTAGCACCCACGCAGAGACTGTCCGAGAGAGGTTTTCCCTGTTGGGTTTATTAAGTCAGAGGCCGATAACACCATATCGTGCACAGGCTGCTTAAATCCACTTGCGAATTCTACATCAACACAGATGGAAGTTTTAATGAGCAGACAGCAGGCAGAAAATGCATTTTCAACGTTGCTCGATCAGAAAATCCGAAGCTTCGTAGCGTCCTTTATTGATAGTTCGCGACAATTGTTTGTGGATGAGAACGGCAAATTGGTGCACTCACAAGAATTTGGCGTATATCGCGAAAAAATCGTAAGTGAGTTCCTCAAGTTGTTCGCCCCTGAACGCATGGGCGTGGATACAGGCTTTGTTGTGAATTCCGGGGGTAAGATCAGCACTCAGTGCGACATCATCCTATTTGATAAGACTGTCACCCCGTTGATTCGGGATGATCATCACCAGCGTTTTTTTCCAATCGAGTCGGTCTGTGCCGTAGGAGAGATCAAGTCACATCTGACCCTGGCGGAGTTGAAGAAATCGCTGCGCAAGCTGGCGAAGCTCAAGTCGCTTCGGGATACGCTCTATCAGCCCGCGTACGCGTATACGCTCAAAGCAGGAGGATTGCATGGCAGCACATTCGAACCCGAATGCGATGAGCGAGACCAGCTCTTCACGTTTCTAATCTGTGAATCCTTCAACTTTGACGTGAAGAAGCACTTGCATGATATCGTTGGCTGTTACAACGAAGAGCCCCCTAAGCATCCCTTCTGCCACCGCCATAACATCATTTTGAGCTTGAAAGACGGACTGATGGCTTACTTGCATCCGAGCGGCGCACTTTGGAGCTTTCCTTCCACCATGCATACGCTAGTCAATCAGGACGGCGCTATCTCGCGCCGAGTTGAACGTAAGCGTCCGGCCAACTCACCTTCCGAACTCCAGCATTAAGGGCGATGGTGTCCGCGTATTTTTAAGCGGACGCGATAGCCCTTATCGCCGGGATTTCCATGCGCCAACGAAGCTCTTACCCCAAACCGTTCAAGGCCCAGGTTGTTCAGGAGTGCCTGCAACCCGGTGCGACCGTTTCCAGCGTTGCCATCCGCCACGGCATCAATGCCAACGTCATTCGCAAGTGGCTACCGCTTTATCGAGATCAACTGCCAGCGGCGTTGCCGGCGTTCGTTCCTGCGAGAGTTACGCCAAAACGACCAGTTGAACCAGCTGTGATTATCGAGCTACCGCTGGGCGAGCAATCGATCACAGTGAAATGGCCAGCTTCCGATCCTGAAGGATGCGCCCGCTTTGTCCGGGGGCTCGCCCAGTGATCCGTATCGATAGTATCTGGCTCGCCACCGAACCCATGGATATGCGCGCGGGCACTGAAACCGCGTTGGCCCGCGTGGTGGCGGTGTTCGGTGCGGCGAAGCCGCACTGCGCCTATCTGTTCGCAAATCGCCGCGCCAACCGCATGAAAGTCCTGGTGCATGACGGCGTGGGTATCTGGCTGGCCGCGCGGCGATTGAACCAGGGCAAGTTTCACTGGCCAGGCATCCGCCACGGCTCGGAAGTTGAACTCGACACCGAGCAACTTCAGGCGTTGGTACTGGGGCTGCCCTGGCAGCGGGTCGGTGCGGGCGGCGCAATCACAGTGCTGTAGCACCGGCCATTAGCCCATCGGTGTATCTGCGCAGAGCGTCTGCTCTGGCACAATCAGCAGCATGAACTCCTCGCCCAATCTCGACCAACTGACACCTGACCAGCTGCGCGCACTGGCCGCGCAGTTGCTCACGCAGGTCGACGTGATGGGCAAGAAAATCCACCGTGATCAGACCATCATTGAGCAGCTCACACACGAAATCGCTTGGTACAAACGGCACAAGTTTGCCAAGCGTAGCGAGCAACTGAGCCCTGACCAGGGTAGCTTGCTGGACGACCTGCTCGACACTGACATCGCCGCCATCGAGGCGGAGCTGAAAGCCGTCAATCCCCCGGTTGCTCCAGCCGAACCCCGCCAACAGCCCAAGCGCACACCGCTGCCGGCACAATTTCCGCGCACTGTGATCCGCCACGAACCGGAGAACACCCAATGCGCCTGCGGCTGCCAGCTGCAACGCATCGGTGAAGACATCAGCGAAAAGCTGGATTACACGCCGGGCGTGTTTACCGTCGAACAGCACGTGCGTGGGAAATGGGTCTGTCGCCAGTGCGAAACACTGATCCAGGCCCCCGTGCCGGCCCAGGTGATCGACAAGGGCATCCCAACCGCCGGCCTTCTGGCTCACGTGATGGTGGCCAAATTCGCCGACCACTTGCCGCTATATCGGCAAGAGAAAATCTTTGGCCGTGCCGGCCTGGCCATCGCTCGCTCGACACTGGCGCAGTGGGTCGGACAAACCGGCGTGCAGCTCCAGCCGCTAGTCGATGCCCTGCGCGAAGCCGTGCTGGGCCAACGTGTGATCCACGCTGACGAAACCCCGGTGCAAATGCTCACCCCAGGCGAGAAGAAAACCCATCGGGCTTACGTCTGGGCCTACAGCACCACACCCTTCGCCGATCTGAAGGCCGTGGTGTATGACTTCAGTCCCAGCCGTGCCGGCGAGCATGCGCGCAATTTTCTTGGTCAGTGGAATGGCAAGCTGGTCTGCGACGACTTCGCTGGCTACAAGGCCAGCTTCGAGCAAGGCATTACCGAAATCGGCTGCATGGCCCACGCCCGCCGCAAGTTCTTCGATCTGCACGCTGCAAACAAAAGCCAGTTGGCCGAACAAGCACTGCACGCGATGGGCAGCCTGTACGAAATCGAACGGCAAGCACGGGACATGAGCGATGAAGAACGCTGGCGAATACGACAGGAAAAGGCCTCACCGATCCTCGATACACTGCATGACTGGATGCTGGCCCAGCGTGATCTTGTGCCCAACGGATCGGCCACGGCGAAAGCCTTGGATTACAGCCTTAAACGCTGGGTAGCGCTGACGCGCTACCTGGAAGATGGAACTGTGCCCATAGACAACAACCAGGTCGAAAACCAGATCCGGCCCTGGGCACTGGGGCGCTCGAACTGGTTGTTTGCCGGGTCGCTACGCAGCGGCAAACGCGCGGCGGCGATCATGAGCCTTATCCAGTCGGCCCGCATGAACGGGCATGATCCGTATGCCTATCTCAAGGACGTGCTGACACGCCTGCCGACGCAGCGGGCGAGTGAGGTCGGCCAACTGCTGCCGCATCAGTGGGCGCCTGCCTGAATCACGCAAGGTGAGTTCGGCGGACGCTTACAGTTGAACGACTGAAGCATAGACTGGTATTAACAATGGAAGAGCAGTCGATTGAGCATCTACGGCACTTCTGTACTCTATTTCACCTTGGGCTTATGTCGGTATCCGTATTCTATACAGATATGGGGCGCTACATTCATAGCAAAGAAGATGTAATATTTTTAGACCTCAATCATGAGTATTGATCGATAGCTCTGGCTCATGCTCGATTCAGATGAAATCGTTACAGAATCAGGCTCGCGATAAAATCTATTAGCTTTAGTTTAGTATCTTAGCGCTATTGATGCTTGGGCCACGACCTAACAGTCACCCAGCTTGGATTATCTTCCAAACCGCCAAAGCTCATTGTCGAGTCGAGATAAGGCAGTGCGCTCCGCTCGTCCTGCCATCCGACATAGTTCATCAGTGCGTGAAGGTTCCAGCCACATGAGAATACCCAGTCGGATATTCCCCTAGAAGCGGTGGGCACATTGTGTTTAAGCGCAGATTGGAGCACTCGAGTCATTGATTGACGCGTTAAGGCCGTCTCGCTCAATTTTCCCCATCTATTGATGGCCTGAAACACCGGACCATGGGTGATATCTGCCACGTCAAGCCAATCTGCATAGGCTTGTACCGGGCATAACCGATTTAGTGCTGGTAGAGAAAAGGCCTGCTCAGCAAAGCGGCGACCAGCCCGGACACGCGGCAGATACACACGTATCGCGACCCTGGGCTCATATTGAATATGTTCAACCCGCAGGCGGCTGAGCTGATCACCATTAAAGCCGCGCCAGAACCCAATAAGCAGCAGCGCGATATCCCGCCGGCATCGCAGCAACTCAGCCCTATCATCAGCTTTTTCAGCTACTCGCGCTTGCATCGCCATCCAGCAATGCACCAACTCCAGTTGATCTAGTTGCGTAGGGGTCGCCAGCTTTGTGGGGGCTGGGTCTGGATGCAGGGTACGAATGCCCTTGAGTACGTCATGAACCACCACTGCATTGGTGGGATCGGCATAGCCTTGATCAAGATGCCAGCGTGACAGCGCAGCCACGTGCAGCTTGAGCACAGAAGTGGCGAGCTTACCTGCATAGCTAACCAAGTACTTGGTAATGTCTGAGGGGGTTGCTGGTAGATACCCACCCCAAACTGCCTCGAAGTGCTCGATTGCCTGCTCGGTCGTTGCGTCAGGCGCTACAGGTCGACGCACAACTGAGGGCAAGCGCAAATTAGCGTCAACTAGCTGTGAAAAGCCGTATTTTTCCCTCATGCCTGCGGACCTCCGTTCAATTGGGTACTGAACAGTTTCTCCCGAGCTTACTAGTCGGATGAGTCCGTGAGATCAGAAGTGGGAGGAGGGGACTGCAACAGCATCGAGGCACGGCTCTTCATAAGGGATCCGGCCTGGAAATACCCCATGACTGTTCCGACACTGCGATGCTCTGTCATGGCCATCACCTCACCTAAGTGCACACCCTGTCGCCCTGCTTCGGTTACAAAGCCTGAGCGTAGGCTGTGTGCTGCCCAGTCACCGTCCAATGACGCCAATTTAGCTCGTCGCTTAACAATCCTAGCCACCTGGTCAGAGGATAGTCCGAAGGGACTAACTTTGCCGCCTTTGTACAGACGCCGAAAAAGTGGTCCCGAATCGGCGGGAGCTGTTGTGAGCCACGCCGACAACGCGTGCGCAGAACGTCCCACCAGGGGTTTTTCGCGTCGCGCTCCGCTGGTTTCGGTTTTGGTAACGCCGAGTGAATAAAGCCAGGTGTTTTCATCCAGCTTCCGCACATCCTCGATCTGAAGCCCGGTTACTTCGGAGCGACGGCGACCGCCGCCACTCCATGCCAGTAAGAGGAGGGCTCGGTCACGAATGCCCCGGGTCCCATCGGTGCAAGTCGCGAGCATGGCCTCCAGTGGCTCGATCACTGCCGCCGTTTTTTTGCGCACGACAGCTCCCTTCCGCACCTGTGCTTTTCGCGCATCGCGTAGCAAAGTTTTTACTGCTGGAGCCTCCGCCGCGATTTCCCAGTCATTGAAGCGATGCCATCTGCCTAGGGCCGACAAGCGATTGCGGACCGTGTTGTAGCTCAGCGGACCCAACTTGGCTTTTACGCCAGCGGTGACTAGAGCCTCATCAATGGCTGGCGGCAACAGATGTTCCCAAGCGCCGTCCTCCAAGGGGCGGGCCATGTGGTCCACCACAAACTGAATGATTACTGACGCGGGAACTGGTGCCGTCGCCAGGGCAAGGCCGAAGCGGAGATGTAGCCAGGCCGCCCAGTAGTTAAGAGCGCCTTGGTAGCTGCGCACGGTGTTGGCGGCTGTGCCGCTAATGACAAAGCCCGCCACGGCCTCCTGGGCGCTTGACGAAAGTGCCTGTGGGTCGAGAGGCACTTCGTCGATTTTCGGCCAATGCATCTGCATTTTTATTACGTCCAACGTATTATATTTCCATAAACGAACAAATAGAGTCTGATAACTGCTTAGTATCAGACCTAATATAGTCTGAGGTGTCATATGGCGGTAGGAGTACCTGAATCGGAAGTTTTCGCAGCTGCAGATGCAGTTCTAGCTCGCGGCGAGCGGCCAACTGTCGAACGAGTTCGTCTCGAGTTGGGGCGTGGCAGCCCGGCGAGAGTGGGAAAACTACTGGATCAGTGGTGGGGACGCTTAGCCGAGCGCCTCAATGGTGAATCTCGTTTACCGGCTCTCCCTGGGGAGGTATCGCAAGCATTTGTTGCCGCTTGGCAGCAGGCAGTGCTTCTGGCTCAAGGTATTGCAGAGCTTGGTTTGAGTGAGCAGCGGCAAATTTTAACGGCTGAAATGAAGAGGATTACCGAGGCCGAAGATCAAGCCAGGCAAGAATCAGCGGCTTATCGGCAGCAGGCCGATGAAGCGGCGGCGGCACGTCAGGCCATTGAGGTTCGATTGGCTGACCTGGAGCTGCTCTTGAAGCAGCGTGGGTTGCAAATTGAGGATCTACAGCTTCAACGTGAGGGGCTGATAGGTGAACGTAACGACGCTCTAGAACACGGGAAAGGCCTGCAGGAGAAATTACAAGCTCTTCAGGTTAAGTCCGAACAAGATCGCGTTGCGCAGGATGCGTATATCCGCAAGGTAGAGGAAAGGGCTCATCGCGAAGTTGATCGCGCTCGGGAGGAGCGAAAAGCCAGTGCGACACAAGCGAAGCTAGTTAGTACCCAGCTGGAAAAGCTGCAGAGGAAGCTGGATAGTGCCCAGGCTGATCTGCATCGGTCGGAACAGCGGATTGCTGCGCAAGAGGCTCGGGCTGACACCTTGGCGCAGCAACTGATACGACTGAGCGAGACCTCGCCGCTGAAGCGAAAGCCGCGCATCAAAAGGCAGGCGCAACCTAGAGCAATTAAAGCAGGCCCCCAACCGCAGTAGATTTATATGGCTGAACAGGCGCCTGTAGCTCAGCTGATTAGGGACGCCTGACGCGCAATGGCAGCGAACGCCAGCACGGGGCAAACTGAAGTCGCCCTGAGTGACAGTTCTTTCATTTTCTGGCCTAGATTGGTAAACGATCAACCTAGCAAGCATCTTTGCCATGCTGTGGTATCCGATGAAGGAAGTAGTCAGGCTCAGGGGGTGATTCACAGCACATGATTGACCGTATAGGGTAGGACATTACATCTCGCATAGTGAGAAACAGCATGTATCAAGTAATAGGTCTCTCTAGGACCCTCACTCTTTTCGCTACCCTTTGTCTGGGAGTCTTTCTGCTGCTTCACAACAGCGATATTCCGGCGCTGTTGTCTGGGCCAGTACCAGATTTGTGGCGTGCAGTATCTTCAAGTGTGGTATTTGGGAGTGTTCTCCTTTACCTGTTTGGGCAGACACCCGCATTCGCATGGCTGTGCAGGCGTACCTTCATTGGCAGACTGTTTCCGCCGATTGACGGTGAATGGGATATCAGCCTGGACTCGAACTGGGGTGTGATGCAGAAATGGTTGGGACAAGGAGATAGTTCCGCGTTACTCACAGTGCACGGGAAGGTGCGTATTAAGTCTCGCTTCTTCAGCGTCACGATGGAGTTCGAATCGCAAGACAAGTACTCCGAATCCAAAACGATAAACGTTTTCGTTCGCCCTAGTGAACAGCTTGGGCTTTTCGAGTTGAACTACATGTTCATCAATTACACCCTGGCTCCCGTCTCTACCGACACCAACACTCACAACGGAGCAGCCCGAGTTATCGTCAAGCAAGCGGACGGAGAGCTATTTATGGAGGGTACTTACTTCACTGACCGAAAGTGGACAGAAGGGCTCAATACAGCAGGGAAGGTTACATTCACTAGAAACAGCGCGGCTTAGGGGGAGGGGAGCGGTGCTGGTCGGTGCGAAATCACAATATGTGGTGTCAATTCACAGCTATTGACCCACATTTGGTATGATGGCACGATAGTGCTCCATACGTGCTGTCATGCTCTGTAGCTGATGCTTGTGAGGTATGGATTGCACCCTTTGGAATTGATGGTGGCGTAGGGTTGCAATCGCGAGATGCGAAATGCAGGAGCGTTCAGTAGTCTCGCTGGGTGGATCAGCAATTGCAGCAGGCACCGTTCATTTAGCGTTTGAGCGGAGGCTTTATGCCAAATTTCAGTCCATTGCTGTTTACTACGACCGGGGAGGCCTGCTTCCTTGATGGGCTCAACCTAACTCCCGACGAGCTTGCTGATATCGATGGCGCTCGGAAGGAAATCAGAAGAGCCTTAAAGGCCGATCTACCCCAGGCGCTTCGTGATGAAGGCTTGGAAGGTGAGATCTGTGAACCACGGTTCTACATCCAGGGCTCGCGGGCCTACAAGACACTCAATAGTCCTTGCATAACACCACCTCAGCAGTCGGATATCGATGATGGTGTATATCTCCCCTTGAGCGTGATGCGGGAGGAGAGCAGTCCCAAGCTTGCGATCACACTGTTCTTCGATGCTGTCATCAATGTTCTTAATCCGATGTGCAGAGTTAAGGGATGGTACACCGAGCGCAAGGATACATGTGTGCGCGTCACAATTTCTGATAGGGCCCACATTGATCTTCCGTTGTATGTGATTCCCGATACCCAGTTTTTGCTGATCAAAGCTAGCATGGAAAGCCGCGGTTATGCAGTTTTCGACAGCGCGATTAATTCGGAGCAGGACAGCTGGAAAAAGGTGCCATCGGATAAAATTTTGCTGGCTGATCGCAAGCAAGGTTGGCGTAAGTCTGACCCCATGGCGATGAAAAACTGGTTCAAGCGAGAAGTTCAAGAGAAAGGGGATCAACTTGTTCGGATCGTGCGTTACCTCAAAGCGTTCCGAGATAAGCAATGGGATGACAAAGGGCCAAGCTCGATCCTTCTGATGGCTGCAGCTTGCCCACTCTTCAAATTCGTCGACAAACGCGATGATCAGTCGCTCTTGAACGTCGTGAAGGGTATTCCGGCGGCGCTGGAAAAGGGCGTCATGAGCCCTATCGACCCCGAGGCATCGCTGACTGCACACATCACCAAAGATGCTATTGCTGAAGCAGTCGAGAAGTTTCGTGATTTCGCACAGCACCTTGAGGGCGCCATCAACGCAACCGATCCACACACAGCTTGTCGTTGGCTGACTCGAATGCTAGGTGACCGGTTCCCTTATGAGCCTCACCGCATGAAGTCGAACCTCGATACGCTGCCTCCATCCATGGCTGCGATCGCGCCGCTTTCGGGACCTGCAGAACCAGTCAAGCGCACCAAGGCAGGTTAGCGGTATGAGCGCCTTGCCGGACGTGGTACGTCATATGACAGAGTGGGGTTTTACCAAGATTGATCCGCAACCGGACTTCGATTGGCTCGTTATGGCTGGCGTGTTGAAGACGGCTACGCAAGGTGAAGCACTCTGTGAGATATGGATAGATCGGTCTTTGGAACTCCGCTTGAGAGTGCGGCTTACACCAGTCCCCGCCCATCTTCCGCGCTTAGTACCTCACTTAGGGCCAAGCGGTTTCTTGTGTTATGTAGCGCCAGGTACTGAGGTTGTCGATGTATATGACCCGGTAGGGCAAACACGTACGTCCTTGCTGCAAGCGACAGACGTACTTGAGCAAATTCTCGCCGGCAGGATGGTTGAGGATCTGCAAGAGGAGTTTTTCCTCTATTGGTATGGCGCCTACTGTATCCATGACGTCGAACGCCGGTCATCAGGTCCACTGGAGATGCTCCAGTTCTCTGATAACAAAATGTACTTGCTAACTGACGATGCAGAACGTAGCCGGCGAAAATTTGCCCGTGAAGGAAGAAAAGTCGAAGCATTTAGTTCAATGGTGGCGATGGTAACGTCAAGCGCGGCACCGAGGCCGTTGCAGACGAACTGGCCACCTAAAACTGTTGAGCAGGTTTTGGATTGGCAGGGTGAATTAGATGATGCTTGTCGGCGCAAGGTGCGTGACAAGATCATCGCTGCATATCGAGAGCAATCGTATGGCATCGTAATCGTTATCGAGGCTCAGAAAACTGGCTATATCTATGGCTTCCTCGTTTACGACCTGCAACGCAACCGCCCTGTAGACCAACGCTCTACTGATCAGCGACTGCCTATCTTCGACTGCCCCATTGAGCCTTTGGAGATGATTCGCCTAGATGATAAGTATGTGTGCGAACGCAATATCCCTGGTCAAACCACTCTTGTGGGTAAACGTATAGGGCTAATTGGCTGTGGCACCATTGGAGGATACCTCGCTGAAATGCTCATGAAGGCAGGAGCAGGCCTTGGAGGGGGCGAGCTCCTGCTGATCGACGATGACTATTTGCTGCCTCAGAACCTAGGTCGACATCGGTTAGGGTTCAATCGAGTTTTCCAAGACAAGGCCTCTGCACTGGCAGATGAGTTGCAGGTATCCATGCCAGCAGTGAAGGTGCGCCCATTTGTCAATAAGGCCCAAAATGTAAATCTCGATGGCCTTGACCTGATCATTGATGCAACTGGAGAGGAGGCATTCGGACATTGGCTTGCCAAGGCAGCTTCCAGCCCACTTTTGCATGTGTGGATTGAAGGAGCTGGCGTGGCTGTTCGCACGTTGACCAAGCAGAACGCCAGGCAAGGCTGCTACCGATGCTTGTTTGAACACAATCGTGAGGGCGGCTTGGTATCTGTGCGCGGTGGTTTGAAGCCGATTTTCGCAGGCCAAGGGTGCGAGGGGCTCTACGTACCGTTTCCTGCGTCCGTTTCGATCCAGGCTGCTGCCTTAGCGTTAGAGGCCGCACTTGCATGGGTTGGGGGTAAGCCATGGCACGCCCTCTCTATTCGGCTGACAGACACAAATCACGAACTGGAAACGACAGACTGCTCGCCCTTGAAGCACCCCGGATGTCCTGTATGCAGTTCGTGAGCACATGGACGGTGCCTGGTACTGATCAACTCGTGTATCTGCAGCAGCAGCCAATGGAGATTTTTAGGCGCTACATTCAGGAGGGAGAGAGTTCGACAGAGGCAGGGGGCATTCTGCTCGGCCATGTACGTGGTGAGCACTTAGAGATAATTGAGGCCACTGAGCCCTCTGCTTGGGACAGACGCTTCAGGTTCCTTTTCGAACGCATGCCATGCTTTCACCACAGGCTCGCAATGAAGCGTTGGAAAGAGAGCGGTGGCCTGATTCGTTATGTGGGTGAGTGGCATACACATCCGCAGAATTATCCAGCGCCCTCATCGATTGATCTCCGCGAGTGGCAGCTTCTTGCAACCGGCAGACGCGATGGCCGACCTATGCTTGCACTTATTGTTGGATGCCTCGATCTGCATATCGAGTACATGTTTGGCTCTGGCAAGCGCCGCATTCTCAAACATTACTGAAATCATTGGCAGGCGTACTCAATGGACACGGGCTGGTGATACAGGCTGCTCAGCACTGCGAAATCAAGCGCGGTCCGTCAGGCAAAGTCTACTTTTTCAGAATTGAGGAGACTCTCGCGCACCAGTGGAGCTATCTAGCCCGTTGATTTTGCTGAGTCTTCTTTTAAAAGTAAAAAGTCTACTTTTTCGAAAATCGTCACAGAGGCCCAGGGCTCAGAGGTTCGCACCTGGGGTTACTCATAATGTAGATTATGTTAAATAGCATATGGATGAGTCTGGCCCATGAACTCGTCAGCCCTCCCTGTTTCGTCAAACGAACGATTTCCCGTCCCTGGGATCGTCGCCAGTTGCACGAATGCTAGAGATGGAAGTCGCCCGCTGCCTCCGGCTGGTACAGCACTTTCCTGATCTCGATCCTTCGCGTCCGATCGGCGATACGCCAGTCGATGGCGTCCCCCTCCTGATAACCCAGGATGGCGGCGCCGATGTCGGAACACACCGAATGCTTCCCGGTACGGCTGTCCGCGTCCTCGGGATAGACCAGGGCCACTTCGATCTCCTCGTCGTCCAGTTGCAGCAAGGCCCTGGAGTTCATCGTCACGACATTGCGCGCCACCTGTTGCGGCTGGACGACCATGGCTCGCTCCAGTTCGTGTTCGAGCTCGACGACGGCCGGGCCTTCCTCGAGCACTAGCAGGCTTTCGAGCCGGGCCTTGTCGATCTCGGTGATGCAGATACCGGTGGCGTCGCTCACGGCACCTTCGCGCAGGAGCTGGAGATAGCGCCCCGCCGTCATGGAAAACGAATGCAATGTCGGCGTCTCGCTCTCGCGCTGAAAGCCGCTGCGCAGAAAGGCTTTCAGCGAACGGGTGTTGTCCGGGTGGATCTTGGCGATGAGCTTCTTGGCCCGCATGTCGAGGAAGGCCAGCTTCATGCCCTCGCGGATGGTGCGGGCGCCCAGGTTCCGGCCCCATTTGCCGCTGTCCCCGATCGCCAGGACGATCTCGCAACACGACCCGCTCTTGATGAGACGGACGAAGCCCACCGGGGTGTCCTGCCGGTCATAGGCCATGAAGAATCGTCCGTCGCCGTTGAACAGATGGGTCAGGATCGGCATCTGGGTCCGCTCCATGGCCTGCTCGATGGAACGGGAGACGTCCCGCGAATCGCTGAGGTAGCTGGTGACGCGCTCATCCTCCAACCAATCCATCAGCTTCAGCGCATCTGCCCGGGTAATTTCAGGGCACAGGGAAATGAAAGGCCTGTTCATCTTCATCCCATTCGTTCGTAAAGGATGAAAGCCCTTCATGGCTAGGCCATGACGGTTCTTTCGGCGACCGGCGACTTTAAGCCATAACGCGAGAATGCCGAACAACCTGTGCGCCATTGCCCCGAGATTAAGCGCTTCCCGACACCTGGACGCGGCATCGGCGGGCTCACGCCCAATCACCCTTGAAGGTACAGCCGTTCGCCACTAGCACACTCGCCCTAATCGACCGCGGTCGGCGCGGGTAATAGAGTCCAGGCCCGCTGAAGGATTCTTGCCATCACAAGGAGTGAAACGTGTCTTCACTGAAGCTCACCCTCATCGCTCTAGCGGCTCTGTCCGTTGGCGCATGCGCAGTCCCCACGCCGACCCATACCGATGACAACGGCGTCCGCGCGGCCGCGCAAAAGCTCATCGGCCAACCGGCCAGCAAGGCCTTCGAGCTGTTCGGCCAGCCCGACCAGGGCATGGGGCCGTCCTCATACGGCAGCGGTGGTTTCTATGCCTGGAACCGCGTACAGACCCACGTGACGCCGGAGCAGGTATTCGTCAGCACCGGCAAGGAATATGTCGGCCAGAAGGAAACCTGGGTGGGCGTCGGCGGTGGTGGCGTCGCCGGCGTGGCGCAGGTCGGCAGCGAGCCGGTGTACCGCGAGACCGGCTACTACGAAAACCGCACCGTGCTCGACTACTTCTGCAGCATCACGCTCTACACGGACGGCAAGGACATCATCACCAACGCCAGCGTGATCAACTGCATGAACTCGCAATGAGCCCCGCGCGCGAGGCAATGTCGCAGGTCCGCCCTCCTCGCATCCCTCCACCGCACCCGCAGGGCCGCCCCGCCCTGCCCTGGCAGCCCCCGCCCAGCGCGGGCCTGCCGCCTCCCGCCCCTCGGCCCACCCCGGTCGCCGCATGTTTTGGCACATGCTTATTCCCAGAAATTATTTATCGAAGGTCATTCGGCGCTTTTAGGATATATATCGATCCACCGGGCCCAGCCCGCTACAGAGACTTGCCCGAGCAAGCGCCTTCCTGCCCTGCGTTGCACACCATCGATGCGCCCTGCCCTCTGCGGGACGCTGGCCTGCAACGAGGATTGATCCATGAGCTTCGACGTTTTCTGGTTCCTGCCGACTTCCGGCGATACCCGTTTCCTTGGCCGTTCCGAGAGTGGCCGCCCGGCCACCAACGCCTACATGC
The DNA here is from genome assembly GCF_012767755.2 of Pseudomonas tohonis. Lineage (NCBI taxonomy): Bacteria > Pseudomonadati > Pseudomonadota > Gammaproteobacteria > Pseudomonadales > Pseudomonadaceae > Pseudomonas > Pseudomonas tohonis. The sequence continues at coordinate 3,486,880 of NZ_AP023189.1, forward strand.
GGCAGATCGCCGTAGCGGCGGACCAACTCGGCTACGACGGCGTGCTGATTCCCACCGGCGCCAGTTGCCTCGACCCCTGGGTGACCGCCGCCAGCCTGGTGCCGGTCACCCAGCGCATCAAGCTGCTGGTGGCCCTGCGCACCACCCTCGGCAACCCCACCGCCACGGCCCGCCAGGCCGCGAGCCTCGACGAGGCCAGCGGCGGGCGCCTGCTGCTCAACGTGGTGCCGGGCGGCGACGCCACGGAGCTCGCCGCCGATGGCGTGTTCCTCGACCATGACGCGCGCTACGCCGCCTCGGACGAATTCCTCACCATCTGGCGCCGCCTGCTGCAGGGCGAGACCGTCGACTTCGACGGCGAGCACCACAAGGTCCAGGGCGCACAGAACTTCTTCCCGCCGCTGCAGAAGCCCTACCCGCCGCTCTACTTCGGCGGCTCCTCGGTGGCGGCCCACGAGCTCGCCGCCAAGCATGTGGACGCCTACCTGAGCTGGGGCGAGCCTCCGGCGGCGGTGGCCGAGAAGATCGCCGACGTACGGGCCCGCGCGGCGAAACACGGGCGCACGGTGCGCTTCGGCGTGCGCCTGCACGTGATCGTGCGGGAGACCAACGAGGCGGCCTGGGCCGCCGCCGACGAGCTGATCAGCCACCTGGACGACGCCACCATCGCCGCCGCCCAGGCCAACTACGCGCGCATGGATTCCGAAGGCCAGCGGCGCATGGCCGCCCTGCACCAGGGGCGGCGTGACAACCTGGAAGTGGCGCCCAACCTCTGGGCCGGCGTGGGCCTGGTACGTGGCAGCGCGGGCACCGCCCTGGTCGGGGACCCGCAGACAGTCGCCGCGCGGCTGCAGGAATACGCCGACCTGGGCATCGAAAGCTTCGTGCTCTCCGGCTACCCGCACCTGGAAGAGGCCTACCGCTTCGCCGAACTGGTGTTCCCGCTGCTGCCCGGCAAAGGCAAGGTCACCACCGAGGGCACCTTCACCGGCGGCGCCTTCGACATCCGTGCCGGCAAGGAGCGGGCCGCCTAGAAAAGGCCGATCCGGGCCCTGTTCATGGGCCCGGTTTCAGACGTTCCACTCGCGCTTGCACGCCATCAGGAACTCGATGAAGGCGCGCAGGCGCAAGGGCATGTGCCGGCCCTGCGGATACAGCAGGGTGAAAGGCCGCGAACGCCCGCCGAACGCCGGCAGCACCTCCACCAGCGTCCCCTCCGCCAGCTCCCGCTCGACGATGAAGCGGTAGGTCTGGAACAGCCCCGCGCCGTGTTTGGCCAGGGTCACGCCGCCGAGCACATCGTCCGAGCAGCAGTAGTTACCCGTCAGCAGCAGCTCCCGCTCCTGGCCCCGTTCGTTGAACAGCCAGGGGATGCGTCGGCCGTTGCTGGGCAGCTCGAACTGGATGCAGTCGTGCTCGGCCAGTTCCTCCAGGGACTGCGGCGCCGGAACCCTGGCCAGGTAGTCCGGGCTGGCCACCACCACCAGGGCGGCGTCTTCCAGGTGCCGGGCGATCAGCGTCGAATCGGGCAACGCGCGCACGCGGATCGCCAGGTCGTAGCCCTCGCCGACGAAGTCGATGTTGCGGTTGCTCAGGTGGATGTCGACCTTCACCCCCGGGCAGCGCTCGCGAAAGCGCGCCAGCACCGGGAGGATGCGGTGGTGACCGTAGGTGGTGGGAATGCTGATGCGCAGCTGGCCCGTCGGCTCCTGCTGGCGGCCCATCATGTCGCGCTCGGCCTCGATCAGCTGGGTCAGCGCCTGGCGGCATTGCTCGAAGTAGCCACGCCCGCTTTCCGTAAGGCGGATGCTGCGCGTCGTGCGCTGGAACAACCGCGTGCCCAGGCGCTCCTCCAGGCGCGAAATGGAGCGGCTGACCGCCGCCGGCGTGACCCCGGCCACCAGCGCGGCCGCCGTGAAGCTGCCTTCCTCGGCGGCGAGGCAGAACAGCTCGATGCTGCCCAGCTGGATGTCTTCGAAATGGCGCTTCACGATTGATTACACCGGGTATCAACTGAAGTTTCCGATCCTACATTTATCCAGCGAAACGGAACAAATACAGTTACCTCACCCCGCCGAACGCCACCGGCCTCGGCGCCATCCGCCCCTACAGAGGAACTCCAGATGCCATTCGTCAACGTCCGCATCACCCGCGACGGCGTCACCCGCGAACAGAAGGCCCAGGTCATCGCCGAGATCACCGACACCCTGCAACGGGTCCTGGGCAAGGACCCGCACCTCACCCATATCGTCATCGAGGAAGTCGACACCGATAACTGGGGCTACGCCGGCATCACCACCACCGAGTACCGCAGGAACCCGCCCGGTTGAGGCCCGCCGGCAAGGCGCAAAAGGGAGGCCCGGCGCCTCCCTTTTTTCCGTCAGCCCTCCTGTTCAGCGTTGCGCCGCCTCATCCCGCTCCTTCAACAGCGCCTGGATCACCGCCTCCTGCTCCGCATAACGCCCCTCCCCCGCATGCATGTGGCGGATGCGCCCCCTGGCATCGATGAAGTAGTGCGCCGGCCAGTACTGGTTGTCGAAGGCGCGCCACACCCGGTACTGGTTGTCGGTGGCCACGGGGTGCCGGATGCCCAGGCGCGCGATGGCCTGGCGCACGTTCGCCTCGACCCGCTCGAAGGGGTATTCCGGCGTGTGCACCCCGATCACCACCAGCCCCTGGTCGGCGTAGCGCTGCGCCCACTCGTTCACATGGGGCAGGCTGTTGCGGCAGTTGATGCAGTCGTAGGTCCAGAAATCTACCAGCACCACCTTGCCGCGCAGCGCCTGCATGTCCAGCGGCGGGCTGTTCAGCCACTGGCTGGCGCCCCCCAGCGACGGCGCGGGGCCCAGGTCGGGCAGCCGCTCGTCCGCGCGGGCGTCGCCGACCAGAGGCTCCAGAAGCTTCGGCAGGTCATCGAGCACCCGAGCTTCGAGACCGGAAGCCAGGGCCGATGAGCCGACGCCGGCCAGTTGCGGGCCGAGCCCGCTGGCGATGCCGACCACCGCCAGCAGCGCCGCCACGCCCGTGCCGCGGCGCAGCCAGCCGACCAGCCGCAGTGACGGCCGCAGGCGTTGCAGCACGCCGCGCCCGAGGAAGACCGCCAGCGCCAACCCCGTCGCGCTGCCCAGGCCGAAGCTGAACAGCAGCAGGCTGGTGGAGGCATTGGGGCCATCGAGCATCGCCCCGGAGAGGACCAGCCCGAGGATCGGCCCCGCGCAGGGCGCCCACAGCAGGCCCGTGGCACAGCCCAGCAGCCAGGCCGCAAGCGCCGACGGCAGCCGCCGTGCCTGGCCGTGCAGGCGCTCGGCCAGCCACAGCCAGGGCCGGGAAAGCCAGTTGGCGACACGGCTGGAAAGCAACGCCAGCGCCGATGAGCCCAGCACCACCAGGGCGACCCAGCGCCCCCAGGTACTGGCCTCGATGGCCCAGTCGGCGGAAACGGCCGCCAGGCTCGCCAGCGCGGCGAAGCCCGAGGCGAGGCCGAGCAGGGTCAGCAGCGTCGAGCTGACCGAACCGCCGGAACGCGACAACAGCAGCGGCAGGACGGGAAGAATGCAGGGGCTGAACAGGGTCAGCACCCCACCGATGAAGGCGATGAGCAGCATGGGCACCTCGGCGCAGGCGATTTCGGGGGCAACGGCTCAGTTGCTGTCCTGGCAGGCCGTGGCGTGCTTCAGGTAGGCGAGACGGTGTTCACGGCCCTGGGAATCCAGGTAGTCCATGCGGGCTTCGACGACCTGGCAGAGCACGGTCGGCGCCTCGTGCAGCGCCAGGACCTTCTGCACATCCAGCTGCATGCCGTAGTGGTACTGCTCGACGGGCAGGGTCTCCGCCGCCTGCAGGCCGGAGCCCAGCAGCGGCAGGACCAGCGACAGGGCGAGGGCGGCGGAACGGGCGAGTGATTTCATGACGATCTCCTGGTGATGGAAGCCGGCCGGGTTGCCGGGCCTCCATTGCAAGGCCAGGGGGTATCGCCACTGTGTCGGAAGCGCCGCCGATTTGCCGCGCCAGGTAACAAACCGGCCCTGTATACACTGCAATACAAAGGGCAGCGGGCAAGCGGGCGCGACGTCGATACACTAGCGCCGACACCCTCCGAGGAACGCTCCATGGACCACATCGACCACATCCTGATCGTCGACGACGACCGGGAAATCCGCGAGCTGGTCGGCAACTACCTGAAGAAGAACGGCCTGCGCGTGAGCCTGGCGGCCGATGGCCGGCAGATGCGCGGCTTTCTCGACGGCAACACGGTCGACCTGATCGTGCTCGACATCATGATGCCCGGCGAAGACGGCCTGAAGCTCTGCCGCGAGCTGCGCGTGGGTAGGCACAGGTCCACCCCGGTGCTGATGCTCACCGCCCGCAGCGAAGAGACCGACCGCATCATCGGCCTGGAGATGGGCGCCGACGACTACCTGACCAAGCCCTTCTCCGCCCGCGAGCTGCTGGCCCGGATCAACTCCGTGCTGCGGCGCACCCGCATGCTGCCGCCGAACCTGCAGATCAGTGAAAGCAGCCGCCTGATCGGCTTCGGCCAGTGGCGCCTGGACACCAGTGCACGCCACCTGCTAGACGCCGAAGGCACCATGGTCGCCCTGAGCGGCGCCGAGTACCGCCTGCTGCGGGTCTTCCTCGACCACCCGCAGCGCGTGCTCAGCCGCGAGCAATTGCTGAACCTGACCCAGGGTCGCGAGGCCGACGTGTTCGACCGTTCCATCGACCTGCTGGTCAGCCGCCTGCGCCAACGCCTGCTGGACGACGCCCGCGAGCCGGCCTGCATCAAGACCGTGCGCAGCGAGGGCTACGTCTTCTCCCTGCCCGTGCAACTGATCGAGCCCCTGTCGTGAGCACCCTCCTCCACTGGCCACGGACACTGGCCGCGCGGCTGATGCTGATCTTCCTCAGCGGCCTGGTGCTCGCCTACGGTATGTCCTTCAGCTCGCAGTTCTACGAGCGCTACCAGACCGGCCGCAGCATGATGCTCAACAACCTGGAAATGGACGTGAGCACCGTCGTCGCCCTGATCGACCGCCTCCCGGCCCAGGAACGCGCGGCCTGGCTGCCGCTGCTGGAGCGGCCGAACTACCGCTACCGCCTGGACCTGGGCCTGCCGGGCACGCCCATGGACATGAGCGCGGCGCCCATGGCCGCCACCTCCATCGAGCGCGCCCTGGGCAAGGACTACGCCTTGAGCTTCGCCACCATCGAAGGGCCCGCGCCGCACTTCCAGGTGCACATGCGACTGCGCGACGGCCACCCGCTGACGCTGGACGTGACGCCCGCGCCCATTCCCATGGCCAAATGGCTGCCATTGATGCTCAGCCTGCAACTGGCGGTGCTGCTGCTGTGCACCTGGCTCGCCGTGCGCATGGCCATCCGCCCCCTCACCCGCCTGGCCGGCGCCGTCGACCAGCTCGACCCGGACACGCCCGCCACGCCGCTGGCGGAGACCGGCCCGCGCGAGGTCGCCCATGCCGCCCGCGCCTTCAACGCCCTGCAAGGCCGCATCGCCGCCTACCTCAAGGAGCGCATGCAGCTGCTGGCGTCGATCTCCCACGACCTGCAAACCCCGATCACCCGCATGAAGCTGCGTGTTGAGCAGATGGACAACACCCCCGAAGTCGAACGCCTGTGGAGCGACCTCGACGAGATGCAGCACCTGGTGCGCGAGGGCGTCGCCTACGCGCGCAGCCTGGACGGCGGCCGCGAAGCCGTCTGCCGCGTGGCGCTGGCCGCCTTCCTCGACAGCCTGGTGCTCGACTACCAGGACAGCGGCCAGGCGGTGAGCCTCGAAGGCCGCACCGGTGCGCTGCTGGAGACGCGGCCGCACGCGCTGCGACGGGTGCTGAGCAACCTCATCGACAACGCCCTCAAGTTCGGTGGCAATGCCGAGTTGCGGGTGCTGGAGGATGGGCCTGGCCGCGTGCGCCTGCAGGTGCTGGACGAAGGCCCGGGGATCGACGAGGCGGAGCTGGAACAGGTCTTCAAGCCCTTCTACCGCGTGGAGGGCTCGCGCAACCGCGACACCGGCGGCACCGGCCTGGGCCTGGCCATCGCCCAGCAGTTGAGCCAGGCCCTGGGCGCCCGCCTCACCCTGCGCAACCGCGAAGGCGGCGGCCTCTGCGCGCAACTGGAACTGGATGTAACGGGCTGAGCCACGGATACACCGGGATACACAGCGCCGCCGGGCGGACACACGCGGGACAAGACCGGCGGCGAGCATGGCCTCACCGCGCGGGCACCCCGTCCAGCGCCCCGATCCCGAGGCATTTCCCATGACGTCACTGGCATCCACACCCTTCAAACAGGCCTGCAACCGCCTCGCCCAACTGGGCGACTTCGGTGCGGACATCCCCCTGCGCCTGTTCCTGGCCTGGGAGTTCTTCGAGTCGGGCCTGGATAAATGGAACGGCGACAACTGGTTCGAGCCGATCAACGCCGCCTTCCCGTTCCCCTTCGACCTGCTCCCTGCCGGGCTCAACTGGCAGCTCTCCATGTGGGCCGAACTGATCGCCCCACTGCTCCTGCTGCTCGGCCTCGGCACCCGCTTCGCCGCATTCGTGCTGATGATCCTCACCGTCGTCGCCATCGCCGCCGTGCACTGGCCGGCGCACTGGTCGAGCCTCGCCGAACTCGCCCAGGGCTACTCCATCAGCGACAGGGGCTACGGCAACTACAAGCTGCCGCTGATCTACCTGGTCGCCGCCCTCCCCCTGCTCCTCAACGGCGCCGGACGCCTCAGCCTCGACGCCCTGCTGCGCCGCAGGGGCTGAATTCTTCCGCCCAATGAAAAGCCCGCGCATCAGGCGATGCGCGGGCTTCTTCTTTGAAATGATGGGTCTCGCTACGCTCGCAGAACGCCGTCCGTAGGATGGGGAGAGCGGTGCGAAACCCATGCTGTGTGGATGACGCTCGCGATGCCCGGCATGACCCCGATTGGTGGACCGTTAAAGCGTGGTCCACCCTAAGCCGCGGACGCCTCCGTGATCGGCCAGTAGTAAAGCATCGCGAATGAATTCGCTCCCACAAGGCAGCCCGCCCCCTCCCACGTCCAGGGCCTTGCTATGGCATTTCCGTAGGGTGGGTAGAGCGAAGCGAAACCCACGCGGTGCAGCGTGACCGAGACACTGGGACTCCCGCGCTTTAGCGTTACGTAACGCTTCGCATATTCGTTACGTAACGATATCCGCTTCTGAATGGCACCGCCTTACTGGCGCGTACCGATCACCACGCCCCGCTCCCGCAAACCCTCCAGCAACGCCAGCCCCTGCGGCAGGATGGCCTCGACCTCCACGCCGATGGCTTCGGCCAGGCCTGCCAGGTGCTGCAACCCGCTGCATTCGCCTTGCTGCAACGACACCAGCAGCGCGTGGGCCAGCGGTGCCAGGCGGGAAAAATGCACCTGCTGATCCATACCGCGCCGGGCCAGCAGCAGCGTCGGCTGCTCCGGCGCCTGTTGCGGCAGGAAGCCCGGGGCGATCTCGTTCACCGGCCAGGCATAGGCCAGCGGCCAGGCCAGGGCCGAGAGCAACGGAACCCCGGCGAGCAGGTCACCTTCCGGGGCATGCGCGCTCTCCTGGCGGTCGCTCAGCAGCAGTGCGCTTTCCACCCACTCGTAATGGGCCAGCTCCACCAGCCAGGGTAACGCCAGGCCATCGCCCCCGCCGCCTTCGAGAAAGCTCACGAACTCCCCGGCCAACTCGGTGAACAGCGGCGTACGGCAGTGATGCTCGGCGTAGAAGCTGCGCACCAGCGCCTGCCAGCGCGCGTCACCCAGGCAGGCACGGAGCACCGGGAAGCCCCCCGCCAGCAGCCCCTCGACATTGCCGAAGAACAGCTGCCGGTAGACCGCCAGGCGCCGTGCCTCGATGCCGGGTGGCGGCGCGTAGCGCTGCGGGTCTCGTACATGCCGGGCCAGGCTCAGCAACTGGGCGTGCAGTTCATCAGCCATGGCGCACCTCCGGCCAGCCGGTGGCGGCGTGCTGCCGCGCGCGGATCTGCTCCACCTCCTCCAGCAGCTCCACCAGGGGCGGGAAGTTGAAGTCGCGCTCCAGCAAGGTCGGCAGCGGGCCGAAGCGCCGGTAGGCCCGCTCCAGCAGGTGCCAGACATCGCCCTTCACCGTCGCGCCGTGGGTGTCGATCTTCAGGTCCGGCGCCTCGTCGTAGTGGCCGGCCACATGCAGGCCGGCCACCCGCCCGGCCGGGATCGCCGCCAGGTAGGCCGCTGCGTCGTAGCCATGGTTGATGGCGTTGACATGGAGGTTGTTGACGTCCAGCAGCAGGTCGCAATCGGCCTCCTCCAGCACCGCGCGGAGGAAGTCGATCTCGCTCAGTGCCTGGTAGGGCGCGGCGTAGTAGGAAATGTTCTCCACGGCGATGCGCCGGCCGAGCACGTCCTGCGCCTGGCGGATGCGCGCGGCGACGTGGTGCACTGCCTCCTCGGTGAACGGCAGCGGCAGCAGGTCGTAGAGCTGGGCCTGGTCGGAGCAGTAGCTCAGGTGCTCGCTGAAGCAGGCCACGTGGTGGCGGTCGAGGAAGCGCCGGGTCTGCCGCAGCAGCTCCAGGTCCAGCGGTGCCGGGCCGCCCAGGGACAGCGACAGGCCGTGGCAGCTCAGCGGGAAGCGCTCGGCCAGTTGCGCCAGGCCATCGCCGAAGCGGCCACCGACGCCGATCCAGTTGTCCGGCGCGCATTCGAGGAAGTCCAGGGCGCCGGCGTCCATCGCCAGCAGCTCGGGCATCAGGGCGCGGCGCAGGCCGAGGCCGGCGCCGTGCAGGGAGGCTGTGTTCATGAGGGGGCTCCAGAAAGCGCGAACCCTCCCGGCCAGGGGCGCAGGAGGGTTCTTGGGGGGCGTGGGCGGCGGCTCAGTCCTTCGCCTGGCTCATGTGGGTGAACAGTTCCGCCGGCACTTTCTTGCCGTTGGAGAGGTACTGGTTGCTGCGGAACCTGTACACCTCCGCCTCGGACAGGTAGCCATCGCCATTGGCGTCGATCGCCTTGAACTCCTTGCCGCCCTTCGGCGCCACCGCCAGCAGCTCGGCGAGGGAGACGCGGCCGTCGTGGTCGGTGTCGGTGCGGGCGAACGAGGCGTCGCCGCACTTGCCTTCACCGCATTTGCCCTCCCCGCACTTGCCTTCGCCCTGGGTCGCCTTGGCGCTGGCGCCGCTGGAGCCGCATTTGCCTTCGCCACACTTGCCTTCGGCGGCCTTGTCGGCGGCGGCCAGCTGGTAGCCCTGGGGCAGAGCCTCGACGGCGAAGGCGGCGGACGAGGCGATGTTGAGGCCGCCGGCCAGGGCCACGGCGAGCAGGCCGATACGGGATGTGTTCGCGAGCGGGGTGTGGGACATGGTGCTTCTCCGGATACAGGGCGCGGGCGGTGCCGCGCTGGGCATGCCACGGGTGGCGTTGGAACCCTGGAACCCGCAGCCAGGCTGCATGGGTTCGGGGTTGGGGCTATTTCGCCCGCCCCCTGTATCCGTGGCGTATCCGTGAGGGGGCGCATTTGTAAGCCAGCCCGGGGCGCGGGCCGCGAGATACAGAGCGATACACGCCACCCCGCCCGTTCACGGTCTATTCCGCCACGAGCGCCTCGCGCAGGCGCTCGAAGGCCGTGGTCGCATAGCCCTCGCGCCAGACCAGCAGGGTGTCCACCGAGAGCGCCGGCAACGCGGTCACCGGCGGGCTTTCGCGATACAGCGCGAGGAGCGAGCGCGGCACGATGCCTGCGCTGTCGCCCGCACTGACGCACGCGAGGATGGCGTGGTAGGAGCCCACCTCGCGCACCTGCAAGGGCGCGCCTCCCTGCGCGCGGTGCTCGCCCAGCCAGCGCTCGGCGAGCATCCGGTAGGTGCAGCCCCGGGCGAAGCAGGCCAGCGCGCCGACGCGAAGGTCCCCGGGCGATGCCGGCGGCGGGTGATCGGGCGGCAACAGCATCACCAGTTCCTCATTGAAGGCCGGCATGGCGCACAGGCCGCGCTCCAGCGCCTGGCCGTGCAGGTCCTCGCGGCGCAGCGCATCGGGGTGCGCCACCAGGGCGCAATCGAGGCGGCTGGACAGCACCCCCTCGATCAGGGCCTGGCTGGTGCCGGTCGAAACCTCCAGGGCGACCCCTGGGTGAGCGCGGTGATAACGCGCCAGGATCGGCGGCAGCCTGCTGGCCGCCGTGCTTTCCATGCTGCCCAGGCGCAGCGTCCCGCCCGCCACGCCCGGGTGCATGGACTGCCGTGCCTCCGCCGCCAGTGCCAGCAGCCGCTCGGCATAGGCGAGGAATTCGCGGCCCTTGTCGGTGAGCGTCATGCGCTTGCCGTCGCGCAGGAACAGGTGCACGCCCAGTTCGTCTTCCAGTTGCTTGATGCGCGTGGTGACGTTCGACTGCACCCGCTGCAGGTGCTGGGCGGCACGGGTCACGCTCTGCTCGTCGGCGACGGCGCGAAAGATCTCGAGGCTGGTCAGGTCCACTTTCAATCTCTTACAGAGAACAAGTTGATCTGAATATTCTCATTATGAGATTTTACGTCAAGCCAACCCTTGACCCAGAGGCCTGCCGACACATGCTGATCACCGAACTGTTGGGGATCGAGATCCCCCTCATCCAGGCGCCCATGGTGGGTGTCTCCACGCCGAAACTCGCCGCTGCCGTGTCCAACGCCGGTGCGCTGGGCTCCATCGGCATCGGCGCCAGCACGCCCGAGCAGGCCCGGGCGATGATCCGCGATACCCGCGCGCTGACCGCCAAGCCGTTCAACGTCAACCTCTTCTGCCACGCGCCCGCCCAGCCCGACCCCGCGCGTGAACGGGCCTGGCTGGAGCACCTGCGCCCGCTGTTCGCCGAATTCGACGCCGAACCGCCGGCCGCGCTGCGCGAGATCTACCGCAGCTTCCTCGACGACCCGGCCATGCTCCAGGTGCTGCTGGAAGAGGCCCCGGCCGTGGTCAGCTTCCACTTCGGCCTGCCGCAGCAAGGCTGGATCGACCAGCTGAAGGCTCGCGGCATCCGCCTGCTCGCCACCGCCACCAACCTGGCCGAGGCGCGGCTGATCGAAGTGGCCGGAATCGACGCTATCGTCGCCCAGGGCGTCGAAGCTGGCGGCCATCGCGGTGTGTTCGAGCCCGAGCAGGATGCGCTGATCGGCACCTTCGCCCTCACCCGCACCCTGGCCAGCCGGACCCGCCTGCCGGTCATCGCCGCCGGCGGCATCATGGACGGCGCCGGCATCCGCGCGGCGCTGCAACTGGGCGCCAGCGGCGCGCAGCTCGGCACCGCCTTCATCCTCTGCCCGGAATCCGCCGCCAACGCCGCCTACCGCGCAGCCATGCAAAGCCCACGGGTCGAGCGCACCGCCCTCACCGCGGCCATCTCCGGGCGCTCCGCACGCGGGCTGCCGAACCGGCTGTTCAGCGATGTCGGCCACCCCCAGGCCCCTGCCCTGCCCGACTACCCCATCACCTACGACGCCGCCAAGGCCCTGCACGCGGCCGCCTCGGCCAAGGGCTGCGACGACTACGCCGTGCAGTGGGCCGGCCAGGGCGCACCGCTGGCCCGGGCATTGCCCGCCGCCGAACTGGTGGCCACCCTCGCCGGTGAACTTGCGTGACGTAGGGGCGTGCTTGGAATTGGGTTCGTAGGGGTAGCGCTGCGCCGTAGGTCGGCGCCGAGCGCAGCGAGGCCCAACGGAGCGTGGCTCGGCTGCGCTGCGTTGGGCTTCGTACCTCAACCCAACCTACCCCCGTGGCAGGACGTAGCCCGGGACACACACGGACGTAAAGACAAAAAAGGGAGGCTCGAAGCCTCCCTTTCTCATCACCTCCTGGTCACCAGGTCCCGCTGCTCATCCCGCCGTCCACCGCCAGCACCACGCCCGTGGTGAAGCCGGCGCCGGCGAGGTACAGCACTGCCGCGGCGATCTCCCCAACCGTGCCGATCCGCCCCGACGGTGCCAGGCCGTTGAGGAACTCGCGGTTGGCCGGGTCGTGCATCGGCGTCTCGATGATGCCGGGCGCCACCGCGTTGACCTGGATGTTGTGCGGCGACAGCTCAAGCGCCAGCGCGCGGGTCATCTGGTTGATGCCGCCCTTGATCAGCACCGGCAGCGCCGCGGGCACCCGGATGTTGGGCTGCAGGGCCACGGCGGCGGAGATGTTGATGATGCGTCCGCCGCCCCGTGCGGCCATGTGCGCGGCGGCCACCTGGCTGCTGTAGACCACGCCCTTGAGGTTGGTGTCCAGCAGCGTTTCCAGGTCTTGCGGGCTGTAGTCGATGAAGGGCTTGGGCAGGAAGAAGCCGGCGTTGTTGACCAGCACCTCGACGCTGCCGAACGCCTCCAGCGCCGCGGCGAACACCCTGGAGGCGGTGCCCGGGTCGGCGACGTCCCCGGCCACGCCGATGAACCCGGCCGGGTCGCCCAGGCTCGCGGCGGCTTCACGCAGGCGCTCGGCGGTACGCGCGGTGCCGACCACGTTGTAGCCCTGGTCGATGAAGGCGCGGGCCAGGCCCAGGCCGATGCCGCTGGATGCGCCGGTGATGACGACGGTCTGCTTGCTCATGTTCGGTTCCTCTCAGATGGCTCGTGTCGTGGCAGCGGTCGCGCCGCGTTGCCGTTGCAGCGCACTGTATTTGTGAGCATCGAGCCGAAAAATCCGCCATGGATCACTTCAGTTGATACGCCAGGTAATCAATCGACCGGCGATGCGGGCGGCGGATGAACGCGGGCGACCGGATTTTGGCCGGAGTCGCCGTGGCGGGGAGCGCGCGCGTTGGCCATGCTGAGCACGCCCATGACAACGACAAGAGGTGGCCCCGATGTTCGAGTTCTTCCATGTCCATCCCAGCGTCAACCGCGCCCTGGAGACGCGCCACTTCCAGGCCGTGCCCGCCACCGGCGCACTGGGGGCCGACGTCAGCGGTGTCGACCTGAAGCGGCTCGACGGCGAGGGCTTCGCCGAACTGCGCCAGGCGTTGCTGCATCACAAGGTGCTGTTCATCCGGGACCAGCAACTGGAGGTCGAAGACCTGGAACGGGTGACCCTGGCCTTCGGCGAGTTCGGCCGCGAGCCCTATGTGAAGGGCATGGCCGACCACCCGAACGTGGTCCATGTGGTCAAGGAAGCCGACGAGAAGAGCCCCGTGGTGTTCGGCGGAGCCTGGCACACCGACTGGTCTTTCCAGGCCAGGCCGCCAGCCTTCACCCTCCTCTACGGCAAGGACATCCCGCCCTTCGGCGGCGACACCTTCTTCGCCAACCTGGCGCTGGCCCACGACTGGCTGTCCCCGCCCCTGCGGGCATTCCTCCAGGGGCTCGACGCCATCCACAGCCCCGAGCGCGCCTATGGCGTCGGTGCGGCGCACAACAGGATGCTGGAGAACATGGACAACCGCTTCGGCGAAGCCACGGACGACGAGGTGCGTAGCCACCCGCTGATCACCCGCCACCCGGAAACCGGGCAGCAGGTGCTCTTCGTCAACCCGGCCTACACCAGCGGCATCGAAGGGCTGCGCCCCACGGAGGCGACCGCGCTGCTGACCCACCTGTTCGGCGTCGCGGCCCAGCCGACCTTCACCTGCCGCATGCGCTGGAGCCCCGGCACGCTGGCGATCTGGGACAACCGCAGCACCTGGCACCTGCCGATTTCCGACTACCACGGCATGCGCCGCGAGATGTACCGCACCACCGTGATCGGCGAGGCCCCCACCCGCTAGCCCCGCAGGGGGCTGCGCGCCGGCAGCCCCCGCACGCTTCAGTCGCTGTAGTAGCCGGTCACCACCAGGTAGTGGCCGACCTTGCGCAGCAGCGCGTGCTTGTACTCCACCTTGCCGGTCACCGGGTTCTTCCAGCGGTACTCGTAGTCGCCCTGGTCGGCCTTGGCCATCAGCTCGAGGATCGGCGCACCCACCGGCTTGCCCTCGGGGTCGTCGATGGTGGCGAAGTCAACGCCCACCAGGCGCAGGTTGTAGCCGTGGGCGACGTAGCGGCGGTCCTGCAGGTCGACGACGAACAGGTACAGGTCGTCCTCGCGGAATGCCGGCGACAGCGCGTTGATCGCCTTGATGCTGCCGGCCGCGTCGGCCTGCATCGCCTTCACGGCGCGCGCCAGGAACTGATGCGCCTGCTCGGGCGTGGCCCGGGGCAGGTAATGGCCGACGGCGATGATGCGCTCGCCAACCCGGCGGAAATACACCTCCTTGCGCTCCACCCGGCCGTCGCGCCAGTTCTTCCAGCGGTATTCGGCGGTCTGCACGCCCTGCTGCTCGGTGGTGGCCAGCACCTTCTGGAAGGCCTCGCGCAGCTCGGGCTCCAGCACCTGTGACACGTCCCGGCCGATCAGCACGGCCGAAGGACCGCCGCTGGCCAGCATCACGCCGTGGGTATCCACCACGAACACGTAGCGATCGTCCTCGATGAACTCGCCCTGCCGGCTGAACGCCGCCAGCGCCGCGTCGCCCTGCTTCTGGTAATAGTCGACCGCACGGTCCAGCAAGGCGCGCGCCTTCTCGGCGTCCGCCGCCGGGTCTGCCGACGCCAGCCCGGTGAACGCCAGGCAGAGGGCCAGGGCAATGGTTCGGAACATGGATGCAACTCCTCGCGCCAGGGGCGACGACAGCGGCCGGTTGGCCTACAGGGAAGAATTCCTTCCACATTTTCGTACAGGCTCCGGATAACGCCAGGCGCTCGCCAGGAATTCGAGGCGATCTGCTGCGAACGAGGATGGATTCGGGCGTCTTCGCATGCCCTGGCAATGGAATTGCCGATGGTCGATGCGGTGTTTTGGACGATGGCGTGCGAGGCGATTTGTCTCTACCCTGACACACTTTCAGGAAGAATCACCCGCTGCTGTGCGCAGGCAGTCGATTTCCGAAGCCGTGTCGCCAGGTCGACGTGCCGTCGATGGCGTCTGGCTTCCCCGAGAACAAGACAATAAACGGATGTCCGAAGAAAACCGTTCCGAATGCATCATCGTCGCCGACGATCACCCCGTATTCCGCGATGGCCTGCGGCGTATCGTCCAGCGCGTGCTCCCCACCGCCCGGGTGGAGGAAGCCGGCAGCATGGACGAGGTACTGGCCCTGGCCCGTGAGGGCGAAACGCCGAGCATGTTCATCCTCGACCTGCTCTTCCCCGGGCAATCCGTCGAGGCCATCGGCGCGTTGCGCCAGGCCTTCAAGCGCAGCTCCATCGTCATCGTCTCCATGGTCGACAGCCAGAAGGCCGTGGACGAGGTGATGGCCGCCGGTGCCGACGGCTTCATCGGCAAGGCCACGGCACCGGACGAGGTCGGCGAGGCCTTGCTGGCCATCCGCGACGGGGACTTCGTGGTGCGTTTCGGCGAGACCGGCCTGCTCGCCAACGACGCCGGGCTGACCCAGCTCACGCCCCGCCAGCAGGACGTGCTGCGGCTGATCGTCGGCGGCCTGTCGAACAAGGAAATCGCCCGCGAGCTGGATATCTCCCCCTTCACCGTGCGCATCCACGTCTCCTCGCTGCTCCGCGCCCTGGGCGTCAACACCCGCGCCGCCGCTGCGGCCAAGGCCGCCAAGGCGGGCATCTGATTTCGTAGGTTGGCGCCGAGCGCAGCGAGGCCCGACACGCGATATCCGGCCCGGCCCCAGGCTGTTTCTGTAGGAGCGGCTTCAGCCGCGAAAGACCTTCCCCAGGCTTGTGGCCGCGAGTAGCCGGATGCTCCTATCGCGAATGAATTCGCTCTGTCTGCGTTAGGTATCGCCAGAAGGTTTCGAGCTCAGTTGATTGCCGAGCTTTGCTGATGGTTCCTGTTTCGCCTTGCCGGGCGAGTCCCTTTTCCAATCGCTGGAACGCCAGCCCGGTGAAAAGGAACCAAAAAACTTGCCCCTGCATACGGGTCTGGCTTCGCCAGACTTCCCTCACTCCATCATCGTTTCAGGGGCCCGGCGTAACGGGCCATCCATGGCCCGGTACGCCTCTCGCGACATCCATGTCGCTCAACCCCTGAAACGACGATTGCGCTCGGCCTCCTGAAGGGGCGTTTGGCCGCCGCTCCAACCTCTTCGCCAAAATCTTCATCGATGTGCGCATCACGCTCGGTGCGCAACGGCTTCGTAGGATGGCGTAGAGCGAAGCGAAACCCATGCGGTGGGCCTGCCAGGAATCCAGAAGAGCCCTGAAAGCGCCGCTCTCGTGAATCCACAACAGCTAACGCAGACAGAGCGAATGGACTCGCTCCCACCCAGGGTGCTACGCCTCAACCCGCCGCGGCCGTCTCCGGCATGCCCAGCTTCAGCGCCATCAGCACCGAGCGCAGCTCGGCCGGGTGCAGGGGCTTGGAGAGGATCGGGATGTCCGGGTCGGCCACCAGCTCCTGCACCCGCTTCACCTCGTGACCGGTGATCACCACCGCCGGCACCTTCCAGCCGCTGCGGGCGCGGATGCGTTCGATGCAGTCGGCCCCGGTGGTCTCGGTGTCGAGGTCGAAATCGGTGATGACCAGATCGCACTGCACCTCGCCCGGCGGCAACGAAGGCCGTGCCTCGACGACGCAGCCCCACTTCTCCAGCAGCGTCGCCGTAGCGCGCAGCACGGCGCCATCGTCCTCGATGAGCATCACCCGCAGGCCGTCGAGCATGCGCAGCGGCAGCGACGAGCGCGCCGGCAAAGGCGCCTGGCGCGGCGCTTCGCAGCCTTGCAGGCCTTCGATGGCCACGCTGGTGCCTCGCCCCAGGCGCGAGGCGATGCGGATATCCAGGCCCATCAGTTGGGCCAGGCGCTTGACGATGGCCAGGCCCAGGCCGACGCCCTCGATGTCGCGGTCACGCACCTGGCGCACCCGGTAGAACTCGTCGAAGACATTGGCCAGGTGCTGCGGCGGAATACCGCGACCCTGGTCGTGCACCTCGATGGCGATGCGCCCGTCGCGCCGCCGGCAGCCAAGCAGCACGGGGCGGCCAGGCGCGTACTTGAGGGCGTTGGAGAGAATGTTCTGCACCATGGTCGAGAGCAGGTGCGGGTCGGCCTGCACGTGCAGCTGCGGCGGCACCCGCAGCTGGATGCGCACCCCGGCCCAGCGCGCGGCCTCGGCGTTCTGCCGCACCAGGTCCTGCAGCAGGGCCTCCAGCGCCACCGGCTGGGTGCGCGGCACCACCTTGCCACCATCGAGGCTGTACATGTCGAGGATCGAGCGGAACAGCTGGGAAACGCTGTGCAGCGACTTGTCGATGCTGTCCACCAGCTGGCGCTCCTCATGGCCCAGGTCGGCGTCGCGCAGGCACGCGGTGAACAGGCTGATGCTGTGGATCGGCTGGCGCAGGTCGTGGCTGGCCTGGGCCAGGAAGCGCGACTTGGCGAGGTTGGCCGCGCTCTCCGCCTCGGTGGCCCGCCGCGCCTGGCCCAGCAGGATGTTCACGTAGGCCGGCACGATGATGGTGGTCACCACCAGCGTCAGCACCATGTAGGGCTGCTCCTGCCAGTAGGGGTTGAGCGCGGTGATCACCGCCAGTGCCACCAGTGCCAGCAGGGTCGAGACCGCCAGGTAGCGCGAACCGAAGCGCAGGCCGTTACCCACCGTCACCCACAGCAACAGGCCATAGGCCGGGAGCATCGCCGGCCCGCCGACGATCATCGAGAAGCCGATGCCGGCGTAGTCGTGGACCATGGAGAACAGCCGGCGCGAAGGGTACACGCCCGGCCGGCGCACGATGAGCGTCAGCAGCACGAAGGAAACGGCCAGGAACAGCGTGTTGTAGATGAGGATGGGCAGCGCCTTGTCTTCCGGCATGCGGCCGATGAGCTCGGCCACTGCGGTGTAGAGCGTGGCGAGGCTGGCGATGACCAGCCGGACGACGGCCTGGGAGCGTTCGGTGTCGAGTGCGCTACGGCGAAAAGCGGGCATGCAACATCCTTTCTGCCTGGGCGGGCCAGGTCTGGTCCTTCCTGAAGGGTGCAACCTTATGCGTCGCGGTCGCCGCTGATCAAGCGGCACGGCACCTCGCTGACCGATGGCGCGCGGCCACCGTTGATCATTCTCCTCGAACCCTTCCGGACGCCGTGGGCCGTATTCCAAGTAACCCACAGCACCTGGAGAACTCCATGAGACTGAACAAATTGACTGCCTTCATCCTCACCGGCTGCCTGGCCGGCGCCTCCCTCACCGCACTGGCCGAGACCGATGGCGGCACCGGCCCCACCGTGCCCGGCCCGAGCACGCCCAGCTCCCCGACCTCCCCCTCGACCGACAGCGGCACCGGCTCGGGCACCCAGTCGCCCGGCAATGGCGTCGGTGGCCCCAGTGCGCCCGGCGGCACCGGTACGGGTGGTACCGGCACGGGCAGCGGCACCGGTGGCCAGGGCGGCGCTCCGACCCCGGGCACCGATGGCAGCGGCACGGGAACCGGCACGGGGACCGGTGGTACCGGCGGCTCGGGAACCGGTGGGACGGGCACGGGTGGCACCGGCTCCGGGACCGGCGGTGCGGGCACCGGTGGCATGGGCGGCAGCGGCACCGGCGCCCCGGCAGGAACCGGCGGCACAGGTGGCTCGGGCTCCTCGGGCGGCAGCGGCAGCGCCTCCGGCGGTTCCAGCGGCAGCCAGTGACCCCTTCCGGCAACCACGCCCTGCGGCGTGGTTGCCGTCTCCTCCCCCATCCCGCTCCCCCAGCCGGAACGGGCCCCTTCCTAGTCGATCCCCATCGCCAGGGCCCTGGCCTCGGCGGCACAGTCGCGACCGGCCACCGCCCCCTGTCCGCGGACGGCCATCAGTTCGCTCCTGGCCATGGCGAAATCCGCCTGGAAGGTCGGGTCGCCATGCAGGCGTGCCAAGGCGGTGGCGCCTATCTCGCGGCCCTCGCGGATATCGCTGTACCAGTGCACGTTGCACACCATGCGGCTTTCCGAATAGGCCCGGCCTCGGGCCCAGAGGGCGTCGCTGCGTTCCGGGGCCAGCTCGCTCAGCAAAAGTGCCCAGGCCCAGCCGATGGCGCTGTGCCCGGAGGGATAGGAACCATCCTTCGCCAGCTTGGGCTCATCCGCCGGGGTGCAGCTGGGTTGCCGGTTGAATACGAAGGGGCGGGTCCGGTTGTAGCGCGTCTTGGCGCCGTAGGTCGCGAGGCCCGCATCGGCCAGGGTCCGGCGCAGGAGCCGGTACAACGCCGGTGTCTGCTGCTCGTTGATGGGCGCATCCAGGGCACAGGAGAAGGTGTCGGCGGCGGCGGGAAACTTCAGGTCGGCATCGCGGATCGCCAGCTCCCAGCGCGCACCGCCACGCAGGGCCTGGCTTTTTTCAGCCAGGTGCCGGTCCAGCAGGAAGGCAGGCGTGTCCGCCGCAGGGGGTGGCGGCAGCAGCGCCAGGCTATCGGGCAGGTCCTCCTTCTGCAGATAGCCCACGAGGTAACCCGGTCGGAGTTCTGGAATCCGTTGCTGCGGGTCAGGTTGCCCGGCTTCGCTCGGGTTGATCAGCGCCAATAACGACAGGCTGAGCAGGTATTTCGATAACTGACGGTACATAGGGATGACCTCCAGGCAAGTTGGAGCCGTTACAGTGCGTTCCGCCTTGAATCAGCGGATGGCCCACGAGTAATTGAACATCAGGCGTATATCGTCGGTGTCGCGCTGGAAGTTGATGGCGTGATTGGAACGAAAGACCGCACTGCGCAAGCGAATACTCAAGTCCTTGAGCGGGCCGTCCTGCACCACATAGCGCAGTTCATTATCCAGCTCCCAGGATTTGCCGATCTTGCGGGTCCCGATGATCTCGGCATGGTCGCCGAACATATAACGGCTATTGAGACTGAGGCCGGGTAATCCCAGGCCGGCGAAGTCGTACCCGTAGCGCAATGCCCAGGAGCGCTCCTTGGCATTGGCGAAGTCACCGAGTATCGACAGGTTGATCAGGTTGGCGTCCGAACCCAGGAGGTAGGCATAGCCGGTGCCCCCCATCATCCGCTGGTAGGCCACGCCGAGGCCGTGGCCGGCGTAGGCATACCCCAGAAACCCCTGCAGGGCCCGGTTGTCGATCTTGCCGCCCCTGGCGCCGCCCTGGTCACGCATGAGGCTCAAGCGCAGATCGCTGCTCAAAGCCCCGGCCCCCAGGGCGCCCTTGTGGCTCAGGGCGAAGACCTGCTGGCGGTAGATGTCCGCCAACTGGGCGATGTGGTAGCGGCCCAGCCAGTGCCCCTGGAATCGGTAGTCGACCCCGGCCGTGTCGAAGTGCTCCGCCGTCGCGCCATGCCCCTGGAAGCGCCGGTTCAGGGTGTTCAGCCGCAGTGGCGCGTACTGCGTGGCGTTGCGCTGCATGACCCGGCTCAAACGCCCTGCGGTCAGCTCCAGGTTCTCGAACTCGGCTGACGTCAGCAGCCCGCCTTCGAATAGCTGCGGGAACAGGCGGCCATCGTTGGGCTTGAGTGTCGGCAGGACCGGCGGCGTAAACGCCCCCAGCTTGAGCTGGGTCTTGCCGGACTTGATCTTCCCGGCCAGGGCCAGCTTCGAATAGTCATCCTTCGCCCGGCCACTGCGGTCCACCTGCAGCAACCCGGTACCGGTGCTCCCCGGCGTCGAGTCCAGCTTGATGCCGAGCATGCCGACGGCATCGACCCCAACCCCCAGGCTGCCTTCGGTGAAGCCCGAGTCCAGGCGCAGGATGAAACCCTGTGCCCACTCCTCGCGGTCGGCAGCGCGGCCCTCGCGAAAGTCCCGGTTGAAGTAGTAGTTGCGCAGGTCCAGCCGAGCGCTGCCGTCGTCGATCAGATCGGCCACCGCCGGCATGGCGAGCATCCCTGCACACAGCAGGGTCGAATAACGGCTTAGTTGAAGGGGCAAGTATCTAGAAGGCATTGCATCGTCCTCTTTTATTGTTGTTCTTGGGTCAAGGCGACAGGCGGAATTTTTATTGTTCATTCGGTGGCGATATATATAAGCGCCACGCCGGCCAGGTACTCTCCAGGTTATTGAAAAGGGTTTTATTTACCGCACGCCGTCTTGAACGAGCGAAGCCGAGACTAAGTTGCAGGCGAACTTAAACAAGAACCATCAGCCCCATGAATGAGGCCATACGTGAATCAACCCGATAATTACCGGCTCGCGCCACGCACGTGTCATATCAGGGGAATTTCCGAGTGTTCTTTGAGTGTGAAACTTGTAAGTAATTTAAATCCTGATGTCAGAACTTACTTACTTGAAGAACGGGGCCTGATTGCCAGCAGGCTCGGGCTCCGCCGAGCCATGATGGCCAAATACTAGCCATCGTCATCCCTTCCCTTTAGTCTTCGCCCCACCCGCCCCTCCCTCCCTTCCTGCGGGCCCTTTGAGGACTCACCATGCAACGGACCCTGGCGATCGCCCGCAACCTTTCCCTGTGCCTGGCTTTCGGCCTGGCCGCCACCCAGGTTCACGCCGCCGGCGCCCTGGCCATCGACAGCAACCAGGGCCTGCAATACGGCTTCGCCTACGACTACCCGGACCTCTCCCAGGCCCAGGACCGCGCGCTGAGCGAGTGCGGCAGCGGCTGCGAGGTGGTGCTGGACTTCGAGAGCGGCTGCGCCGCCTACGCCGCCGACCAGGTCAACGGCTCCACCGCCTATGGCTGGGGCGCCGACTTCAACGCCGGCAATGCCCAGGCCCGCGCCATTTCCGAATGCCAGGAACGTGGCGGAAACGCCTGCGTGGTGCGCAGCTGGGGTTGCAACAGCGAGTGATCGCGGTGGGCGCCGCCGGCTGATCCGGTGCGCGCCGAATGCCCACGCCGCCCGTGATTTCCTCGTGCACGGCCCTGCGGCAAAACGCCACGAACGGCCACTCCCGAGCGGCCCGATGACCTGCTAAAGTCGCCGCCCATGAAATTCACCCGCACCGAACGCCCGCTGATCGCCTGGATGCTCTACGCAAGCGTCCTGTTCAGCCTGTTCGCCTGCGGTATCCACCACGGCCAGATGAGCGGCCTGGCCCTCAGCGGCCTCGGCGGCGCCTTCTGCTCGGCCAACGACACCCAGGGCGCCGGGATCGACGACAGCGGCAAGCAACTGCCCCAGCTCGCGGCCCAGTACAGCTGCCCGCTCTGCTCCTCCTTCGCCCCCGCCGTGGCCCTCAGCAGCCTCGGCTGGCAGATCGACGCCTTCCTCGGCGTCCCCGCCACCCCGCTGGATGCCCACAGCTGGCCGCAACCGCCGCCGCGCGAGCTCTGGCCCTCCCTCAACCCCCGCGCCTCCCCCGCCTCTTCCTTGCTCGCCTGACCACCTGGCGCTCCCGCGCCGGATCACCCGTGCACACTCGACAAGGAAGAGCCGATGAACCCGAAACACACCTGCCTGGTGCTGCTGGCCTGTGCCTGCTCGCCCGCCTACGCCCAACACGCCAGCGCCCCCCCTGGAACTGCCCGCCAGCACCATCAGCGCCGACCGGGAAAAGCCCGGACTGGACCTCGATGCCGCCGCCGAAGGCACCTCGCGCCTGGGCCTCAGCCCGCGCGAGAACCCCGCCTCGGTGGCCATCGCCGACCGCGAGAAGATCGAGCGCATCGGCGCGCGCAACTTCCTCGATGTCGCCAACGCCCTGCCCGGGGTCAACGCCTCGGCCCCGCCCGGCTGGGGCGGCTACGTGGCCTACCGCGGCTTCAACGGCGCCCAGGTCAACCAGCTGTTCAACGGCATCAGCCTGCAATACACCAGCGCCAACCGCCCGGTGGACGCCTGGATCTACGACCGCGTCGAGCTGATCGGCGGCCCCTCCTCCTTCCTCCATGGCAGCGGCTCGGTGGGCGGCAGCCTCAACTACGTCACCCGCCTGGCCAGCCGCGAGAACAGCGGCGAGGCGCGCATCCGCTATGCCCGCTTCGACGACCGCGAGGTCTCCATCGGCGTCAACCGCGTGCTCAACGATGGCCCCGGCCCGCACCACTACGCGCGCCTGGACTACAGCCGCAACGACGGCAACGGCTACATCGACCGCCAGGAGCGCGGCGCCGGCAACGTCGCCTTCTCCCTGCTCAGCGACCTCACCGACAACCTCTCCCACACCCTGGCCATCGAATACCTGGAGGAGAAGGAAGACAGCCCCTACTGGGGCGCGCCGACCCTCAACCCCAAGGCCGGCGAACTGAAGATCGACCGCCACGACCGCTTCTCCAACTACAACGTCGAGGACGGCCGCTACGAGCAGCGCACCCGCTGGCTACGCTCGATCACCGACTACCGTTTCGATGACGCCAGCAGCCTGCGCAACACCTTCTACCACTACGAAGGCCAGCGCGATTACCGCAACCTGGAGACCTATCGCTACACCGCCGGCAACAGCGCCATCCAGCGCACCGGCGCCTACCTGCAGCGCCACGACCAGGAGCTCAACGGCAACCGCCTGGAGCTGCTGCACAAGGGCGAGCTGTTCGGCCGGGCCAGCGACTGGGCCTTCGGCCTCGACTACAGCGTCAACCAGCAGGCGGTCTACCCGCGCTCCCCCTCGGCGATCTTCGACACCGTTCTGCCCGGCGCCTTCGACCCCGGCCATTTCGACGACATCCCCGGCATGGCCGGCGGCCTGGTCAAAGCCCGCAGCAACGAGGTGCGCACCACCTCCGGCTTCGCCGAGAACCGCCAGCAGCTCACCGACGAACTGGCCCTGGTCACCGCCCTGCGCTACGACCACATCGAGCTGGACGCCACCAACCACGGCGCGGTCAGCGCCAACGCGCCAGCGTCCTTCGAGCGCCGCTGGGACGCCGTCACCGGCCGCGCCGGGCTGGTCTGGCAGTTCACCTCCGACGCCAACCTCTACGTGCAATACAGCACCTCGGCCGAACCGCCGGGCGGCACCCTCACCGGCGCCAGCTTCACCCAGGTCCGCGACTACGACCTGAGCACCGGGCGCCAGGTGGAAGTGGGCAGCAAGCTGGACTTCGATGAAGGCCGTGGTTCGGCGACCGTCGCCGCCTACCGCATCGTGCGCAAGGACTTCCCCATCGCCGACGCCAACAACCCCAACAGCACCGTCCAGGCCGGCCAGCAGACCTCCGATGGCATCGAGATCGCCGCCTCCTACCGGCTCACGCCCGCCCTGACCGTCGAGGGCAATTTCGCCTGGGTCGATGCGCGCTTCGACGAATTCAACGAAGTGGTCAGCGGCGCCAACGTCTCGCGCAAGGGCAAGACCCCGGTCAACATCCCCGATCGCCTGGCCAACCTCTGGCTGACCTACGAGCTGGCCGAGGACTGGCGCACCGGCGTCGACGCGCGCTACGTCTCATCGGTCTACGCCAACAACGCCAACACCCAGTGGGTGCCCTCCTACACCCTCTACGGCGCCTTCGTCGAACACCGCCTGAGTGCCGACACCAAGGTCACCGCGCGCCTGCGCAACCTCACCGACGAGGTCTATGCGCGCTTCATCCACCAGACTGGCGCGCAGTACTACCTGGGCGAACCACGCAGCCTGGAGCTGGCCCTGGACATGCGCTTCTGAGGGCCGCTGGATGAAACGCCACCTGTACCTCTGGCACCGCTGGCTGGGCATCGGCCTGTGCCTGTTCATGGCCCTGTGGTTCGTCTCGGGGATGGTCATGCTCTTCGTCGGCTACCCCAAGCTGACCCAGGCCGAGCGCCTCGCCCCGCTGCCGCCCCTGGCGGCGGGGTGCTGCGTGGAGCCCGCCGTCGCACTGAAGGCCACGGGCCGCAGCGAGGCGCCGCTGAGCCTGAGGTTGACGAGCATCGCCGGCGAGCCGCGCTACCTGCTCGGCTACCGCGACGCCAACCTCGCGGTGGACGCCCGCGACGGCAGCCTGCTCGCGCCCCAGGGCCCGTTGCAGGCCCTGGCCAGCGCGCGGCAGTTCAGCGGTGCCGAGGCCCATTACGTGGATGAAGTGAACGAGGACCTGTGGAGCCACAGCCGTGCCCTGGACGCCGACCGCCCGCTGCACAAGGTGCGGGTCGACGACGCGGCGCGCAGCCTGCTCTATGTCTCCTCGCGCACCGGCGAGGTGGTGCGCGACGCCAGCCGTGCCGAACGCGCCTGGAACTACCTGGGCGCCTGGCTGCACTGGCTCTACCCGCTGCGCGGCGGCGTGCTGGATGGCATCTGGGCCAATATCGTCATCTACCTGTCCCTGGCCGCCACGGCGATGGCCGTGCTGGGCGCCGTGGTCGGCCTGCTGCGCTGGCGCTTCTCCAGGCCCTACCGCAGCGGCTCGCGCTCGCCCTACCCGGCCGGCTTCGCCCGCTGGCACCACCTCACCGGGCTGGGCTTCGGCCTGCTGCTGATCGCCTGGATCTTCAGCGGCCTCATGTCCATGCGCCCCTGGCACCTCACCGAAGGGCGCTCGCCCCTCGCCGCACGGGATTTCCAGGGCGGCGAGCTGCAGGCCGGCGCCTTCAAGGTCGGGGTCGACGAGGCCCTGCAACGCTTCCGGGAAGCCGGCCTGGAACCGGCGGAGTTGCAATGGCGGATGCTTGGCGGCGTGGCCTACCTCGGTGCGCTGGATGCCCGGGGCGACAGCCGCGTGTTGCCCCTGGCGGAAACGGGCCCTGCCCTGGCGCAACTGCCCCGTGGCACCCTGGAAGCCGCCGCGCCCCGGCCCGCGGCGCAAGCCACCTGGCTGGAGGCCTACGACGCCTATTACTACCCGCGCGGCGAAGCCAGCATGTACGGCGGCCAGCCGAAGCGCCTGCCGCTGCTGCGCCTGGCCTTCGACGACCCCGGCCACAGCTGGGTGCATATCGACCCCCACAGCGGCGCAGTGCTGGATGTGCTGGACGACAACCGCCGCGCCGGTCGCTGGCTGTTCAACCTGCTGCACAGCTGGGACTGGCAGCCGCTGCTGGAACGCCCGTTGCTGCGGGAGGTGCTGATCATCGCCTTCAGCCTCGGCGGCCTCGCCATCAGCGTCAGCGGCGTGGTGATCGGTTGGCGACGGTTGCGGCCCAAGCGCCGGGCGCTGCGCCCACCAGCGGTTTCAAGGGGGCTCATGCGCCAGCATTGATGCGGATGACAACGGGACGGTCGAGGGCTCAGGCGCTCAACCGCTCCCGCAGCCGCCCGAGCATCCCCAGCAGGCTGCCCACCTTCTCCCGTTCGCGCGCCTCGCGGGGCGCCTCGGCCTGGCGGGCCAGGGCCTGCTGCGGTTGCGCACGCCAGGCCTGGGCCTGGTCGGCGGCGGCCTTGAGGCCCTTCTCGAACAGCCCGCGGCGGATCGGCTTGGGCAGGTAACGGAAGATCTGCGCCTCGTTGATCAGCTTGAGCAGCGCCTGGGTGTCGCGGAACGGCGTCACCACCAGGCTGAGCAGCCGTGGATGGGCCTGGGCCAAGGACTTGAGCAGTGGCGCGGTGTCTTCGCCGACGAACTTCAGGTCGCCCACCAGCAGGTCCACCGGCTCGTCGTTGAGCATCGCCACGGCCTCGCCCAGGTGGCGCGGACGCAGCAGGCGGTGGCCACCGTCCATGCAGAAGTCGGCGACGCTGGCCAGGGTCTCCGGGTCCTCGTCCAGCAGCAGCACGCTCAACGCAACGGGCTTGGTAGCGACAGGCAGCGGCGCGACCGGAACCAGCACCTGGCGCCCGGCGATCTCCGCCGCCTGGCGCAGGGTGAAGGCCATCTCCTGCGGGTCCCAGGGCTTGGTCAGGTAGCGGAAGATGCCGCCGCTGTTCAGCGCCTCCACCGCCGCATCGAGATCGGAGTAGCCGGTGAGCAGGATGCGCAGGCAGTCCGGCGCCATCTCGCGCACCTGGGTCAGGAGCTCGGCGCCGCTCATCTGCGGCATGCGCTGGTCGCTGACGACGATGTGCACAGGCTCCCGGGCCAGGCGCTCCAGGGCGCGCAGCGGGTCGCTTTCGGTGACCACCTCGTAGTCACGGCGGAACTGCAGGGCGAGGCTGCGCAGGATGCGCTCCTCATCGTCGACGAACATCACGCGGATGGGCGAAGTCATGGGCTCAGGCGCTCCGTTTCATTTCACGGGCCTGCACGCGCGGCAGGCGGATGAAGAAGCGCGTGCCGCGCCCCACTTCAGAGGCCACGCGAATGCTGCCGCCGTGGTCCTGGATGATCTTGTAGCTGATGGACAGGCCCAGCCCCGTGCCCTCGCCCACCGGCTTGGTGGTGAAGAAGGGGTCGAAGATGCGCCGCACCACGTCCGGCGCCATGCCGCAGCCGCTGTCCTGCACCGAGATGCACACCCACTCCGCCTCGGCCCAGCTCTTGAGCTGGATGCGACCGAAGCCGACCGTGGCCTGGGCGGCATTGGTCAGCAGGTTGAGCAGCACCTGGTTGATCTGCGACGGCGCACAGGCCACGCGCGGCAACTCGCCGAGCTGCTGGACCACCTCGGCCTTGTCCTTGATGTGGTTGCGGGCGATCAACAGCGCGCTGCGGATGCAGTCGTTGAGGTCCACTTCCTCGCTCATGGCGCGGTCCAGGCGGGCGAAATCCTTGAGCCCGGCCACCAGCTCGCCGATCTGCTCCAGGCCGTAGAGGGTGTCGCCGAACAGCTGGCGCAGGTCCTCGGCCAACAGCTCCGGCGCCACCTGCTCGCGCATCGCCGCGGCGGCGTCCAGGGCGTCGCCCAGGCGCTGCTCGTCGCAATCCGGGTCGCGCAAGCAATCGGCCAGGGCGGCCTGGCTGCGGGCCAGCTCGGTGAGCGGCGCGGTGAGCTGGTCGAGCAGTTGCACGTTGTTCTTCACATAGCCCAGGGGGGTGTTCAGCTCATGGGCGACGCCGGCGACCATCTGCCCCAGGGAGGCCATCTTCTCCGACTGCACCAGCTGGGCCTGGGATTCCTTGAGGTCCACCAGCGCCTTGCGCAGCACCTGGTTGCGCTGGGCGATGCGCAGCTCCATGGCCTTGAGCAGGTCGAGCACCGTGCCCAGGCCCTGGTAGCGGCCCTCGCCGTCCACCAGGATGAAGTCCTCGGTGATGGGGTACTGCAGCTCGGCGGTGATCTGCTTGGCCGCCTGTTCCAGGCTCATCTCCAGGCTCAGTACCAGGGGCGATCCGTTCATCACCTCGCTCACCGGGCGGCGCCCCCAGAGGTCGCGGCCGAAGCGCTGCATGAAGATGTCCTGCAGGGCGTAGCGGCTCACCAGGCCCAGCGGCCGGTCCTCGGTATCCACCACCGGCAGGGAAAGGAAGTTCTTGTGCTCGGCGGTCAGCAGCCGGTCGGCCACATCGCTGATGCTCATCGCCGGTTCCAGCCCCGCGACGGGTTTGAGCAGGCGCGCCAGACTGCTTTCGGCTGCCATGATCCAAGGCTCCTTCCACTGAGAATGGGCGTCATTCAAGCAGTGACAGGTTGCCATCATGTGACAGCTGTCTCATTTCCCTTACACCTGGATTCACAGGCCGGCCGCCGGGGTGGCGTAGAGCTAGCCGGCAGCACCGCCGGTGGAGGTAAAGAGCGACCTCCACCCTACACAGTGGTCATGTCCATGCGATGAGCCGCCCTGTGGGAGCGAATTCATTCGCGATGCGCAGCCACCAGCAGCTCCGAACCACCCCGTAATGTAGGGTGGACCGCGCTCCATCGGTCCACCATGCGGGCTAGCCGGCAGCGCCGCCGGTGGAGGTAAAGAGCGACCTCCACCCTACACAGTGGTCATGTCCATGCGATGAGCCGTCCTGTGGAAGCGAATTCATTCGCGATGCTTCTCAATGGAAATCCCGGCTGCGCACATCCAGCCCCGCCAGCAGCGGGCTGAGGTCGTGCAGGCGACGGGCGATGAGGTGGCGCACGCCGTCCTTGGTCTCCAGGCGGCCGTCCACCTGCAGCATCTGCGAGCCCACCAGCACGCGGCGCTGGCGTACGGCGATGTCGTGCCAGACCACCACGTTGACCATGCCGAACTCGTCTTCCAGGGTGACGAAGACCACCCCGCTGGCGGTCTGCGGGCGTTGGCGGCCCTTGACCAGGCCGGCCACGCTCACCGCCTGGCCATGTTCAGTGTTGGCCAGGTCGCGCGAGCTGCGGCAGCGCCGCCTGGCCAGGGCGCCGCGCAGCAGGGCCAGGGGATGGGGGCCGAGGGTGGTGCCCAGGGTGTCGTAGTCGGCGTACAGGTCCTCGCCCCGGCTGGGCAGCGGCAGGTCCACCGGCAGCTCGGCCTGCTGCGGCAGGCCGGCGAACAGCGGCAGCTCCTCCTCCACCGCCGCCACCGCCCAGCGCGCCCGGTGGCGATGGCCGGCCAGGCCGCGCAGGGTGCCGGCATCGGCCAGGCGTTCGCGGGCACGGGCATCCAGGCGGGCGCGGTGGCAGAGGTCGGCCACGTCGTCGAAGGCGCGGACGGCGCGGGCGGCGGAGATGCGCCCGGCCGCCTCCTCGTTGAAGCCCTTGACCATGCGCAGCCCCAGGCGGATGGCCAGGCGCCCGCGCGCATCGGGTTCCAGGTCGCAATCCCAGTCGCTGTGGCGCACATCCACCGGGCGCACCTCGATGCCGTGGCGGCGGGCGTCCTGCAGCACCTGGTCGGGGGTGTAGAAGCCCATGGGCCAGCTGTTGACCAGGGCGCAGGCGAAGATCGCCGGCTCGTGGCACTTGAGCCAGCTGCTGGCGTAGGCCAGCAGGGCGAAGCTGGCGGCATGGGACTCGGGGAAGCCGTAGCTGCCGAAGCCCTTGATCTGCTCGAAGAGGCGCTGGATGAATGCCAGCTCGTACCCCTTTTCCAGCATGCGCTCGGTCAGGCGGATGCGATGGGGCTCCAGGCCGCCATGGCGCTTCCAGGCGGCCATGGAGCGGCGCAAGCCGTCCGCCTCCTCGGCCGTGTACTCGGCCGCCACCATGGCGATCTGCATCACCTGTTCCTGGAACAGCGGGACACCGAGGGTGCGCTGGAGCACCGTCTTCAGCTCCTCGGAGGGATAGTCCTCGTTTTCCTCCTTGTTCCGCCGCCGCAGGTAGGGATGGACCATGTCCCCCTGGATCGGCCCCGGCCGCACGATGGCCACCTGGATCACCAGGTCGTAGAACTCTTTCGGCCGCAGGCGCGGCAGCATGGCCATCTGCGCGCGGGACTCGATCTGGAACACGCCGATGGTGTCGGCGCGGCTGATCATTTCGTAGGTGGCGGCGTCTTCCTTGGGCAGCTTCGCCAAGGTCAATTTCCTGCCGCGATGGCGCTCGATCAGCCCGAAGCAGCGGCGCAGGGTGGTGAGCATGCCCAGGGCCAGCACGTCCACCTTGAGCAGGCCCAGGGCGTCGAGGTCGTCCTTGTCCCACTGCACCACGGTGCGCTCGGCCATGCTGGCGTTCTCCACCGGCACCAGGGTGTCCAGCGGTGCCTCGGAAATGACGAAGCCGCCCGGGTGCTGCGACAGGTGCCGGGGAAAACCGATCAGTTCCTGGGTCAGCGCCAGCACGCGGCGCAGCACCGGGCTTTCCGGGTCGAAGCCGGCCTCCAGCAGGCGATCCACGGGCGGTGCGTGGTCACTCCAGCTGCCGCAGCAGTCGGCCAGGGCGTTGACCTGGTCCGGCGGCAGGCCCAGTGCCTTGGCGATATCCCGCACCGCCCCGGTGCCGTGGTAGGTGCTGGCCACGGCGGTGAGCGCGGCGCGGCCGCGACCATAACGGCGGAACACGTACTGCATCACCTCCTCGCGGCGCTCGTGCTCGAAGTCGACGTCGATATCCGGCGGCTCCTTGCGCTCCTTGGACAGGAAGCGCTCGAACAGCAGGTTGAAGCGGCTCGGGTCCAGCTCGGTGATGCCGAGCACGAAGCACACCACCGAGTTGGCCGCCGAGCCGCGGCCCTGGCAGAGGATGTGTCGGCTGCGGGCGAAGCGGACGATGTCGTGCACCGTGAGGAAGTAGCTCTCGTAGCCCAGCTCCTCGATCAGTTCCAGCTCGTGGCGTATCTGCTCCAGCGCCTTTTCACTGGCTTTCCCTCCCCAGCGCCAGGCGATGCCTTCCGCCACCAGCTGCCGCAACCAGCTCACCGGCGTATGCCCCTCCGCCACCAGCTCGCGCGGGTACTGGTAGTTGATCTCGCCCAGGTCGAAGCGGCAGCGCGCGGCGATCACCAGGGTCTCGGCCAGCAACGCCGGCGGGTAGAAGCGCTCCAGCACCGCCCGTGAGCGCAGGTGGCGCTCGCCGTTGGGGAACAGCCGCTGCCCGGCCTCGGCCAGGGTGCAGTGGTGGCGGATGGCGGTCATGCAGTCCTGCAGGGCGCGGCGGCCCCGGGCGTGCATGTGCACGTCGCCCGCCGCCACGGCGGGGATGGCCAGTTCACCGGCCAGGGCCTGCAGGCGGGCCAGCCGGCCGGCGTCGTCCGGCCCCCGGTGCAGCTCCACCGCCAGCCACAGGCGCCCGGGGAAGCGGGCCCGCAACCAGCGGCCCTGCTCCTCGTCCGCCGGCTCGCCGGGCAGCCAGAGGGCCAGCAGGCCATCCAGGGCGCCGTCGAAATCCTCCGCCAGCAGGCGGTATTCACCCTTGGCAGCACGCCGCCGGGCCCGGGTGATGAGCCGGCACAGGTGCTGGTAGCCGGCGAGGCTTTCCACCAGCAGCACCAGGCGCGGGCCGTTGTCGATGCTCATCTCGCTGCCGACGATCAAGGGCAGCTCGCTCGCCTTGGCCGCCTGCCAGGCCCGCACGATGCCGGCCAGGGTGCATTCGTCGGTGATCGCCAGGGCCACGTAGCCCTGCTGCTTCGCCCGCTCGAACAGCTCGGCGGCGCTGGAGGCCCCGCGCTGGAAGCTGAAATTGGACAGGCAGTGCAGCTCGGCGTACCCGGCGCTCATGCGAACCACCCGAGCAGGGTGAAGGGGCCGATCTCCCCCGCCGGGCACCAGGCCCAGGCGCGGCGGCCGTCGCGGGTTTCCAGCTGGTAGTAATCGCGGCGCTGGTCGTCGCCATCCCACCAGCCGGATTCCACCCGCTCCGGCCCGGCGAGGATGCGCGGGGCGAACTCGCGCAGCGGCTGGCCCTCGCGCAGCAGCCAGCCGGGCCGAGGCGGCCCCTGCAGCAGCGGCCCGGCCTGGCCGTCCACACCCAGGCGCCAGGCATGCTCGGGGCGGTGGTCGGCATGGGCCTTGAGGCCCTGCACGGCGTCATCGCCCAGGCGCGCGCGCAGGCGTTCGCGCAAGGCCTCCCAGGGCAGGTTCTGCTGCGGTCGCGGGTCGAACAGTTCGCGGTGCTCGGGCACGAAGCGCGGCAGGTCGCGGGCCACCAGGCGCAAGGCGCGCACCGGCGCCACCACCTGCAGTTGCTCCAGGCGCCCACGGGCCAGCTCGAAGAGCATCGCCGGGTCGCGCTCGGCACCCAGCAGGCCCACCGGCACCTGGCTGTCCGCCTGGCTGGCGTGCTGCAGGTGCAGGACGAAGCGCTGCACACCGCTGTCGCGCCCGGCGAGGAAGGCGGCGAGGTCCGAGGTAAGGCGGCGCAGGGGGAACAGCAGCGCCTGGTTCGATTCCACCTCGAAGTTGAGCTCGATGCGTGCATCGAATTCATCCGGCGGCAGGTAGCAGACCAAGGCCACGGCG
The DNA here is from genome assembly GCF_012767755.2 of Pseudomonas tohonis. Taxonomy (NCBI): domain Bacteria; kingdom Pseudomonadati; phylum Pseudomonadota; class Gammaproteobacteria; order Pseudomonadales; family Pseudomonadaceae; genus Pseudomonas; species Pseudomonas tohonis. The sequence goes on from NZ_AP023189.1 coordinate 3,519,280, forward strand.
CGGCGCCCCTGCAGTTCGTCCAGGTGCTGCAGCACCCGTGCGGGGAAGCGCTTGGCCAGGGTCTCGCGGGGCAGCGCCAGGACCTGCTTCATGCGCCGCAGCCCCATGCGTCCCAGGGCCGTGGACACCTCCGGCTCGAAGCCGGCCCGCTCCACCGGCATGCGCTCCAGCGCCTCGTGCAGGGCTGCGCCCTCTTCCACCGCCAGGCCGTCGTGGATGTTGGCCAGCATGCGTGCCGCCACCGGATTGGGCGCCACCACGATCCGATGACGGAAGCCGAGCGCCGCCAGCTCCTCGCGCAGGCGCGCCTCGAAGCGCGGCCAGGGCCCGAACAGCGCCAGGCTGGAGGCGATCTCCAGCAACAGCACGCGGGGGTAGCGCAGGCTGACATGGGAGCTGAAGCCGTAGCCCCAGGCAGCGAGAAAGCGCTGCCAGTGCTCGATCTCCCCGGCGTCGTACTCGGCCTGGGCGAAGTCGCGGGCCAGCGCGTGGGCGGCGGTCAGGCCCATGCCCGGGCGCAGCCCCAGGGCCCGCGCGGCCGGGTTGACCGCCTGCAGCACGCGGCGCTGGGGCGTGCCGGTGACCAGGGCCAGGGGCGCTTCGGGGTCGTCGCGGCGACGCAGCACGGCGTCCAGCGCCAGCTGCGGCAGCAGGATGCAGGCCCAGCGCATCAGTGCCCCGCAAGGGCCAGGGTGCCGGTCGGCGCCAGGCCACCCCGGCACTTGAGCACGCGCACCCGGCCCGGGCCGTCCAGTGCCAGGCGCAGGGCGGCGGGCGACGGGTTGAGGGCTTCCTGCAGGGGCCGATAGGCGAAGCCCAGGGTCTGCCCGGTTTCCGCCGCCACCTGCAACCGGCGCAGGGCACGGTCGTCCGCCTGGCGCGGCCAGCAGAGCACGGCGCCGCAGCTGCCCGAGCGCAGGCACTGCTCGGCCGCCCAGAGGGCGTCGCGGCCCTCGACCTCGACCAGCACCAGCCAGCGCAGATCCACCCCCGCGGCCTGCCAGGCCTGGGGGTAAGGCAGGTAGGGCGCGCCTACCAGCACCACCCGTTCGGCGCTGGCGGTGAGCCGCGCCAGGGTCGGCCAGAGCAGGTGCAACTCACCCAGCCCCGCGCCCGGCACGAGGATTTCGCTGAGGGCCGACTCCGGCCAGCCGCCCGAAGGCAGCGCCGCATCCAGCGCGCCATGCCCCGTGGGTTGCGCACCGACCGGCAGCGCACTGGCCTGGCCCTTCCAGACGCGCCGCTCGTCCAGCAGCGCGTCGAGGGCGACCACGGCGCCCATCAGGCGCCCTCCCGGCGAAGGCGGCCCGTGAAGGCGAAAGGAAAGGAGGCAGGCATGGGAAGCTCGGCACGAATTACTGTATGCACATACAGTAATTGAGGCGAATGCCTACGGCAATGCTCTACACACGCCGTAGGACGAGTGGATCATCCACTGGCGCGAATGCCCTGCGCGCGGGACCGGCGAAACCGGAGGAAAGGCTAACGGCGCGCCGATGCCCTGCGATAGCCTAGGCGCTCACGGCCTGCGGATGAGCCCGCGATGCAGCAACCCCATCACAGCCCCCCCGGTCTGGAAGACGCCGACCAGCGTGCCCTGGTGCGGCTGATCTTCGCCTCCACCGCCCTGACCCTGGCCTGCTTCTCGGTGCTGCAGTTCCTCGCCGGCAACCTGCTCCTGTCCCTGCTGGAGATGACCACCACCGCCCTGCTCGGCTGGGCCTGCCAGCGCATCCGCCACGTCCGGGTGCTCACGCCCTGGCTCTACGCCTACCTGCTGCCGACCTTCAGCTTCCTCCTCTACATCATCGTCATGCCCGGCGCCTCGCCCACCGCCTTCGTCTGGATCTACCTGGTGCCGGTGCTCTCCTACCTGCTGCTGGGCAAGCTGCGCGGCTTCCTCCTGGCCATCCCCTATCTGGTCCTGGCGGTGATCGCCTACCTGCTGCGTTTTCCGCCACAGCCCGACGCCAAGGGCCTGATCGACCTGGGCAACGCCATGCTCTGCGGCCTGCTGATCCTGGCCTTCATGCACATCTACGAGGCCCGCCGGGCGATCGCCCACGCCCAGTTGCGGCGCCTGGCGCAGAGCGACGCCCTCACCGGCGTGGCCAACCGCGCCTTCTTCCAGCAGGCCCTGGAACAGAGCATCCGCGACGCCGAGCGCACGGGCGCCGGCCTGGTGCTGGTGGTGCTCGACGTCGACGACTTCAAGCAGGTCAACGACCGCTGGGGCCACGACGCCGGCGACCAGGCCCTGCGCCATATCTGCCAGCGCCTGCAGCAACGGCTGCGCGCCACCGACCTGATCGGCCGCCTCGGCGGCGAGGAGTTCGGCCTGCTGCTGGGCCGGACCACCCGCGACGACGCCGCGCGCCTGGTCGAGGAACTGCGCCACGACCTGCAGCGCTCGCCGCTGCAATACGGCGAGCACGGCATCCCGCTGTCCGCCACCTTCGGCCTGGCCGAATGGCGGACCGACGGCCACAGCGGCGACGAGCTCTATCGCCGCGCCGACAAGCGCCTCTACCAGGGCAAGGCCCAGGGTCGCAACCGCCTGGTGATCAGCGACTGCGTGCCCTGATCGGCCGCGCCACTGCCGCATGGCGGGATTCCCCTAGGCCACCCTAGGGGCCACCCCGATTTCGACGAAGCAGCGCACCCCCTATCGTTCCCGGTATCACTCCACTACCGGGACTCTGCCGTGCTGGCCTATTCCGTTCTCTGGTTCGCCCTCCTCCTCGGTCTCGCCGGCCTGGGGCTGGAGATGCCCTGGGTCGCGGGAGCCGGTATCGCCCTGGCCGCCGTCGCCGCCCTCCTCATGCGCCCCCGCGCACCGGTGGTGGTGGAAGCGGCGCCGACCCGCGTCGAGCCGCCGCCCACCGACTGCCAACCCCTGCTCAGCGCGGTACTGCCCGCCTGGGGCCAGAACATCGGCCAGGTGCGCGAACTGGTGAGCGGCAACGTCAGCCAGCTGTTCGGTCGCTTCGCCAGCCTGGCCCAGCGCCTCGACCAGACCCTGCAACGCTCCGAGAACGTGATCGGCGGGGCCGGCGTCACCGACAACCTGCGCCAGGCCCAGCAACGCCTGGACGAAGTCACCACCGCCTTCCACCAGGCCACCGCCCACAAGAACGAGCTGCTGGCCACCATCGGCCACCTCAACAGCTACGCCAGCGAATTGCAGAGCATGTCCAAGCACGTCCAGGACATCGCCAGCCAGACCAACCTGCTGGCCCTCAACGCGGCCATCGAAGCGGCGCGCGCCGGTGACTACGGGCGCGGCTTCTCGGTGGTGGCGGACGAGGTGCGCAAGCTCTCCAGCCTCTCCGCCGAAACCGGCCAGCGCATGGTCGAGAAGGTCGGCGAGATCAACCAGGCGATCCGCTCCACCGTCAGCGCCGCCGAGGAGCTCTCGGCCAGCGAGGAAAGCAACCTGCGCTACCTGGACCAGGTGGCCGGCGACATCATGCAGGGCCTCAGCGCCAACCTCGACGAACTCACCGACACCTCCCGCGAGCTGCAGCGCGACGCCCGCACCACCCAGGCGGACATCCAGGAGATCGTAGTCAGCCTGCAGTTCCAGGACCGCACCGACCAGATGCTCGACCACCTGCAGAACGACCTCGAGCGCCTGCTGCATGCCCTGCGCGACCAGGACCCGATCATCGGCCAGCCGCAGCGCTGGCTCACCGAGCTGCGCCGGCAGTTCACCACGGACGAAGAGCGCACCGGCCGTCGCGGCCAGCCTGCGCAGAACAGCGAAGTCACCTTTTTCTGATCATTGGAGGCCCCATGGCCAAGACCATCCTGATAGTCGACGACTCCTCGTCGATGCGCCAACTGGTGAAGATGACCCTCGGCGGCGCCGGCCACCAGGTCATCGAAGCCGTCGACGGACGCGACGCCCTGACCAAGCTCAACGGGCAGAAGATCAACCTGATCATCAGCGACGTGAACATGCCCAACCTCGACGGCATCGGCCTGGTCAAGGAGATCAAGGCGCACAAGGACTACCGCTTCACCCCCATCGTCATGCTCACCACCGAGAGCGAGCAGAGCAAGAAGGCCGAGGGCCAGGCCGCCGGTGCGCGCGCCTGGATCGTCAAGCCGTTCCAGCCCCAGCAGTTGCTGGCCGCCGTCGAAAAGCTGGTGGGCTGAGATGCTCGCCATCGAGTTCGACACCGCCGCCAGCCCCGCGCGCCTCGCCCTGGGTGGCAGCCTGACCATCTACGAGGTGGCCCAGGCCCATGGCGAGCTCCTGGCCCTGCTCGCGGCCAATGCCCGGGTGGAAGCCTGGCGCCTGGACCTCGCCGAGCTGGAGGAACTGGACAGCGCCGGCGTGCAACTGCTGCTCGGCCTGCGCCGCCAACTGGTGCTGGCCGGCAACACGGTCGAGGTGGTGAACCTGCAAGGCGCTGCGCTGGAAGTCGTCAGCCTGCTGCGCCTCGACGTGCTGCTGCCCGGCGAGCAGCCGGCAGCGGCCTGAACGGAGGCGCCCGATGCTCAACGGAGAACAGTGGAGCCAGCTGCTGCTGGGCTTCATCGAAGAGGCCCGTGACCTCGGCAAGCAGGCCGAGGAGTACCTGCTGCAACTCGACCAGCAGCCCGACGACGCGGCCGCCATCAACGGCCTGTTCCGGGCCATGCACACCCTCAAGGGCTCGGCCGGCCTGTTCTCCCTCACGCCCCTGGTGAGCTTCACCCACCACCTGGAGAACCTCCTGATGGCGGTGCGCGACGGCCACCGCGCGCTCGACCCGTCGCTGGTCTCGCTGATGCTGCGCTGCCTCGACGAGATCGTCTCGATGATCGCCCTGATCGACCCGGAAACCGGTGAGCTGCCGGTGGACGAACAGCACCAGACCGAGCTCCTCGGCGAGCTCGCCGCCCACCTCGGCGCGGCCGCCCCGGCGCACGCGGCGCCCGCCGAGGCCACGCCGCCTGCCGAGGCCGGCTCGGCCAGGGACGGTGCCTGGCACATCTCCCTGCGCTTCCATGCCGACCTGCTGCGCAACGGTTTCGACCCCATCGCCTTCGTCCAGTACCTCGGCCGCCTGGGCGAGGTGCTGCACCTGCAGGTGATCGACGACGCCCTGCCGCCCCTGGCCGAGCTGGACCCGGAAAGCTGCTACCTGGGCATGGAGATCGACCTGCTCAGCAACGCCACCAAGGCCGAGATCGAGGACGTCTTCGACTTCATCCACGACTTCTGCACCCTGCGCATCCTGCCGCCCGACAGCGCGCTGGACGACTACATCCGCCTGATCCAGGCGCTGCCCGAGACCGACCAGCGCATCGGCGCCATCCTCGTCGCCAGCGGCCTGCTCACCGAGCACGAACTGGCCCAGGGCCTGGCCCTGCAGGCCGGGGCCGCCGAACTCAAGCCGGCCCTGGGCGCGGTGCTGGTGGAAGAAGGCATCGTCGCCCCGCAGGCGGTCAACGCCGCCCTGGCCAAGCAGAAGAGCTCGCGCGAGCGCAAGGTCCAGGAAAGCAGCCAGATCCGCGTCGCCGCGCACAAGCTCGACGAGCTGATCAACCTGGTCGGCGAGCTGGTCATCAGCGCCGCCGGGGCCCAGTTGCAGGCGCAGATGCACGGCAACGCCCTGTGCCTGGAAGGCGCGCAGACGGTCAACCAGCGCGTCGAGCAGATCCGCGAGGCGGCGCTGAAGCTGCGCATGATCGAGATCGGCGACACCTTCAACCGCTTCCACCGCGTGGTGCGCGACGTCAGCCAGCAACTGGGCAAGGACATCCGCCTGGAGATCCGCGGTGCCGAGACCGAGCTGGACAAGTCGGTGATCGACAAGCTCGCCGATCCCCTCACCCACCTGGTGCGCAACGCCATCGACCACGGCATCGAATCCGCCGAGCAGCGCCTGGCCGCCGGCAAGAGCGCCGAGGGCCGGCTGAGCCTCAACGCCTTCCACGAGTCGGGGATGATCGTCATCGAGGTGGCCGACGACGGCCACGGCCTGAACACCGCGCGCATCCGCGAGAAGGCCATCGCCCGTGGCCTGATCGATGCGCAGGCGAACCTGCCCGAGCACGACATCCAGCGGCTGATCTTCGCCGCCGGTTTCTCCACCGCCGACAACGTCTCCGACCTCTCCGGGCGCGGCGTCGGCATGGACGTGGTGCGCAGCGCCATCGACGCCCTGCGCGGCAGCATCGAGATCGACTCGCGGCCGGGCCTGGGCTGCACCTTCCGCATCCGCCTGCCGCTGACCCTGGCGATCATCGACGGCTTCCTGGTGAGCCTGGGCGAAGAACACTTCGTGGTGCCGCTGGACATGGTCACCGAGTGCCTGGAGCTGGAAGACGGGCAGCTGGCCGAGGCCGCCTACGGCTACCTCGACCTGCGCGGCCGGCCCCTGCCCTGCATCGACCTCGCCGCGCATTTCGAGCTGCCGGTGCAGCGCGGCAAGCGGCGCAACATCGTGGTCGTCAGCCTGGGGCGCCAACAGGCCGGGCTGGTCGTCGACAACCTGCACGGCGAGCTGCAGACGGTGATCAAGCCGCTCGGCCTGCTGTTCCAGCACCTGGAAGGCATCAGCGGTTCCACCATCCTCGGCTCCGGGCAGGTCGCCCTGATCCTCGATATCGCCAGCCTGTTCCGCCACCTGCAAGGACGCGTCGACGCCGACGCCCGTACCCTTTCAACCCAACCGCGCCCCGACCTCGCGGGCTCGTAGGAGAACACCGCCATGCAATTCATCAGCAACCTGAAGATCGGCGTAAGGCTGATCGCCGGCTTTTCCCTGGTGGTGCTCCTGACCGCCGTGGTGGGGGTCCTGGGCATCGTCAACCTGGGCAAGGTCAACGACCTCTCCGACCAGATGTACAGCCGCGAGATGGCCGCCCTGGAAACCATGATGAACGCCAACATGGACCTCATCTACATGGGCCGCCACCTGCGCAGCAACCTGCTGTCGTCTTCCCAGCAGGAGCGTGACGCCACCGCCGCGCAGGTCCACGAGGCGATGAAGAACCTGCACGAGAACCTCGACAAGGCGCGCGGCAGCTTCGAGAGCGAGCAGTCCCTCGCCAAGCTCGCCGCCCTCGACACGCAACTGGCCGAATACGAGAAAATCGTGCTGCAGATGCTCGAGGCGAACAAGAACGCCGCCCTGGCGCAGAGCACCGAGGCCACCGCGCTGATGCCGCAGCTGCGCGCCCAGGGCAATGCCGCCGACGCCACCATCAGCGAGCTGGTGGTGCAGAAGAAATCCCGCGCCAAGGACGCCAACAGCACCATCACCGACATCTACGAGGGTTCGCGGACCCAGATGATCGCGCTGATCCTGATCGCCGCCGCAGTCGGCTTCGCCATCGGCATCCTTGTCACCCGCTCCATCTCGCGTCCGCTGAACCGCGCCATGGGCGTGGCCAACAGCCTGGCCGAGGGTGACCTGACGGTGAACGTCGAATCCGAAAGCCGCGACGAGACCGGGCGCCTGCTGGCCTCCATGCAGCACATGACCGAGCGCCTGCGCAGCGTCATGGCCGACGTGCGCAGCGCCGCCGACTCGCTGTCCTCGGCCTCCGAGGAAGTCAGCGCCACCTCGCAGTCCCTCAGCCAGGCCGCCACCGAACAGGCCGCCAGCGTCGAGGAGACCACCGCCTCGGTCGAGCAGATGTCCGCCTCCATCGCGCAGAACACCGAGAGCGCGCAGATCACCGACGGCATCGCCGGCAAGGCCGCCAACGACGCCGTTCAGGGCGGCCAGGCGGTGCGCGAGATGGTCCAGGCCATGAAGCAGATCGCCGACAAGATCGGCATCATCGACGACATCGCCTACCAGACCAACCTGCTGGCCCTCAACGCCGCCATCGAGGCCGCCCGCGCGGGCGACCACGGCAAGGGCTTCGCGGTGGTCGCCGCCGAGGTGCGCAAGCTCGCCGAGCGCAGCCAGGTGGCCGCCCAGGAGATCGGCGGCGTGGCCAGCAACAGCGTGCAGCTGGCCGAGCAGGCCGGCGCCCTGCTCGACCAGATCGTGCCCAACATCCAGAAGACCTCCGACCTGGTGCAGGAGATCACCGCCGCGTCCCAGGAGCAGACCACCGGCGCCGCGCAGATCAACATCGCCATGGGCCAGATGAACCAGATCACCCAGCAGAACGCCTCCGCCTCCGAGGAACTGGCGGCCACCGCCGAGGAGATGAACGCCCAGGCCAGCCAGCTGCAGGAGCTGATCGGCTACTTCCGCCTGGAGAGCGCCGCCCACGCCAGCAAGCTGCCCGTGGTGCGCAACGACCGTGGCCCCGGCAACGTGCGCGAACTGCGCCGCCCGGCCCCGCGCAAACCGAACCAGCCGCTGGCCGATGAAGGCCAGTTCGTCAGCTTCAACTGAGGAGGCGGCATGAACGAAGCCAAGGCCATGGTGCCGGTGGCCTTGCCCACCAGCATCCAGCACCTGTCGTTCCGGGTGCGCCAGGCGCGCTACGCCCTGCCCATCGACCTGGTGCGCGAGATCATCGAGTACGGCCAGGTGACCACCGTGCCGATGATGCCGCCCTTCATCCACGGGGTGATCAACCTGCGCGGCAACGTGGTGCCGGTGCTGGATCTGGCGGCACGCTTCGGCTTCGAGCTGAGCGTGCCGAACAAGCGCACCTGCATCGTCATCATCGAGCTGAACCTGGATGACCAGCAGCAGCGCATCGGCCTGGTGGTGGACGCCGTCGACGCGGTGCTGGACATCGAGTCCGACAAGGTCGAGCAGGCACCGCCGTTCGGCGCCGGCATCCGCACCGACTTCATCGCCGGCATGGCTCGCGATGAGCGCGGCTTCACCATCATCCTCGACGTGCGCCGCGTGCTCTCGCTGGACGACATCCGCCAGCTGAGCCTCGCCCAGCAGGCCGGCTGATGCCCACCAGCCACCTGCCCAAGCTCAGCGACAGCGACTTCCGTCGCCTCCAGCAGATGATGCTGGAGGCCTCGGGGATCCGCATGGCCGAACAGAAGCGCACCCTGATGGCCGGCCGCCTGATGGGCCGCCTGCGCGCCCTGGAGCTGGACAGCTACGGCGACTACATGAAAGTGCTCGACGATCCCGCCTCCCAGGAGGAACGGCGCACCGTCATCGACCTGCTGACCACCAACGAGACCTACTTCTTCCGCGAGCCGCAGCACTTCAAGCTGCTCGGCGAATGGGTGGCCCGCCAGCGCCGCCCGCTGCACCTGTGGAGCGCCGCCAGCTCCTCCGGCCAGGAGGCCTTCAGCATGGCCATGACCCTGGCCGAGAACGCCCGCACCCAGGACTGGTCGATCTTCGCCAGCGACCTCAGCCGCCGCGTGCTGGAAAAGGCGCGCCTGGCCACCTACCCCATGGAGCAGGCGGAGAACTTCCCCACCGGCTGGCTCAAGCGCCACTGCCTCAAGGGCGTGGAGGAAAGCGAGGGGCTGTTCCGCATGAGCCAGACCCTGCGCCACCGGGTGGCCTTCGCCGAACTCAATCTGACCCGGCCGATCCCCAGGGAGATCGGCCCCTTCGACGTGATCTTCCTGCGCAACGTGCTCATCTACTTCGGCCAGGAGGAAAAGCGCGCCATGGTCGCGCGCCTGGTGGAGCGCCTCCGCCCGGACGGCCTGTTCTTCATCGGCCATGCGGAAAGCCTGCATGGCTTCAACCTGCCGCTGCGTGCAGTGCGGCCCTCGGTATTCCAACGCACATGAGCCCGCTCAGCAGACCCGCCCCGAACCCGATCAAGGTGTTCATCGTCGACGACTCCGCCCTGGTGCGGCAGGTGCTCACCGCCTGCCTGGACAACCACCCCGGCATCCAGGTCATCGGCCAGGCCGCCGACCCGCTGTTCGCCCTGGACAAGATGCGCAAGCAGTGGCCCGACGTGCTGGTCCTCGACGTCGAGATGCCGCGCATGGACGGCATCACCTTCCTGCGCAAGATCATGGCCGAGCGGCCCACGCCCTCGATCATCTGCTCGACCCTCACCGAAGCCGGCGCGGCCATCACCCTCGAAGCCCTGGCCGCTGGCGCCGTCGGCGTCTTCACCAAGGCGCGCCAGGGGCTCAAGGACAGCCTGCAGCAGCTGTCCGGCGACCTCATCCGGCAGATCGAGCTGGCCGCCCGCAGCCACCCCCATGCCATGCCGCGCAGCGCGCCACCCCCACCCCCGGCCAAGGCCACGCCGGCGGCGGCTCCGGCCGACCCTTCGGCACGCCCCACCGGCTACGCCACCACCGACCGCGTGGTCGCCCTGGGCACCTCCACCGGCGGCACCCAGGCCCTGGAGGTGGTGCTGCGCCAGCTGCCGGTGGATTGCCCCGGCATCGTCATCGTCCAGCACATGCCGGAGAAGTTCACCGCCGCCTTCGCCCAGCGCCTGAACAGCGTGTGCGAGATCGACGTGCGCGAAGCCCGGCACATGGACCGCGTGCGCCCGGGGCTGGCCCTGGTCGCCCCCGGCGGGCACCACATGCAGCTCAAGCGCAGCGGCGCGCAGTACTTCGTCGAGGTGCTCGACGGCCCCCACGTCAACCGCCACAAGCCCTCGGTGGACGTTCTGTTCCGCTCCGTCGCCCGCCACGCCGGGCACAACGCCCTGGGCGTGATCATGACCGGCATGGGCGACGACGGCGCGCGCGGCCTGCTGGCCATGCGCGAGGCCGGCGCGCGCACCGTGGCCCAGGACGAGGCCAGCTGCGTGGTCTTCGGCATGCCCAAGGAAGCCCTGCGCATGGGAGCGGCGCAGAGCACCGAGCCCCTGGCCAAACTGTCGGAGGTGATCGTCCGCTATGCGCGCGGCCCGGCGGCCGACAAGAACGCGGAGGCCGCAAGATAGAGGCGTTTCAGGCGATAAACGGGCCACTTTGATGCTGGCCCGGTGCTACCGTCCGTCCGGTAAGCCCGGGCGAACCTTCGTGTCGGATGCTACTCCGTACCTGTAGGCCTGCTCTTTTTCAGGGCGGCCTGCAATTGGAGAAATGCATGAACGACGCGTTGCGCAAGGAGCGCCCATGACCTGTCGCCTGTTGCTGGCCGACGACCACGCACTCATCCGTGTCGGCGTCCGAGCCATGGTCAACGATCTGGAGGGTTACGAAGTAGTCGGAGAAGCGGAGGACGGCGAGGAAGCCGTCGTGATGGCCGAGCGCCTGAAGCCGGACATCATCCTCCTCGATATCTCCATGCACGGCGTGGACGGCCTGGAGGCCCTGCAACGCCTGGGTACGCGCGTGCCCGAGGCCCGCGTGCTGATGCTCTCGATGCACACCGACGCCGAGGTGGTCCTCTCCGCCCTGGAGAAAGGCGCCTACGGCTACCTGCTCAAGGACGCCGCCATGGTCGAGCTCGCCCTCGCCCTCAAGGCCGTCGACCGGGGCCAGCGCTACCTCAGTTCCGCCATCGCCCAACCGGTGATCGAACAGGCCCTGAACCGCCAGCATGGGAGCGAGGACCCCGGGCTCACCCAGCGCCAGGTGGAAATCCTGCGCCTGATCAGCCGTGGCGCCTCGACCCGCTCCATCGCCGACGGCCTCGGCCTCAGTGTGAAGACGGTGGAGGCCCACCGCGCGCAGATCATGAAGCGCCTGGACATCCACGACGTTCCCGGGCTGGTCCTCTACGCGGTGCGCAAGGGCATCATCAGCCCGGACGACTGAGGCGGCGGGCGCGTCAGGAGTCGGAGCGCACCTCTTCCACGGGCCCGCTCACCGCCACCTCCTCATCCGCTTGCGCGCCGAAGGTGGCCCGCAACCAGCGCCCCACCTGGCACGCCGCCAGGGTCCGGGTGCTGCAGGCACCGCTGGCCAGCGCCTGGCGCAAGCCATCGATATCGGCGCCCTCGACATAGGCGATGGCGTCATCCATCAACCGCGCGTCGCCGAAGCCACCGGCCTTCATCTCCGCCAACGCATCGGCACGGCTCCAGCCCTGCACCACGGTGCGGTACATGGCCGCCATCAGCCCGGTGCGATCGCGGCCGTGCTTGCAGTGCATCAGCACCGGGCCCTGCGCCTCGGCCCGCTGCAGCACACGGAGCACACGCAGCACGTCCACGTCGTCGACCCGGTCGGCGTGCAGCGGGATGCTCACCCGTTGCACCTGGGCATCGCCCAGCCAGTTTGCGTCGTCCTCCTTGATGAAGCTCACCACCGTGCGCACCCCCAGGCGCTGCAATTGCGGCAGGTCGCCGGAATCCGGCAGCGCGCTGCGGTACAGCTGCGGGGTCATGCGGTAGAGGTTGAAGCCCCGGTCCACCGGCACCGCCCAGTCCTGCCGCGACAGCAGCGCTCCCGGCTCCGGCACCTGGGTGTTGCCCTGGGCCAGCGGCACGCACAGCGAAGCGACGGCCAGCAGGCCGGCGAAGAACAGCGAGATACGAGGTCCGGGCGTCATGGCGCGCTCCTGCAAGGTTCGCCACTACCCTCGCGCACCGCCCGTAAAGGCCAGATCAAGAAGACGTGAAAAATTTGTCAGCCGCCCCACCGGTGCGAAAGCCTGCAAGGGCGAGCGCCGGGGCGATTTCATTGGCTCGGCCTGCATTGGCGCTTGTGAAGGTGATGCGAAGCCTCAAGCACGGTGTTTTCCGGGGCATTCATGCCCCCTTGTCGCGCCCACCGCATGGGTTTCGCTTCGCTCTACGCCATCCTACGGAAGCCGCCAGCCGCGGTAGTGATGCGCACATCAATGTGAAGTATCGAGCACCGACGTTGGAGCAGTCGCCAAACGCCCCTTTCAGGAGGCCGAGCGCAATCGTCGTTTCAGGGGTTGAGCGACATGGATGTCGCGAGAGGCGTACCGGGCCATGGATGGCCCGTTACGCCGTGCCCCTGAAACGATGATGGAGCGAGGGAACCCGACGCAGTCGGGCCGTATGCAGGGGCAAGTTTTTTGGTTCCTTTTCAACGATTGGAAAAGGGACTAGCCCGGCAAGGCGAAACAGAAAACCTCAGCAAAACTCGGCAATCGGCTTGGCCAAAAACCTTGATGCAGCGAACCCCGCCGGCCCTGTGCAACGGCCAATTCGACGGATGTCCGACAATCGCCACACCACGCCGGGCCGAGCTGTTCTAGAATCAGCGTCGAATCACGCTACAGTCCCGCCCATGGATATCCAGAGCCGCACCCTTCTCCTGCGTTCCCTCCTCGCCCAGCTCAGCGAGGACTCCCCCCGTGATGCCAGCACCCTGGAAGGCGACCCGGCACGGATCATGATCGGCCTGCGCGATCTTCAGGAACTCGGCCTGATCAGCGGCCAGCTGCAGCGCAGCGAGCAGAGCGATGGCCAGGGCCCGCTGCTGGCCAGCGCCACGGGCATCACCCTCACCCGCCGGGGCGCGGCCTTCAAGGCCGAGCCCTGAACCCCGCGCGCATCAGTTCGCCGAGGACAGCTCGGTGCCCTGGCTGACGTTCATCGACTCGTAGGGCCGGTTGTCGAACTGGTGGTACTTCTCCAGCCAGGCGGCATAGGCCTGGCCGTCCCCCGCATAGCGACCCGAGCTGGAATAGCGCGGCGCATCGCCCTCGACCAGGCGGCGCTCGATCATCGCCGGGTAGGCCGGGTGCTTGCGGGTGGTGAAGAGATAGACCGAGCCGTCGCGCTCGTTCTTGATGATGGTCACCTGGTCCGACGACGAATAACGGACTTCCGGCAACGCCAGCGCCTCATCGAACGCCGCCTGCCACTGCTGCACGCTGATGGGCTCGGGCAGCGGCTGCACGGCCGGCTGTTCGTTGGCCTGGGAATCGCCCGCGCCGAACAGGCCGAGCAGCATTGCGAATAACTGGTTCATGGTCTTGCTCACCGGGAATGGGAGTCACAGAGGTTCAGAGGGACGTGGCCGGGGTCGGTTCAGGAAATTTTCGGGGGCTCGGCGCGGGGGCGCTCGGCAGTCCGCTGGGTGGGTCGGGGCGGCTGCGCTTCCCGCGCGACGGCCAGGCCGACGCGGCGACGCGGGATGCGATAGCGACCGTGCGGGTGAGCCCGCTTCCAAGACCGTGCCTCCAGCCCGAACGCCAGCAGGATGATGAGAGGCGCATAGCTCACCCGATTCACATGACGGAATGATGACGAAGTGCCATCCACCCCGGCTCCGGGCCCTCCGTCGCGCCCGTGGCCCTGAACTATTCCCCGCACCGGGGTTCGATCTCTTCAACGGTGTCGCGCCATCCGCGTGTGCCGAGCCCCGACCGCAACCGCGAAGCCCCCACCCCGGAGGACCCCATGGCCACCCTCGGCACCCGCCCTTCCCCCCTCGCCCGCCTGCTCGCCCTGCTGCTGTCGCTGATCGGCCTCGCCCTGCTGATCGGCGGCATCCGCCTGGTCTGGGTCGGTGGCTCCTGGTACTACCCGCTGGCCGGCGCGGCCCTGCTGCTGACCGGCTTCCTGCTGTGGAACGGCCTCGGCTCGGCGCTGCTGGTGTTCGCCGCGATGCTCATCGCCTCCACCGCCTGGGCCCTCTGGGAAGTCGGCCTGGACTGGTGGCAACTGGTCCCGCGTCTGGCCCTGTGGTTCGGCTTGGGCGTGCTGCTGTTGCTGCCCTGGACGCGGCGCGGCCTGGCCGGCGGCACCTCGCCGGCCAACGGTGGCGCGCTGCTGGTGGCGGTGCTGCTGGCCGGCGCCGTGGCGCTGCTCAGCCAGTTCACCGAACCGCACCGCCAGGAAGGCGAGATCAGCCGGGCCGACCCCGCGCCCGCCGCCGGCGAGCCACCCATGCCCGAAGGCGACTGGCAGGCCTACGGGCGCAGCAATGCCGGCGACCGCTACTCGCCCCTGGCGCAGATCACCCCGGAGAACGTCCACAAGCTGGAGCTGGCCTGGAGCTACCGCACGGGCGACCTGCCCGGCCCCGACGACCCGCAGGAGACCACCGCCGAGAACACCCCGCTCAAGGCCAACGGCATGCTCTACGTGTGCACCCCGCACAGCCAGGTGATCGCCCTGGACCCGGACAGCGGCCGCGAGATCTGGCGCTTCGACCCGAAGATCAGCACGCAGCACGCCGACAGCTTCAAGGGCTGGGCGCACATGACCTGCCGCGGCGTCGCCTACCACCAGCAAGACACCCCCAGCGACGGCAAGCGCTGCGAGCGGCGCCTGTTCCTGCCCACCGCCGACACCCGCCTGATGGCTCTGGACGCCGATGACGGCAAGCCCTGCGAGGGGTTCGGCGACAAGGGCTCCATCGACCTCACGCGCGGCATCGGCAGCTTCACCCCGGGTGGCTACTACTCCACCTCGCCGCCCGGCGTCAGCCGCGACCTGGTGATCATCGGCGGCCACGTCACCGACAACGTCTCCGAGGACGAGCCCTCGGGCGTGATCCGCGCCTACGACGTGCGCGACGGCCACCTGGTGTGGAACTGGGATGCCGGCAACCCCGACGACACCGCCCCGCTGGCTGAGGGCCGCACCTACACCCGCAACTCGCCGAACATGTGGTCGGTGATGAGCCTGGACGAGCAGCTCGGCCTGCTCTACCTGCCCATGGGCAACCAGACCCCGGACCAGTGGGGCGGCCGCCGTACCCCCGCCTCGGAGAAATACAGCGCCGGCGTCACCGCCCTGGAGATCGCCACCGGCAAGGTGCGCTGGACCTTCCAGATGACCCACCACGACCTCTGGGACATGGACGTCGGTGGCCAGCCCACCCTGGTCGACCTGCCGCCGCAGAAGGCCGGCGATGCCCCGCGCCCGGCGCTGATCGCCTCCACCAAGCAGGGCAGCCTCTACGTGCTCGACCGGCGCACCGGCGAGCCCATCGTCCCGGTGAAGGAAACCCCCGTGCCCCAAGGCGCCGCCAAGGGCGACTTCACCGCGCCGACCCAGCCCATGTCGGCCCTCAACCTGATGCCCCCGCCGCTGCAGGAACGCGACATGTGGGGCGGCACGCCGATCGACCAGATGCTCTGCCGCATCACCTTCCGCTCGCTGCGCTACGAGGGCATCTACACCCCGCCCTCCGAGCAGGGCAGCCTGGTCTATCCGGGCAATTTCGGGGTCTTCGACTGGGGCGGCATCGCCGTCGATCCGGTGCGCCAGATCGCCTTCCTCAACCCCAGCTACATGGCCTTCACCTCGAAATTGATCCCCGAAGGCAGCGCCGCCGATGAACCTGCGCGCAAGAGCGAGATCGAAGGCGTACAGCCGAACAAGGGCGCGCCCTACGGCGCCCTGCTCTCGCCGCTGCTGTCACCCCTCGGGCTGCCCTGCCAGTCGCCGCCCTGGGGCTACGTCGCGGGCCTGGACCTGACCACCATGAACGTCGCCTGGAAACACAAGAACGGCACGGTGCGCGACAGCTCGCCGATCCCCATCCCGCTGCCCATGGGCGTGCCCAGCCTGGGTGGCAGCGTGATCACCGGCGGTGGCGTCGCCTTCCTCGCCGGCACGCTCGACCAGTACCTGCGCGCCTATGACGTGCGCACTGGCGAGCAGCTCTGGGAAGGCCGCCTGCCGGCCGGCGGCCAAGCCACGCCCATGAGCTACACCGGCAAGGACGGTCGCCAGTACGTGCTGATCGTCGCCGGTGGCCACGGCTCCCTGCACACCCGCCAGGGCGACCATGTCCTGGCCTTCGCCCTGCCCAAGGAATGATCGATGCCGCGAAACGTACCACTGCTCTTCTGCACCATGACCCTGCTCGCCGGATGCGCCGGGCGCCCTCCCGCCGACACCACCCAGCTGCTGGTGGGCTGTACCGGCGAGGTCTGCCCCGGCATCCAGCGCTTCGCCTTCGACGGCGCCCAGGGCCGGCTGACGGAACGGCCGCTGCAGACCCTGCCCAGCGCCAACCCCTCGTGGCTGGTGCTCTCGGCGGACGGCAGCCAGCTGTTCGCCACCAACGAGAACCCACCCCAGGGGCGTGACCCGGCCGGCCAGGTCAGCAGCTTCGCCATCGGCGGGGGCACCGAGCGCAGCCTCACGCCACTCAGCCAGGTCGCGACCCGGGGTGCCGAGCCGACCCATGCCAGCCTCAGCGAAGACGGGCGCTTCCTCTTCGTCGCCCACTACAGCACCCGGCCCACGCCCGGAGGCAGCCTCGCGGTGATCCCGGTCACGGCCCACGGCACCCTGGGCGCCGTGGCCCAGCAGGTGCGCCAGAGCTTTTCCCGGCGCGGCTCGCAGCGCCAGGGCTCCTCGCACCTGCACGCGGCGGTGCTGGCCGGCGGCTACCTCTTCGTCACCGACCTGGGCGCCGACAAGGTCTACGCCTATCGCTACGACGGGGAAAAACCGAAAAAGCCGCTGCAGGCCGCCAGGCCCGGCGCCTTCGCCCTGCCCAAGGGCAGCGGCCCGCGCCACCTCGCGTTCGACAAGAGCGGCACGCGCGCCTACCTGACCCTGGAGCTGTCCAACCAGATCGCCATCCTCGGCCGCGACGAGGCCAGGCTGGAGCAGCAGGGCCTGGTGGACCTCGACCCGCCCGGCGCCAACGCCGAGGGCGACCGCCGCCTGGGCGCCATCCACCTGTCGCCGGACGAACGCTTCCTCTACGTCGCCCGCCGTGGGGTGGAGAACCAGATCGTGGTCTATGCGGTGAGCCCCGCCGACGGCAGCCTCAGCGAAGTACAGCGGCACGCCAGCGGTGGCGAAGAGCCTCGCGAATTCACCTTCGCGCCGGACGGGCGCTTCCTGCTGGTGGCCAACCAGAAGAGCGACAGCGTGGCGGTATTCGCCCGTGATCCGCAGAGCGGCCTGCTGGTGGAGCAGGTGCAAAGCATCAGCGCCCCCGCCCCCAGCGCGCTGCGCTTCGTGCCCTGATCAGGCGGCCAGGGCCAGGCCCTGGCACTGCCTCGCGCACTCCTCGCAGACCTGGGCCAGCCGCTGGCAGTGCACCAGGTCGTGGCGCTGGCACTCTGCCGCGCACAGCCTGCACAGGCTCGCGCAGAACAGGCCGAATCCGATCACCTGGGCGCTTTGCCGCTCCACCAGCTCCTGCATCAGCAGGCAGCTGTCGGCGCATTCGCGGCTCAACTCGATGCAACGCCCCAGGTCCTCGCCGGACTCGTCCAGGCGACTCTCGGTGACGCACTGCGCGCATTCGCTGGCGCACACCAGGCAGGCTTCGGCACAGGCTTGGATCTCGGCATTCATGGGCATCTCCATCCAGGGGGCTCATCTACTTCGGCCCCGCCCTGGCGCGGCGGTTCAGGAGATTTATGTGCGCCGTAGGTTGGGCGGAGGCACGAAGCCCAAGGCAACAGAGCCGAGCCCCGCTCCGTTGGGCCTCGCTGCGCTCGGCGCCAACCTGCAACGGCCAGGGCAATCCATCCGAACCCATCGCCAGGCACCGGGTCACTAACAGGGTCATCGCGATCCCGGAGGTTCCCCATGCTCGAAAACTGGCTACCGTACCTGCCGCTGCCCGAACTCAGGGTCCTGCTCACGGCCCTGGTGGTGATGCTGGGCCTCAGCCTGGTCGCTCGCGGGGTCATGCGCGTGCTGGTCCGCCTGGCCAAGCCGGTGCTGTTCCTGCGCGAGCTGCTGCAACGGGTGCGCCGGCCGCTCTACCTCCTGCTGCCGCTGCTGGGCCTGCAGACGGTGTGGAGCGCCGCGGACGACGACCTGCTGTTCATCGGCCCGCTGCGCCAGCTCACCTCGATGGCCATCATCGGCACCTTCACCTGGCTCGGCCTGCGCGCGGTGGACGCGGTGCAGCAGGTGATCCTGCTGCACAACCCCGTGGACATCAGCGACAACCTGCGCGCCCGGCGCATCCAGACCCAGACCCGCGTGCTGGTGCGCACCCTGAGCTTCTTCGTGCTGCTGTTCGGCGCCGCCACCATGCTCATGACCTTCCCCACCGCGCGGCAGTTCGGCACCAGCCTGCTGGCCTCGGCCGGGGTCGCCGGGCTGGCGGTGGGCTTCGCCGCCAAGCCGGTGCTGGGCAACCTGATCGCCGGGCTGCAGATCGCCATCACCCAGCCCATCCGCCTGGATGACGTGGTGATCGTCGAGAACGAATGGGGGCGCATCGAGGAGATCACCGGCACCTACGTGGTGGTGCGCATCTGGGACGACCGCCGCCTGGTGGTGCCGCTGCAGTGGTTCATCGAGAACCCCTTCCAGAACTGGACGCGGGTCAGCTCCTCGATCACCGGCGCCGTGGTGCTCTGGGCCGACTACGAAATGCCGCTGGACCCGCTGCGCCAGGAGCTGGAGCGCCTGTGCAAGGAAGCCCCGCAACTCTGGGACGGGCGCGTCAGCGTGCTGCAACTGGTGGACGCCACCGAGCGCTCCATCCAGCTGCGGGTGCTGGTCAGCTCCATCGACTCCTCGCGCAACTGGGACCTGCGCTGCTACCTGCGCGAGAACCTGATCAACTTCATCGCCCACCGCTACCCGCACTGCCTGCCGCAGCTGCGCGCCGAACTGTCCCGCAGCGCCGCGCCGGAACTGCGGGACCGCCACCCGGAACCCATCGTCGAGCCCGAGCGCCAGCCGCCGGTGTGAGTCAGCCGCCGGCCGCCTCGATGGGCAGCTTCGCGGCGACGGCCTGGCGCAGACGCTCGTAGTAGTAGGGCAATTGCAGCAGGCCATGCCGGGCGGCCGCCTCGCGCACCTGGTTGCGCTCGCCGTCGAAGCGCAGGTGCTCGCTGACCACCCACGGCTCGCCGTCCATCAGCATGGCGCAGGCGAAGCACACCAGGCCGTCCATCTCGCCTTCGGCCTCGGCCAGCCCGGTGTTGGCCAGCGCCACGTTGGCTTCGCTGTTGTCCAGGGCGCCCAGGGCCATCTCCCGCGCCACCTCTTCGCTGGTCAGGCCGTAGCGGGCGATGGTGCCCGGGTCCACGCCCAGGCATTGCTGCTTGGCCTCGGGCGAATAGGCGACATAGCCCCGATCCAGCACCGCACCGCAACCGGGCACCCCCGCCAGCAGGGACGCCATCATCCCCCCGGTGCAGGATTCGGCGGTGACCAGGGACAGCTGGTACTTCTCGAGGAAACTCACAACCTGCTCGACGCTCTGCATGACGGCCTCCGGGGAATATGTCTGTGCCTGTGTAGAGGCTTAGGGAGGCGCCGGAGCGGCCGAGTTCCCACTATCCACCGGCACAGGCGACGGGCGCGCTCGCAGCCGCCGCTCACTCCAGACGTAGGGGTGTGCTGCGCGCACCTGGGGCTCGCCGGGAGCACCGCCCTACAAAAGTATCGCGAGTGTTGCTGGAGGTTCTGGCCGAGCCGATTGCCGAGTTTTGCTGATGTTTCTGGTTTCGCCCCCCGGGCGAGTTTCTTTTGGCAGTCGCCCCAAAAGAAACCAAAAGGGCTTGCCCCATCATCCGGCCCGACTGCGTCGGGTGCCCTCACTCCGTCGTCGCTCTGGGGGCCGGCGCGATGGGCCATCCATGGCCTGGGGCGCCTCTCGCGGCATCCATGCCGCTCGTCCCCCGGCGCAACGACTGCGTTCGGCCTCCTGGAGGGGCGTTTCCGCTGCTCCAACCTCTTCGCCGGAATCTTCATCGGTGTGCGCATCACGCTCGGTGCGCATGGCTTCCGTAGGATGGCGTAGAGCGAAGCGAAACCCATGCGGCGGGCCTGCCAAGCACCCAGAATGCCCCCGAAAGCACGGTCCTTGAACCTTCTCGTTGGTTCCACTACAGCGTGAATTCGCTCGAACGAGGAGCCGGTGGAAACCGGGGGCGCGCCCTGGCGCTTGGCTGCCGACAACCCTCATCGGCAACGTTCCCCGATAGCCGGGCGGAGGGAAAAATAGTCGAAACTTCTCCGCTCCGCGCCCAGTCAAGGCTTATGTGGGGATGTGACGTCTGTGCTGGGTTTCCAAACTCATCTTTCCATCTGGCACCGGCTCGACAGGCGGTGCAGGAACGATGACCCGCGCACGGACGGTGAGACTGCATCCCCCTATTCAGGGATTTTGGATAGCGGAGGATGATATGGGAAATGCTGTAGCGAGCGCTCAGCTCGGGGGTTTGAGTTCCGTGACCAATCGCCCCCAGCTGCATGTTGAAAGCCTGCACGCCAACAAGAAAAGAATTCTGTTCGTCACCTCGGAGTTCGCCGACCTGGTCAAGGTCGGCGGCCTGGGGGACGTTTCCGCTGCACTGCCCAGGGCCCTGGCTTCCCGACATGACGTTCGCGTTCTCATCCCCGGCTACCGGCAGGTGCTGGAGAGCGGCAACCCGATCCGCGTGATCGGCCGGGTGCCGGGGCATGCCGCCCTGCCCGCCTGCCGCATCGGCCGCATGGATCTCAAGGACGGCCTGATCGTCTACGTCATCATCTGCCCCGAGCTCTACGAGCGCGAAGGCACGCCCTATGGCGACGCCGAGGGCCGCGACTGGCCGGACAACCACATCCGCTTCGCCCGCCTGGGCCTGGCCGCCGCCGAGCTGGCTGCCGGCACCGCCTGCCTCAGCTGGTGCCCGGAGCTGATCCACGCCAACGACTGGCCCGCCGGGCTCGCCCCTGCGTACATGGCCTGGCGCGGGCAGACCACGCCCAGCGTGTTCACCATCCACAACCTCGCCTACCAGGGCCTGATCGACCCGCAGTGCAGCCCCGAACTCGGCCTGCCGCCGGAAGCCTGCAGCCACGAAAGCATGGAGTTCTACGGCAAGCTGTCCTTCCTCAAGGCCGGCATCGCCCACGCCAGCCACGTGACCACCGTGAGCGAGAACTACGCCCACGAGATCACCACCGAGGACTTCGGCTGCGGCCTGGAAGGCATGCTCAAGCACCGTGTCGACCAGGGCCAGCTCAGCGGCATCACCAACGGCATCGACGAGAGCTGGGACCCGCGCACCGACGAGCACCTGGTGGCCAGCTTCAGCGCCCAGCTGTGGCAGGGCAAGCGCGAGAACCGCGAGTACGTGGAGAAGCTCTTCGACCTGGAGCCGGGCGACGGCCCCCTGTTCGCCGTGGTCTCGCGCCTGGTGCAGCAGAAAGGCATCGACCTGACCCTGGAGATCGCCGACGCCATCGTCGCCGGCGGCGGCCGCATGGCCATCATCGGCCGTGGCGAGCCGGCCCTGGAGTCGGCCATGCAGGACCTCGCCCAGCGCCATCCGCGCCGCATCGGCGTGCACGTCGGCTTCAACGAGACCGATGCCCGGCGCATGTTCGCCGGCAGCGACTTCCTGCTGATGCCTTCGCGCTTCGAGCCCTGCGGCCTGAGCCAGATGTACGCCCAGCGCTTCGGCTCGCTGCCCATCGCCCGGCGCACCGGCGGCCTGGCCGACACCATCGAGGATGGCGTCACCGGCTTCCTGTTCCGCGAGGCCGATGCCGCCAGCTACCTGGATGCCGTGCAGCGTGCGCTCAACGTCTACCGCCACCCCGAGCTGCTCAATGCCATGCGCTGCCAGGCCATGGCCTCGCCGCTCTACTGGCACCAGTCGGTCAAGCCCTACGACCGCCTCTACAAACGGCTGCTCAAGGCCGGCTCGATGACGCTGCAGGCAGGGGGTCAGGCTTGATGTTTCCCCTTACGCGCAGCCATGGAGCGCTGCTCGAGGAAGACGGCACCACACGCTTCGCCCTCTGGGCGCCGGATGCCGGCTCCGTCGAGGTGGAACTGGCCGACGGCAGCCGCCACCCGCTGCGCGCCCACGGAGAAGGCTGGTACTGCAGCCGCCTGCCCCTGGGCGCCGGCACCGTCTACCGCTACCTGATCGACGGGCACCTGCGCGTGCCCGACCCGGCCTCGCGGGCCCAGGAGGACGGCCCCCACGGCTTCAGCCGGGTGGTCGACCCCAAGGCCTACCGCTGGCGCCACGCCGACTGGCGGGGCCGCCCCTGGCACGAGGCGGTGATCTACGAACTGCACGTCGGCCTGCTCGGCGGCTTCGACCGCGTCGAGGCGCTGCTGCCCGGGCTCAAGGAGCTGGGCGTCACCGCCATCGAGCTGATGCCCCTGGGGGAATTCCCCGGTGCACGCAACTGGGGCTACGACGGCGTGCTGCCCTTCGCCCCGGACAGCTCCTACGGCCCGCCCGAGGCGCTCAAGCGGCTCATCGACAGTGCCCACGGCCTGGGCCTGATGGTGTTCATCGACGTCGTCTACAACCACTTCGGCCCCGACGGCAACTACCTCGGCCAGTACGCCGGGGCCTTCTTCAACCGCGAGCGCAAGACCCCCTGGGGCCCGGCCATCGACTTCCGCCAGGTGCAGGTGCGCGACTTCTTCTGCGAGAACGCCCTGATGTGGGTGCTGGACTACCGCGTCGACGGCCTGCGCTTCGACGCCGTGCACGCCATCACCGAGAAGGACTTCCTGGTGGAGATGGCCGGCCGCCTGCGCGCCGCCGCCGGCAAGGGCCGCCACCTGCACCTGGTGCTGGAGAACGAGGACAACGACGTCGACCTGCTGGAAAAGGGCTACGACGCCCAGTGGAACGACGACGGCCATAACGTGTTGCATGCCCTGCTCACCGGCGAACGCGAGGGCTACTACGCCGACTTCGCCACGGAGACCACCAGCAAGCTGGCGCGCTGCCTCGGCGAGGGCTTCGTCTACCAGGGCGAGTCCACCCGGCGCGGCCACCTGCGCGGGCAATCCAGCGCGCACCTGCCGCCGACCGCCTTCGTACTGTTCCTGCAGAACCACGACCAGGTCGGCAACCGTGCCTTCGGCGAGCGTCTGGCCAGCCTGGCCGAGCCGGACGAACTCAAGGCCGCCACCGCCCTGCTGTTGCTCAGCCCGATGATCCCGCTGCTGTTCATGGGCGAGGAATGGGGCTCGCGCCAACCCTTCCTGTTCTTCACCTCACACAACGAGGAGCTGGGCCGCGCGGTGCGCGACGGGCGGCGCAACGAGTTCCGCGAATTCGCGGTGTTCGCCGACGAGCAGATCCGCCGCAGCATTCCCGACCCCAACGCCCTGGGCACCTTCACCGGCTCCATCCCCGACTGCGCCACCTGCACCGAGCCCGGCCAGCAAGCCTGGCGCGTCTACTACCGGCGCCTGCTGGAGCTGCGCCACGCGCAACTGGTGCCACGCCTGCCCGGCAGCCAGGCCATCG
Organism: Pseudomonas tohonis; assembly: GCF_012767755.2. Taxonomy (NCBI): domain Bacteria; kingdom Pseudomonadati; phylum Pseudomonadota; class Gammaproteobacteria; order Pseudomonadales; family Pseudomonadaceae; genus Pseudomonas; species Pseudomonas tohonis. Next base: position 3,543,234 of record NZ_AP023189.1, read on the forward strand.
GCACCCGGGTGCTGGAGGAAAAGGCCGTATCGGCCAGCTGGCGCCTGGGTGACGGCAGCCTGCTGCGCATCGACCTCAACCTCGCCTCCGCCCCGGTACGTGCGCCGCTGCCGCACGACGGCGCGCGGGTGATCTTCTCCAACCGCATGGACCTGGACGACTACCGCCAGGGCCTGCTGGCGCCGCGCAGCGTCGCCGTGACCCTGGAGGACAGCGCATGAGCGACGCCCTGTTGGCCGACCTGGCCGGTGCCGCCGGCCTCAGCATCCACTGGACCGACGCCGACGGCCGCCCGCAGCAGGTGGCCCCCGAGGCCCAGCGCGCGTTGCTCGAAGCTTTGGGCTACCCCGCGCAGAGCGAGCAGCAGATCCACGCCAGCCTCGCCCACATCGACCAGCAGCGAAGCAGCGCCGCCCTCGCCCCCCTGCTGACGCTGGACCAGGGCCAGCCGCTGTCGCTGGCCCGGCATTTCGCCGCCGGCACGCCCTTCCAGCTGCAGCTCGAAGACGGCGCCCGGGTCGACGCCCGGCTCGACCACGAAGGCCGCCTGCCCGCCATCGCCGCCTGCGGCTACCAGCGCCTGCTGATCGGCGACCAGGCGCTGACCCTGGCCGTGGCCCCGCCGGCCTGCCAGAGCGTGGCCCAGCTCTGCGACCACCAGCGCCGGCACATCTGGGGGCTCACCGCGCAGCTGTATTCCCTGCGCCGCCCCGGCGACGGCGGGCTGGGCGACACCCAGGCGCTGGAGGAGCTGGCCCGCAGCGCCGCCGCCAAGGGCGCCGACGCCATCGCCCTGAGCCCGGTGCACGCCATGTTCAGCGCCAACAGCCACACCTACAGCCCCTACTCGCCCTCCAGCCGCCTGCTGTTCAACGTGCTGCACGCCGCCCCCGGCTGCATCCTCGGCGAGCGCGCCATGCAGCAGGCGATCGCCGCCTGCGGCCTGGGTGCCGAACTGGCGCGCCTGGAAGCCCAGCCGCTGATCGACTGGCCCGCCGTGGCCAGCAGCCGCCAGGCCATCCTGCGTGCGCTGTTCGACGGCTTCAGCGGCCCGGAGAACGCCTTCAGCGCCGACTTCGCCAGCTTCCGCGAGCACGGCGGCGACGCCTTGCTGCAGCACTGCCGCTTCGAGGCCCTGCACGGCTTCATGAGCCGCAGCGGCCTGCCCACCGACTGGCGCGTCTGGCCGGAGCAGTACCGCGATCCCCAGCACGAGGCGGTGCTGCGCTTCGCCGCCGAGCACGAGCAGGAAGTCACCTTCCACGCCTTCTGCCAGTGGCTGATCGCCCGGGGCCTGGACCGCGTGCAGAGCGCTGCCCGTGGCGCGGGGATGAAGATCGGCCTGATCGCCGACCTCGCCGTCGGCGCCGACGGTGCCGGCAGCCAGGCCTGGGCCCGCCAGGCCGAACTGCTGACCTCGGTGACGGTCGGCGCACCGCCGGACATCCTCAACCGTTCCGGGCAGAGCTGGGGGGTCTCGGCCTTCTCCCCCGAAGGCCTGCAACGCCACGGCTACCGCGCCTTCATCGAAATGCTGCAGGCCAACCTGGCCCACGCCGGCGGCATCCGCATCGACCACGTCATGGGCCTCAAGCGCCTCTGGGTGCTGCCCCAGGGCGCCCCGCCGGAAGCCGGCGCCTACCTCAACTACCCGCTGCAGGACCTGCTGCGCCTGCTGTCGCTGGAGTCCTTCCGCCACCGCGCCCTGGTCATCGGCGAAGACCTCGGCACCGTGCCCGCCGGCCTGCGTGAAGAATTGGCGCAGCGGATGATCCTCGGCATGCGCGTGCTGCAGTTCGAGCAGGCCGACGGCCGCTTCCTGCCGCCCCACAGCTGGCCCCGCGACGCCCTCGCCACCACCACCACCCACGACCTGCCGAGCATGCGCGGCTGGCTCCTGGGGCGCGACATCGAGTGGCGCGAGGTCACCGGCCAGCGCAGCGCCGAGCACAGCCACGGCGACCGCGAGGCCCGCGCGCGGGAGAAGCTGGCGCTGACCACGGCGCTCTACGCCAGCGACCCGGGCCACGGCCCGGACAGCGACAGCGAGGCGCAGCTGGAGGCCTGCATCGGCTTCGTCGGCCGCACCCCCGCGCCCCTGGTGCTGCTGCCCCTGGAAGACGTGATGGGCAGCGAGGAGCAGCCCAACCTGCCCGGCCCCGGCGACCAGCACCCCAATTGGCGGCGGCGCTGGAGCGAACCGGCCGCCAGCATGCTCGACGGCCCGGGTGCCAGCCGCCGCCTGCAACGCCTCGACGACGCACGCCGCCAGCTGGAGGGCCAAGGCCATGAATGAAGTCCGCGCCACCCTGCGCCTGCAGTTCCACCGGGGCTTCACCCTGGACGACGCCGTGCCCCTGGTGCACTACTTCGCCCGGCTGGGCATCAGCCATGTCTACGCCTCGCCGCTGCTCACCGCGCGCAAGGGCTCGGTGCACGGCTACGACGTGGTCGACCCCACCCGGGTCAACCCCGAGCTGGGGGGCGAGGCGGCGCTCAAGCGCCTGGTCGCCGCCCTGCGCGAGCAGCGCATGGGGCTGATCCTCGACATCGTCTCCAACCACATGGCGGTGGGCGGTGACGACAACCCCTGGTGGCTCGACGTGCTCGAATGGGGCCGGAGCAGCCCCTACGCGCAGTTCTTCGACATCCAGTGGCGCTCCCACGACCCGCTGCTGCGCGGCCAGCTGCTGGTGCCCTTCCTGCGCAGCGACTACGGCGAGGTGCTGGCAGCCGGCGAGATCGCCCTGCGCTACGACGCCGAGGACGGCAGCCTCTACGCCCAGCACTTCGACCATCGCTTCCCCCTCACCCCGCCCAGCTACGGCGAACTGCTGCGGGCCAGCTGCGAGCCGTCGCTGGCGGACCTCGCGGCGCGCTTCGAGGCCCTGGACGGGCAGCCCGATGCCTGGCAACAGGCCCGGGAGCTGCGCCGCCAGCTGGCCGAGGCCACCCCGGACGACGTGCCCATGGCCCGCGCCCTGGAGCATTACCACGCCGACACCCCGGAAGGCCTGGAGCGCCTGCACCAACTGCTCGAGCGCCAGCACTACCGCCTGGCCAGCTGGCGCACCGCCGCCGACGACATCAACTGGCGGCGCTTCTTCGACATCAACGAACTGGGCGGCCTGCGCGTCGAGCGGCCCGAGGTGTTCGAGGCCACCCACGCCAAGGTCTTCGAGCTGATCGCGGCGGGCCTGGTGGACGGCCTGCGCATCGACCACGTGGATGGCCTGGCCGACCCGCGCGGCTATTGCCGGCGCCTGCGCCGCCGGGTCGAGGGGCTGCTCGCCACGCGTCCACGCGCCCTGCTCGGCCAGCACTTCCCGATCTACGTCGAGAAGATCCTCGGCCAGGGCGAACGCCTGGCCGACGACTGGGGCGTGGACGGCACCACCGGCTACGAATTCATGAACCAGGTGTCCCTGCTGCAGCACTCCCCCCTGGGCGAGCTGCAGCTCAACGCCCTGTGGAGCACCCTCAGCGGCCGCTCCGGGCGCTTCCAGGACGAGGTGCTCGAGGCACGCCAGCTGGTGCTCACCAGCTCCCTGGCGGGGGATCTGGAAAACCTCGCCCAGGGCCTGCTGCTGGTGGCGCGCGAAGACATCGCCACCCGCGACCTGACCCTGGGCGCCATCCGCCGCGCACTGCTGGAACTCATCGTGCATTTCCCGGTGTACCGCACCTATGCCGGTGCCTGCGGCCGCTCCGAGCAGGATCGCCGCGTCTTCGAGCAGGCCCTGGCCAGTGCCCGCAGCACCCTGGGCGAGGCCGACCAGCCGCTGTTGCAGCACCTGGACCGCTGGCTCGGCGGCCAGCCCCTGCGCGAGGTGCCGCCCGGCCCGCAGCGCAAGCAGCGGCGCAAGGTCCTGGCGCGCTTCCAGCAACTCACCTCCCCGGCCGCCGCCAAGGCCGTGGAAGACACCGCCTGCTACCGCTCGGCGGTGCTGCTCTCGCGCAACGACGTGGGCTTCGACCCGCAGCAGTTCAGCGGCTCGGTCGCCGAGTTCCACGCCCAGTGCCTGGCGCGCTCGCAGCACTTCCCCGGCAACCTGCTGACCACCGCCACCCACGACCACAAGCGCGGCGAGGACAACCGCGCGCGCCTGGCCGTGCTCAGCGAGCGCTCCGCCTGGTTCGCCGCCCGCTGCGAGCACTGGCGGCGCCTGGCAGCGCCCCTGCGCGCGGTGCTGGACAGCGACGGCGCCCCCAGCGCGGCGGACGAGCTGATGCTCTACCAGTGCCTGCTCGGCAGCTGGCCGCTGGACCTCGACGCCGACGACCGCCACGCCCTGGAGGCCTACCTGGAGCGCCTGCTGCGCTGGCAGGAAAAGGCCCTGCGCGAGGCCAAGCTGCAAAGCAGCTGGAGTGCCCCCAACGCCGCCTATGAAGTGGCCTGCCGCACCTTCCTGCACGACCTGCTGGCGCGCGACACCGCCCGCGAGCTGCGCATCGACATCGCCGCCGCCGCCAACGCCATCGCCCCCGCCGGCGCCCTCAACGGACTCGCCCAGTGCCTGCTGCGCATGACCACGCCCGGCATCCCCGACCTCTACCAGGGCACCGAATTCTGGGACTTCAGCCTGGTGGACCCGGACAACCGCCGCGAAGTGGACTTCGCCCGCCGCATCGACGCCCTCACCGAACCGGCCGACCAGCGCCAGCTGATCGAGCACTGGCGCGACGGCCGCATCAAGCAATGGCTGATCACGACCGTGCTCTCGGTGCGTTATGCCCGCGCCGACCTGTTCGCCCGGGGCGACTACCAGCCGCTGCAGGTGGAGGGCGATCACGCCGAGCAGGTGCTGGCCTTCGCCCGCAGCCAGGGTGGCGACTATCTGGTGGTGCTGGTGCCGCGCCTGGCCAGCGAGCTGCTGGACGAGGCCGTCACCCCACACATCCCGCCAGCACGCTGGGGCGACACCCGCGTGGTGCTGCCCACCGCCATTGCCGACAGCACGCTCACCGGCGTGTTCTCCAGCGCGCCGCTGCACCCCGTCGATGGGCGCATCGCTCTGGCGCAGGCGCTGGCGGACTTCCCCGTCAACCTCTTGTGTTTCAGACCTCACCAGGAGCCACAGCCATGAGTGCAGAAGAACAGCGCATCCGCGAATTCGCCTACCAGATCTGGGAATCGGAGGGCAAACCCACGGGCCAGGAAGCCCGCCACTGGGAAATGGCGCGCAAGCTCGCCGAGTCGGAAACCCGCGGCGAGCGCCCGCCGGCGCCCAAGCCGCGCCGGGTCAGCAAGCCCAAGGAAGTACCGGCCAGCCCGCCCGCCGAGGCCCTCGTCGCCCAGCCGGCCCCGCGCAAGCCACGTGCCGCCAAGGCCCCCGCCGAAGAAAAACCCGCGCTGCTGAAGAAGCCGCGCGCCACCAAGGCCACGCCCAAGGCGCCGAAAGCCTGAGCCCAACCGAGTCGTTTGAGGAGAAGCACCAATGAGCAGGCAACGCTCACGGATAACCGAAGGCCACCCCTTTCCCCTGGGCGCCACCTGGGACGGCCTGGGGGTCAACTTCGCGCTGTTTTCCGCCCATGCCACCAAGGTGGAGCTCTGCCTGTTCGACGCCAAGGGCGAGCGTGAACTGGAGCGTATCGAACTGCCCGAATACACCGACGAGATCTGGCACGGCTACCTGCCCGACGCCCACCCCGGGCAGATCTACGGCTACCGCGTGCACGGCCCCTACGAGCCCGACGCCGGCCACCGCTTCAACCACAACAAGCTGCTGGTCGACCCCTATGCCCGCCAGCTGATGGGCGGGCTGCGCTGGTCCGAGGCGCTGTTCGGCTACACCATCGGCCACAAGGACGGCGACCTGTCCTTCGACGAGCGCGACAGCGCGCCCTTCGTGCCCAAGTCCAAGGTCATCGACCCCGCCTTCACCTGGCCCGAGCAGAAGGCGGTGCGCGTGCCCTGGGACGCCACGGTGATCTACGAGGCCCACCTGCGCGGCACCAGCATGCGCCACCCCGCCGTGCCCAAGCACCTGCGCGGAACCTGCGCCGGGCTGATGAACGCCGAGCTGTTGCAGCACATCCGCTCCCTGGGCATCACCACCATCGAGCTGCTGCCGGTCCACGGCTTCGTCAACGACCAGCACCTGCTGGAAAAGGGCATGAACAACTACTGGGGCTACAACAGCCTGGCCTTCTTCGCGCCCCACGCGGCCTACCTCGCCAGCGGCCACATCAACGAGTTCAAGGAAATGGTCGCGCACCTGCACGACGCCGGCCTGGAGCTGATCCTCGACGTGGTCTACAACCACACCGCCGAGGGCAACGAACTGGGCCCGACCCTGTGCATGCGCGGCATCGACAACGCCACCTACTACCGCCTGCTGCCCGACAACCGTCGCCACTACATCAACGACTCGGGCACCGGCAACACCCTCGATCTCAGCCACCCCTGCGTGCTGCAGATGGTCACCGACTCGCTGCGCTACTGGGCCACCGAGATGCGCGTCGACGGCTTCCGCTTCGACCTCGCCACCATCCTCGGTCGCCATGCCCACGGTTTCGACGAGCGCCACGGCTTCCTCGTCGCCTGCCGCCAGGACCCGGTGCTGAGCAAGCTCAAGCTGATCGCCGAGCCCTGGGACTGCGGCCCGGGCGGCTACCAGGTGGGCGGCTTCCCGCCCGGCTGGGTGGAGTGGAACGACCGCTTCCGCGACACCGTGCGGGCCTTCTGGCGCGGCGACAACGGCCAGATCGCCGGCCTCGCCAGCCGCCTCACCGCCTCGGGCGATCTGTTCAACCAGCGCGGCCGCCGACCCTACGCCTCGGTCAACTTCGTCACCGCCCACGACGGCTTCACCCTGCGCGACGTGGTCAGCTACGACCACAAGCACAACGAAGCCAACGACGAAGGCAACCGCGACGGCAGCGACAACAACTATTCCTGGAACCACGGCGTCGAAGGCCCCACCGACGACCCGGACATCCGCGAGCTGCGCCTGCGCCAGATGCGCAACATGATGGCCACGCTGCTGCTCTCCCAGGGCACGCCGATGCTGGTGGCGGGCGACGAGTTCAGCCGCACCCAGCAGGGCAACAACAACGTCTACTGCCAGGACAACGAGCTGGGCTGGATCGACTGGGAACTCGACGACGAGGGCCGCAGCCTGCTGGACTTCACCCGGCGGCTGATCAGCCTGCGCCGCGCCTACCCGATCCTGCGGCGCGGCCGCTTCCTGGTGGGCGAGTACAACGAGGAACTCGGGGTCAAGGACGTCACCTGGCTGTCGCCCTGCGGCAACGAGATGACCGAGGAGCAATGGCAGGACGGCAACGCCCGCTGCCTGGGCATGCTCATGGACGGCCGCGCGCAACCCACCGGCATCCGCCGCAGCGGCGCCGACGCCACCCTCCTGCTGCTGCTCAACGCCCACCACGACGTGGTCAACTTCCGCCTGCCGGAAGTGGCCCAGGGCACCGCCTGGACGCTGCTGCTGGACACCAACCGCCCCGACGACCGTTCCCTGGAGCGCTTCGAGTTCGACACGGAGTTCACCCTCACCAACCGCTCGCTGCTGCTCTTCGAACTGCAACGGGAGGACGGCTGATGGGCGGCGCCCCGGCCTGCTCCGCCGACCGCCTGGAAGGCGACCTGGCGGAGTACCCGCGCCGGGGCGCCGACACGCCCGGACCCGGTCGCCTCGCCACCTCGGCCGCACAGGGGAGCTGGATGCCATGAGAGCCCACCTCATCCACGGCGACGGCACGCCGCTGCAGGCCTGGAACGCCTCGCAGCACCTGAGCCTGGTGCCGACCATCCGCTGCGAGCGCCTGGTACCGCCGGAAGCCCGCGCGGTGATCGTCGCACCGCACCCGGGCGACGAGGTGCTCGGCTGCGGCGGCCTGCTGCAGCTGCTGTTCCAGCTGCACCGCCAGGTGCTGCTGATCTCGGTCACCGACGGCAGCGCCAGCCACCCCGGCTCGCGCTACTGGACCGCGCACCGCCTCGGCATCGTGCGCCCCCAGGAAAGCGCCGAGGCGCTGCATCGCCTGGGCATCCCGGTGGCGGAGCTGAAGTGGCTGCGCGGCGGCTTCCCCGACACCGGCGTCGGGCGCCACCTGGGCGAGCTCAAGCGCTTCCTCGCCACCTACCTGCAGCCCTCCGACGTGGTCTTCACCCCCTGGCGCGAGGACGGCCACGACGACCATGAGGCGGTGGGGCTGGCCGCCCTCGAAGTCGGCAGCGAGATCGGCGCGCTGGTCCACGAGGTGCCTATCCGGGCCTGGCACTGGGCGAGCCCGGAAGACCCGCGCATCCCCTGGGAGCGTGCGCGCAAAGTCGAACTCGACATCTGGACCCTGGCCCGCAAGCGCCACGCCGTGCAGGCCTTCGCCAGCCAGCTGTACGCCGACCCCGGTGGTGGCCCGCCGGCGCTCGGCAGCGCCAGCCTGGAACGCCTGCAACAGCCCTTCGAGCTGTTCTTCCTATGAGCGTGGCCGACACCTACTTCGACAAGCTCTACCACGACAGCCGCGACCCCTGGGCCTTCCGCCGCCGCTGGTACGAGAAGCGCAAGCGCAGCCTGGTGCTCGCCGCCCTGCCCCGCGGCTTCTACGACAGGGTCTTCGAGCCCGGCTGCAGCAGCGGCGAGCTGAGCCTGCGCCTGGCCGACCGCTGCCACGACCTGCTGTGCTGCGACACCTCGGCGCGCGCCGTGGAGCTGGCCGCCCAGCGCCTGGCCAACAAGCCCAACGTGCGCCTTTTGCAGGCGCGCCTGCCGCAGCAGTGGCCGGGCGGGCGCTTCGACCTGATCATCCTCAGCGAGCTGTGCTATTACCTCGACGCCGACGACCTCGACCGCCTCATCGCGCATTGCCTGGAATCGCTGAACCGCAGCGGCACCCTGCTCGCCTGCCATTGGCGGCCGGAGATCGACGGCTGCCCGCTGACCGGCGACCAGGTCCACGAACGCCTGGCCCGGGGCCTGGGCATGCCGCGCCTGCTGCGCCACGAAGAGCCCGACCTGCTGCTGGAGGTCTGGTGCCACGACGCCACCTCGGTGGCCGAGCGGGAGGGGCTGCGGGAGCACGGTGCATGACCGGCGTCATCCCGGAGCACAGCGAGGAACGGCTGCTCGGCCCCCGCATCGAATCGGTGCTGGCGGCAGCCGCCCGTGTGGGAGCGAATTCATTCGCGATCGACGCCACACCACACACCGTGTTTCACCCGACCTACCCGCCGCCCCGCCATCGATGCCCGGGCCTCACATCGATGCGCGCGCCGCCTTCCCAGGTGCGCGCAGCACACCCTACGGCCGTGCACCGCGCCTCCCCGGACCTGTAGGGGCGAATTCATTCGCCAAGCGGTGCGCAACGCCGCCCGCGTGGGAGCGAATACATTCGCGATCGGAGCCACACCACACGCCGGGTTTCACCCGACCTACCCGCCGCCCCGCCCTCGATGCCCGGGCCTCACATCGATGTGCGCGCCGCCTTCCCAGGTGCGCGCAGTACACCCTACGGCCCTGCACCGAGCCTCCCCGGAGCTGTAGGGGCGAATTCATTCGCCAAGCGGTACGCAGCGCCGCCCGCGTGGGAGCGAATTCATGCGCGATCGGTACTCCACCACACGCCGGCCCGAAACCCGGGCTGCGCCTCGTGCCCAACGGGCAGAAAACCTGAACCGCTCCCTCGCTGCCCAGTCGGAACTATCACAGGTGCCGCCAGGGCACCTGCCGTTTTCCATGCCTGGTCGCCGGCGAGCACCGGCCCGGGCCCGAACAGGAGCCACCCATGAAGGCAGTCGTATTCCATGACGTGGGCGACATCCGTCTCGACGACGTCCCCGAGCCGACCCTGCAGGCGCCCACGGACGCGATCATCCGCCTCACCGCCTCGGCCATCTGCGGCACCGACCTGCACTTCGTGCGCGGCACCGTCAGCGGCATGGTCAAGGGCACCATCCTCGGCCACGAGGGCGTCGGCATCGTCGAAGCCCTGGGCAACGACGTGCGCAACCTGCAGATCGGCGACCGCGTGGTGGTGCCTTCCACCATCGCCTGCGGCAACTGCTCCTACTGCCGGGCCGGCTACTACGCCCAGTGCGACGTGGCCAACCCCAACGGCAAGGAGGCCGGCACCGCGTTCTACGGCGGGCCCCAGGCCACCGGCCCCTTCCATGGGTTGCAGGCGGAGAAGGCCCGCATCCCCCACGCCAACATCGGCCTGATCAAGCTGCCCAGCGAGATCAGCGACGACCAGGCCATCCTGCTCTCCGACATCTTCCCCACCGGCTACTTCGGTGCCGAGATGGCCGAGGTCACCCCCGGCGACACGGTGGCGGTGTTCGGCTGCGGCCCAGTGGGTCAGTTCGCCATCGCCAGCGCCAAGCTGATGGGTGCCGCCCGGGTGTTCGCCATCGACCACCTCGACGACCGCCTGCGCATGGCCCGCCAGCAAGGCGCCGAAGTGATCAACTTCGACCTGGAAGACCCGGTCAAGACCCTGCGCCGGCTCACCGATGGCATCGGCGTCGACCGCGCCATCGATGCCGTGGGCGTGGACGCCGAGCACGCCTGCCACGACCACCACGCCGCCGGACGCATGCGCCGGGAGATGGCCGAACTGACGCCGCGCACCCACCCGGACGGCGACAACTGGCACCCAGGCGATGCCCCGAGCCAGGCCCTGCAATGGGCGGTCGAAGGCCTGGCCAAGGCCGGCACCCTGTCGATCATCGGCGTCTACCCGCAGCAGGCGCGCAGTTTCCCCATCGGCCTGGCGATGAACAAGAACCTGACCATCAACATGGGCAACTGCCACCACCGCAAGTACATCCCCAAGCTCATCGAGCTGACCCTGAACAAGCGCGTCGACCCGGCCAAGATCCTCACCCAGGTCAAGCCGATGAGCGATGCCATCGAAGCGTTCAAGGCCTTCGACCGCCGCGAGAGCGGCTGGATCAAGGTGGAGTTGCACCCACAGCGGATGCAGCCGGCGGGCGATGGCGGCGAAGAAGTGATCGCCGACGAGGCGCAGCTGGAACGGACGCTCGCGTCCGTCACCCCGGCTCCGGGACGCTAGCGGAGGCGAGGATGGCAGAGATCCGTATCGGCATTTCCGGCTGGCGCTACGCCCCCTGGCGGGGTGATTTCTACCCCAAGGGCCTGGTGCAGAAGAAGGAGCTGCGCTTCGCCTCCCGCGCCGTCAACAGCATCGAGATCAACGGCTCCTTCTACGCCCTGCAGACGCCCGAGCGCTACGCCGGCTGGGCGGCCGACACCCCCGAGGACTTCGTCTTCAGCGTCAAGGCGCCGCGCTACATCACCCATGTGACGCGCCTGCGCGAGCTGGAGCAGCCCCTGGCCAACTTCATGGCCTCGGGGCTGTTCCGCCTGGGCGGGAAGCTGGGGCCGGTGCTCTGGCAATTCCCGCCCAGCTTCAAGTTCGACCCCACGCTGTTCGCCGATTTTCTGCAAGCCCTGCCCCACGACAGCGACGCCGCCCGTGACCTGGCCCGCCACAGCGACGCGCGCATGCACGTGGAGGGCTACCTGGACATTCCCAAGGGCCTGCGCCTGCGCCACGCGGTGGAGATCCGCAACGACAGCTTCCTCGACGAGGCCTTCGTCGCCCTGCTGCGCCGGCACAAGGTGGCGCTGGTGGTCGCCGACACGGCGAAGAAGTGGCCCTACGCGGAGGACCTCACCAGCGACTTCGTCTACATGCGCCTGCACGGCGACAAGCAGCTCTACGCCAGCGGCTACTCGGACGCCGCGCTGGACGCCTGGCAGCGCCGCATCGAAGCCTGGACCCGTGGCAGCCAGCCCGAGGACGCCCGGCTGATCAGCGCCAAGGCACCGGCCCGGCGCAAAAGCCGCGACCTGTACTGCTACTTCGACAACGACATCAAGGTGCGCGCGCCCTATGACGCCCGCCAGCTGCTGGAACGACTCGGCCTGGCCGGGCACCTGCAGACCGAACCCGGCCAGCCCCTGGAAGGAGCCGACCTGTGAATACCGTCACCAGTGCCCCCTTGCCCGCCACCGACCTGCTGCCGGCCGTGCACCAGCTGCGCATCATCACGGTGAACACCCACAAGGGCTTCACGCCCCTCAACCGCCGCTTCATCCTCCCGGAGCTGCGCGATGCCGTGCGCACCCTCGGTGCCGACCTGGTGTTCCTGCAGGAGGTGCTCGGCACCCACCAGCTGCATGCCAGGCGCTTCAGCAACTGGCCGCCGACGCCCCAGTACGAATTCCTCGCCGACAGCATGTGGACCGACTTCGCCTACGGCCGCAACGCGGTCTACCCGGAAGGCGACCACGGCAATGCGCTGCTGTCGAAATTCCCCATCCTGCGCTACGAGAACCTCGATGCGTCCATCGCCGGCAACGAGGAACGCGGCCTGCTGCATTCGGTGCTGGACGTGCCCGGCCACCGCGAGGTGCATGCCATCTGCGTGCACCTGGGGCTGCGCGAAGCCCACCGCCGCGAACAGCTGGAACTGCTCTGCCGCCTGCTCGACAGCCTGCCGCCGCTGGCGCCGGTGATAGTCGCCGGCGACTTCAACGACTGGCGCGTGCGCGCCGACGACATCCTCGCCAGCCGCGGCATGGTCGAGGCCTTCGTCAACGCCTATGGCGCCCCGGCACGCAGCTTCCCGGCACGCTGGCCGCTGCTGCGCCTGGATCGCGTCTACGTGCGCAATGCCACCAGCCACTCACCCCAGGTGCTGCTGCGCCGGCCCTGGTCCCACCTGTCCGACCACGCCCCCTTGCTTGTGGAGGTGCACCTGTGAAATTCGACTGGCGTGAAGGCAACCATGTCGAGTTGCTGATCAATGGCGAGGCCTTCTTCCCGGCGGTGTTCGAGGCCATCGACAAGGCCCGCCACGAAGTGCTGCTGGAGACCTTCATCGTCTTCGAGGACAAGGTCGGCCTGCGCCTCAAGGAGACCCTGATCGCCGCCGCACGGCGCGGCGTGCGCGTGGAGCTGACGGTGGACGGCTACGGCACCGCCGACCTCGGCACCCGCTACATCCGCGAGATGACCGAGGCCGGCGTCAACCTGCACATGTTCGACCCACGCCCCCGGGTACTGGGCATGCGCACCAACCTGTTCCGCCGCCTGCACCGCAAGCTGGTGGTGGTGGACGGCGAGCTGGGCTTCATCGGCGGTATCAACTTCTGCGCCGATCACCTCGCCGACTTCGGCCCCATGGCCAAGCAGGACTACGCGGTGGCGGTACGCGGGCCCATCGTCTGCGACCTGCACCGTACCTGCGGCCAGCTGCTGTCCCACAGCGCCAGCGAGGTGCACAGCCTGCTGCCGGAATCGCCGGAAAACCGCGAGGCCGGGCCTGCCCGCATGCTGCTGTCGATCCGCGACAACGAGCGCCATCGCAACGACATCGAGGAACAGTACCTGCGCGCGCTGCGCTCGGCCCGGCAGCGGCTGGTGGTGGCCAATGCCTATTTCTTCCCTGGCTACCGCCTGCTGCGCGAGCTGCGCAATGCCGCCCGGCGCGGCGTACAGGTGACCCTGATCCTCCAGGGCCAGCCGGACATGCCGCTGGTGCGCCTGTGCTCGCGGCTGCTCTACAACTACCTGCTGCGCGACGGCGTGGTGATACACGAATACTGCCAGCGGCCGCTGCACGGCAAGGTGGCGCTGGTGGACGGCGAATGGGCCACGGTGGGCTCGAGCAACCTCGACCCGCTGAGCCTGTCGCTGAACCTGGAGGCCAACCTGGTGATCCGCGACCCGGCCTTCAACCGGCAGTTGCACGACCACCTGCAGCAGCTCGCCGACGCCAAGTGCAATCGCGTGACGTTGCAGCGCATCACAAGGGGCCACTGGTGGCGGGCGCCACTGATCTTCCTCAGCTTCCACTTCCTGCGGCACTTCCCGGCCATCGCCGGCTGGTTCCCCGCCCACTCACCGCGCATCAAGTCGCTGCAGCCGCTGGAGGATGCCGGCGTCGAGCCGGTCTACGAACAACAGGAGAAAAGCTCATGAGCGCGCGCAAGGCCACCTGGAAGACCTGGGCCAAGCGCGGCCTGACGGCGTTCTTCTTCTGCCTGGTGCCGGTGCTGCTGTTCATGCTGGTGAAGAACCTCGACTGGCAGGAAGTGCGCCAGGCCATCGCCAACTACAAGGCCACCACCCTGGCGCTGGCCGGGCTGGCCTGCGCGGCGAGCTACGCCACCTACTGCTGCTTCGACCTGGTGGGCCGCCACTACACCGCGCACAAGCTGCCGGCCTGGCAGACCATCCCGGTCACCTTCGTCTGCTACGCCTTCAACCTCAACCTCAGCTCCTGGGTGGGCGGCATCGCCCTGCGCTACCGCCTCTACTCGCGCCTGGGGCTGGACGTGCCGACCATCACCAAGGTGCTCAGCCTGAGCCTGATCACCAACTGGCTGGGCTACATGCTGCTGGCCGGCTGCGTCTTCTCCCTGCGCCTGGTGGACCTGCCCGAAGGCTGGAAGATCGGCGAGACCGGCCTGCAACTGATCGGCTTCGCCCTGGTGGCCGCCGCCCTCGCCTACCTCGCCGCCTGCCGCTTCTCCAAGCGCCGCAACTGGCGCTTCCGCAACCAGGAGCTGACCCTGCCGAGCCTGCGCATGGCGCTGATCCAGGTCGGCCTGGGCATGCTCAACTGGTCGTTGATGGCGGCGCTGATCTGGATCCTGCTGCCCAAGGAAGCCTTCTACCCGTCGATCCTCGGCATCCTCCTGATCAGCAGCATCGCCGGGGTCATCACCCACATCCCCGCCGGGCTCGGCGTGCTGGAGGCGGTGTTCATCGCCCTGATGCAGCACCAGATGTCCAAGGGCACCCTCCTCGCCGCGCTGATCGGCTACCGCGCCATCTACTTCCTCCTGCCCCTGGCCATCGCCTGCGTGGTGTACCTGGTGCTCGAACGCCGCGCCAAGCAGATCCGCAAGCGCGATTGGGCGCATGAGGGGTGACGCCTATCGCTGTAGGGGCGACTTCAGTCGCCCAGCGATGCGCCGCATCGCCGTAGGTTGGCGCCGAGCGTAGCGAGGCCCAACGGCGTGAAACCCGGCCCCGTCATGTTGGGCTTCGTACCTCAGCCCAACCTATGGAGCTGGCGTTCTGGAGCCCAGCAGATTGCCGAGTTTGCTGATGGCTTCTGTTTCGCCTTGCCGGGCGAGTCCCTTTTAACAATCGCCTTAAAAGGAACCAAAAGCGCTCGCCCCTCCATACGGGTCTGGCTTCGCCAGACTTCCCTCACTCCATCATCGTTTCAGGGGCACGCCGCGAAGGGCCATCCATGGCCCATCGCGGCTCTCGCGACATCCATGTCGCTCAACCCCTGAAACGACGATTGCGCTCGGCCTCCTGAAAGGGGCGTTTGGCCGCTGCTCCAACTTCCTTCCCAGCGCTTCACATTGGTGTACGCATCACCCATCCACTCGCACACCCGCTTCACGTAGGGAGTGCTGTACGTACCGTCCCCGCACCGACTCCCCTTCCGAACGCTAGAACCAATCCCGGCGCTCATCGAAGGCGGCATGCACCAGGGCGACGAGGCGGCGGACTTCCTCGCGCTCTTCTTCGCCGGCACGGACAGCGAGCCAGGCCTGCATGTCCATGCGCGGTTCGAACAACGCCGGCAGGGCCATGAGGTTCTTGTCCAGCTGGCTGACGTAATGGGGCAACAGGCCGATGCAGGCGCTCCACTGGATCATCTGCCGGAGCATTTCGTAGGAGTTGACTCGGGTGACCCCGGCGCGGCGTTCGGCGATGGCCAGGTTCCAGGGTCGCAGCGCCTCGATGCCGGCGTAGCCGTGGAGGTCGACCAGCATGTAGTCCGCAAGCTCCACCAGGCTGCGCGGGCGGCTGGTCTCGCGGGAGTAGCGCTTGGCGATGTGGGGCAGGTATTCCATCTGGGCCAGGCACACCTGGTGGGCGCTGGCGAAACCCGGCCAGGGCGTGGCGTCACCGGGCGGGGCCAGCCATACGCGCAGGTCGGTGTCCGCCGCCGGCGCCTCGCCCTCGTCGAGGCGTGCCAGTTCCAGGCGCACGTTGGCGTGCTGGCGGAGGAAGGCCAGCAGGTCGCGGCCGAGGATGTCGTGCAGCAGCGGCTCGGCGACGGCGATGCGCACCAGCGGCTGGTCTTCGTTCTGCGCCAGGCCCGGGGACAGCACCGCCAGGCGCGCCGCCAGCTGGGTGCGCAGGCGCCGGCCTTCGGGGCTCAGCACCAGGGCGTTGCCCTGGTGCTGGAACAGCGGGTGCCCGGCCCAGGCCGCCAGCACCCCGAGCTTCTTGCGCAGCAGCGTCGGCTTGACGCTCAGGCTGCGCGCCGCCTGCATGAAGCAGCCGCAACGGGCGGCCACCACGAAGAAGTGCGCCGCCTCCATGTCCAGGCCGGCGAAGCCCTCGTCGGCCCCGTGCTCGCTCACGGCGCCGCCGCCGCTTGCCGGGTGGTCGTTCTCCTGCAATGCCATAAACCCTCCTCCGTAAGGTTGCCTCGCGCCGGGCCTCCCGCCCGGCGCCGTCTCAGTGGGCCCGCTCCAGCGCCTGGTTGAGGCTCGCACCGTCGATGCTCAGGGTCGCCGAGCTGACCATGCCGTCCAGGTAGGCCCGTGCCACCTGTTGCTGGCGTTGCGCACGCAAGGCCTGGCGCAGGCGGTCGCGCACCTCGTCGAGACTGGCGACGCGGCCGGGCTGCTGCTCGGTGAGCTTGAGAATGTGGTAGCCGGCCTCGCTGCGCAGCGGCTCGGTCACACTGCCCACGCGCTGGCGGGCGAGTACCTGGCGCATCGCCGGGACGAACTGCGCAAGCGGTTGCAGGCCGGTGTCGCCACCCTGCTCCGCCGTGCGGGCATCCTGGGAATACTGGCGCGCCAGGGCGGCGAAATCGGCGTTGGCAGCCGTCGCGCGGCGGGCCAGCTCGATGGCCTGCTTGCGCACCTGCTCCTCAGCCGCACCGGGGCCGACGGCGAGAAAGATCTGGCTGACGCGGTACAGCGCCGGGGTCATCCAGTTGTCCTTGCCGGCCTCGTAGGCGGCCTGCAGCTCGGCGTCGCCGGGGTAGTCGGCGGGCACCTGGCTGACCGACTCCAGGTAGGTGCGCAGGAGGATCTGCTCGGTGGCGGCGCGGGTCAGGCGCTGGATGTCGGGGCGCTCTTCCCAGCCCTGGGCCTGGGCCTGCTGCAGCAGGGCCTTCTCCGCCAGCCGCCCGCGCACCCAGCCTTCCAGGGCGCCCCGGTCGGCACGCAGCTGTTCGCGGGTGGCCGGCGGCAGGCCATCCAGCACCGCCTGCAGCTCGCCCTCGCCCAGTTCCAGCTCGCCCAGGCGCGCCACCGCACGCTCGGCGGGGGCGGCCTGGGTGGACACCCTCGCCTGCTGCACTTGGGGCGCGGCCTGCACCGCCGCTTCAGGCGCACTGCCCGGGCGCAAGCCGAGCGCCAAGCCCACCGCCAGCGCCACGGCGGCCAGTGCTCCGATGCCGACCATCCGGCCCTTGGCGTTCATCGCGCTCACGCCTCGCTGTCGGCGGTTTCGGCCGGCGCCGGGGTGGCGGCGGCCTGCTCGCGGGCCATGACCTGGCTGTAGTCGCGCAGGTAGGCGATGAACTCCTGCAGCAGGCGGTCCCACAGTTCCATCTGGCCCTGCAGGTGCTGCGGGCTCACGCCGGCGGCGACGATGGCGTCCATCTCCAGCACGAGGAACTCGCCCTGGCGCGAAAGGCGGGCGAAGCGGCGGCTGGCGTTCCACACCTCGGCGAGGCCCGCCGGCAGCTCGCCCTGGATGCGCAGGGCGCAGCTGAAGCAGTAGTCGAGGTAGGCACCCGCGTCAGTGGCCGGATTGCCGAAGCGCACGGCGAAGCCGATGCCCTGGCTGGCGCTGAGCAGTTGCACCACGCCGCCCTGCTCGGTGCGGTTGACGCGGTAGCCGGCGGCCTGCAGGCGCTCGGTGAGCTGGTCGGGGGTGATGCTGTGGATCATGTCGATGGCGGTCATTGCGCGGTTCCTTGTCTGCGGTTCGGTGTCGGCCATGCCGGCACCCGTGGGTCACTGGCCGGCGGCGGGCACCATGGCGGCGTCGAAGTGGGTCTTGTAGAGCGCGTCACCGTAGGTCTGCGCCAGCTCCTCGAACTTCACCCGGGCGCTGCCGGCGAAGGGCTGGCGGATCTTCATCACGTCGCTGACGTCGATCTTTTCGTAGGCCTCGAGGATGTCCTTGGCCACCTGGTACATCTGCTGGTTCTTGGCGGTGCACTGCTGCACCTGCTCGTCACGCGTGGCGAGGTCGGTGGCCAGTTGGGCGCGGGCCGACTCGATGCCACGGGCGCGGCCCAGCAGTTCGTCGTAGGCCTGCTTGAACTTGCCCACCTGCAGGGTGCTGGCCGCGACCTGGGCCTGGGCGGCGCTGCGCAGGCTGTCCTGCTGGCCGGCGAGTTGCTCGGCCTGGCCCTTCGCCTTGGCCAGCTCGGCGGTGAGCTGCTTGATCTGCGCCTGGGCCGCCGCCAGCTGGCCCTCGGCCGCGGTGCGCGCGGCGGCGGCCTGGGCCTGCTCGCTCTGCAACGCCTGCAGCTGCTGGGTGGTGCTGCGCAACTGGGCGCGCAGGCGCTCCTCCATGCCTTCGGCCGAGGCCGCGTTGGCGATGCTGGCCCCCAGCAGCAGGGCAAGGCCCAGCTTCAGCGGCGTGTGCGATCGGGTGTTCATGCTCTCGCTCCTTGGCCACACGCGCGTCAGAAGCGCGTGTTGACCTCCAGTTGCAGGACATCGATGTCGAAGGGCGCGCCGTAGACCTCCTCTGCGCTCAGCCAGCGGACGCTGCCGACGATGTTCTTGTCGAAGCCGTAGTTGGCGCCGAGGAACCAGCCCTTGGCGTTGGTGCCGCCGAGGTGGAAGGACGAGTCGTTGAAGCCGTCCGGCAGGGCGTCGGGCTCGATGCGCTTGTAGCCGGCGTAGAGGTTCCAGTCGCCGTGCTTCTTCAGGTCCAGGGCGTTGCCCAGGGTGAACTGCAGCATCCAGGCGGTATCGCCGCTCTCGATGTTGCCGCTGGCGTCGACGTTGTTGGCCAGCTGGCCGGCCGAGCGCTTGCGGATCTCACCCTCGTCGTAGCCCAGGTTGCGCACGTAGTGGGCCTGGCTGCGCAGCTTGAAATCGTGGAACAGCGCGGTGTCCCAGGCGAGGTTGAGGTCCACCAGGTTGAACTCGGAGGCCAGGCCGAAGTACTGCGGCTGCGGCGTGGTGGTGGGGTTGGCCGGGTCGATGACGATGTTGCGCAGCTGCATCAGGGTGTTGCCCTTCTGCATGAAGGCGGGGCGCGACTCGTCGGTGTCGCAGGCCGGCTGGCCGGAGTACAGGGAACAGGGGCTGGAGCGCCGGCCTTCGATGTCGTCGAAGCGGTAGTAGGCCAGCGCGCCCTTGACGCTGTTGTCCGCGTCCAGCTGCCAGCGGGCGCCGAGCTGGGCGCCGTAGAGCCAGTTGTTCCTGCTGCTCTCCTTGTCGAAGCCGTTGCTGCTGGCGGTGTCGGAGCTGTATTCCACCGGGAAGGCGCCGAGGGTGCCGAACAGCCCCATGTCGCGGTCCAGCGGCTGGTCGAACACCGCCGCCAGGCCGTCGAAGTTGAGGTCGCCCGAGTACAGCAGGTCGGTGGTGTAGAACGGGTTGGGCATGCGCCCGCCGGTGAGGGTCAGGCGCTCGTCGGGCTTGTAGGCGAGGTAGCCCTGGTCGAGCCACAGGTCCTTCTTGCCGAAGCCGCCGCCCAGGGTCTGGGTGGTGGACACCGGGCCGCTGTCGGAGCCGGTGCCGATGCGCATGACCGCCGTCCAGCTCGGCGAGAGCACGGCGCGCATGCCCAGGCGGGCGCGCAGGCGCAGCAGGTTCTCGCGGTCCTCGCGGGTGTTGAGCAGCGGTGGCAGCTGCCGGTTGGTGTTGGTGTTGATGTCGTAGGGGCCGCGGTCGTTGATCCGCGCGAAGTCGACGATGCGGTCGCTGTTGGTGTCGGAGTAGTAGCGCGATTCGCTGCGCAGGCGCACGTCGCCCTCCAGGCTGATGCGCGACACCCAGTCGGGGAAGGTGTTGGGCGCGGCCCAGTTCTCCTGCCTGGCCTGGGCCATGACCTCGGCCTTGACCTGGTCGCGGATCTGGTCGCGGACGATGGCCGGCACGTACTGCACGCGCACCTCGCCCGGCACCCCGGCCGGGGCCGATGGGGCCGTGGCGGCGGCCTGGCGGGCCTGCACGGCCTCGGCCTCGGCCTGCTGGATCAGCGCCTGGGCCTGGTCCTGCTTGAGCACGCCCTGCTGCACCAGCAGGCGGATCAGGTTGATGGTGGCGTTTTCCGAAGGCGCCGGCGGTTGCGCCAGCACCGGGCCGGCCAGGCCGGCGACCACGGCGCCTATCCCCAGCGCCAGTCGGCTCATTCTGCAGATCATGGTTCTACTCCTTGGCTGTTCTTGGTGGCGCGGCCTAGCTGGGCCGGCGTCCTTGCAACGAGATTCGGACCGGCATCGATATCGAGGCCGGCGGGCGTTCCAGGGCGGGCGAGGCACGCAGCGCGGCCAGCACCTTGGCGTCGAGTTCCGGGTCGCCGGTGGATCGCGTCAGCTCCACGCGGATGACCTGGCCGCCCTGGTCGATCCACACGTCCAGGTGCACGCGGAAGGCCAGCGAGCGCAGCTCGGGGCTGTCGCGCATCAGGCGCTGGAAGGCGTAGGCGAGGAACTGGCTGTAGGTGCCGTTGCCCAGGCGCCCACCGCCGCTGCCGGCCATGCCGCCGCCCTTGCCGGCGCCGATGTTGAAGGCGTCGGAACCGGCCTGGGCGTCGCCGTCCATCTGCATGGGGTTGGCCAGGTCGTCGGCGGGCGTAGGCGGTGCCTCCTCCTCCGGCTTGACCTCCTCGGGCTCGGGGGTGGGTTCCGGCTCGACGATCTTTTCCTCCACCGGGGTTTCCGGCTCCGGCGGCTTCTCCTGCACCGGCGGTGGGGGCGGCGGCGGTGGCAGCGGGATGATCGCGGGGATCTTCGGCGCCTCGCGGCGCACGCCGCTCATGTCGTTGGCCCACTGCCAGAGCAGCCAGGCGAGGCCGGCGGCGACCAGCGCCCCCAGGCCCCAGGCCAGCGGCCGGCGCCAGGTCGGCTCGGCCCTGCGGACTTCGGCGAGCCCGCTATCGGGGCCCTTGCTGGGAAAGGTGGTCATGGTCAGCCCTGGTTCGGTTTGCCGGTGACCAGCCCGACCTGGGACAGCTCCAGGCGCCGCAGCAGGTCGAGCACTTCGATGACCTTCTGGTACTGCACCGTGGCGTCGCCGCGCACGATCACCGGGAAGTCGGGGTTCAGCGCCTTCTCGGTGCGCAGGCGGTCCTCCAGCTCCGGCAGGGTCACCGGGTAGGCGTCGAGGAACACCTGGCCGCCGTCGTTGACCGAGATGGCCTTGGTCTTCGGCTGCGCCAGGGAGATGGCGGCGCTGGCCTTGGGCAGGTTGATCTGGATGCCCGAGACCTGGGCGGTGGCGGTGAGGATGAACATCACCAGCACCACCATGAGCACGTCCACCAGGGGCGTGATGTTGATGCTGTCGACGGCGGCGTCCTCGTCGTCGTCATGGCTGCTGCTCAGGTTGGCCATGGCAGCGTCCTCAGGCGGTCAGCGGCGCACTGCCGGCATGGAGGCCCCGCCGGTGCGCCGTTTCGCTGAACTGGGATTCGCCGTGCACTTCGGCCAGGCGGGTGACGAACTCGTCGACGAACACCCGCATGTCGGCGCTGACCTCGCGGTTGCGGGTGGTCAGGCGGTTGTAGCCGAACAGCGCGGGGATGGCGACGAACAGGCCCATGGCGGTGGCCAGCAGCGCGGCGGCCATGCCGGGGGCGATGGCGTTGATGTTCACATCGCCCGCCATGGCGGTGCCGAGGAACACCACCATGATGCCCAGCACGGTGCCGAGCAGGCCGATGTAGGGGCCGCCGGCGATGGCATTGGACAGGGTCGACAGGCGCGAGGACAGCTGCTGGTTCTCGCGGGTGCGCACGCCGTCCATGGAGGCGCGGATGGCTTCGATGGTGGCGGCGGAGATGGACGAGGTGTCGGCGCCCTGGTCGCGGCGGGTGCGGATCTCCTTCACCGCCACCTGGTACAGGCGCCAGAGCGAGGAATGCACCAGGGACTCGTTGAGGGCGCGGTCGTCGGCGAGCAGCTCCAGGCGGGTGCCGACCCGGGCGAACTGCTCGCGGAACAGCTGGTTGGCGCGCATCACGCGGGCCACGCTGCGGCTCTTGCGGATCATGATCACCCAGGACTGGATCATCATCAGCACCAGCACGGCGATGATCACCCAGGCGTCCACCGGCACCGCCTTGAGCAGGAAGCCGAGGCTGCCGAAGCCGAAGCCGGACTGCTCTTCATCCACGCCGTAGGCCACCAGACGCGATTCGGCGCCCTGGGCGGTGGCGTCGGCGAGGATCAGCGCCGCCGGGCGCGCGACCTTGGACAGGCGCAGTTCGTCGATGGCCCCGGCGAAGGCACCGAAGGCGGCTGGCGCCGGGGCTTCGGCGGCGCCTTCCACGGGCACGGCCTGGCTTTGGGGCAGGTCGGCGCCGATGGCGATCACCGAGGCGAAGGCCGGCAGCGAAAGCGCGAGGCTACCGGACTCGCGTCCATTGACGTACAGGCGCAGGGCGCTGCCGTCGGCGCTCAGCGCCAGGTGCTGCCACTGCCCGGCGGCCAGGGCCTGGGTGGCCTGGACGCGCTGGCCGTTGACCTCGACGAAGGGCAGGCCCTGGGCCAGGCCCAGCAGCAGTGCGTTGCCGCCATCACGGCGGGCCAGCAGCAGCTGGTCGCCCGCAGACTGGTCGGCACGCACCCAAGCGCTGAAGGTGAAGGCGCCACCGGCCGGCAGGGCCAGGGACGGGCTGGCCGGCAGCATCAGCGGCTGGCCGTTGAGCTGGGCGGCGCGCCCGATCACCCCGTCGATGCTGCTGGCGGGCGGCGTCTGCCCATGGTTGCCGTAGGCGGTGGTGTCACGCGGGGGTGCACCGACGGCACCGTCGAAGTGGTAGACCAGGCTGTAGTCCGGGTCGAAGGTCAGCTGGCCGTTGCCAGTGGCCGGGGCCTTGGCGTTGCCGTAGTACATCCAGATGTCCTGGCGCTGGCCGCCTTCCACCTGGGGTACGTCCACCCAGATCAGCGCCATACCCATCAGCGGGTCGAAGCTTTCCACCTGGTGGTTGAGCACGGTCTTGTCGTCGGCGGCGACGAAGCGGATGTCCGAGCCGTTCTCGTTGACCCCGTCGAAGCTGAAGTTGCCGGTGTGCAGGCGCACCAGCAGCGGCGTGCGCCCGGCGGCCTGGTCGATGGCGGCGCCCTGGGGCGTGGTGTCGACGGAGATCTGCTTGCGGTAGAGCCAGTCGTCCTGCCACCAGGCACTGGCGATCGCCGGGTACAGGAGCCCCAGGCTGATGAGCGCGGTGAAGATCAAGCGTTGCATGTGTGTCACTCCGGAGTCGGTGCCTGTGGGGTCAGAAGTTCGCCTGCACGCTGAAATGCACGCGCGGGTCTCGTTTTTCGGTGTTGGGGCCATCCTTCAGCGGGTAGCCCCAGTCGAGGCTGCCGGACAGCCATTCGCGCAGCGTGGCGCGTGTGCCCAGGCCGACGCTGGCGAGGCTGTAGCTGTCGTCCTGGTCGGGCAGCGGGTCCTGCAGGGAGAGCTGCGCGCCCTCGGCGAAGGCGTAGAGGCGCCAGTCCTCGACGTAGCCGGCCAGGCCCTTGCCGAGGAAGGCGGCCAGCGAGGGCGTGCGCAGCTCCTGGGAGAACAGCCAGCCGTCATCGCCCGTGCGTTCGGCGGCCAGGTAGCCGCGCACGCTGGTGGCGCCGCCGGCGGAGAACTGCTCGTTGGAGACCAGCGGCCCGGAGGCCAGCTGGAAGCCCAGCTTGGTCGCCGACTGCCAGTCGCCGCCGAAGCCGAAGGTGTAGGTGGCGTCGCCCTTGAACACGGCGAAGCTGGGGTTGGCGCGGTAGCGCTTGTAGTCGAACGCCTCGGCGTCGCTGCCGTAGCCGAGGAACTCGCGGGTGCCGGCCACCAGCGCCAGGCCGAGGCCCAGCTGCGAGGCCTCGGTGTAGCGGTAGCCGTTGTAGCCCAGGGTGATGGGGGCGTACTTGAGCGGCACCTTGTCCTCGGCGCCGCCGAATTGCAGCGACTCCTCGAAATCCTTGAAATCGACGCCCACCGACAGCGAGTGGGCCCAGGGGCCTTCCGGAGGCAGGCCGTAGATCAGCGAGACGCCATAGGAGTGGCCCTTGCCGAGCACGTTGCTGCCGCCGATGGTGGCCACGTCGCTGTCGGACTGGTAGCCGGAGAACTGCAGCGTCCAGCGCTCGTCCAGGGGCGCGGCGTAGGAGCCGGACCAGACCTCGGCGTTGTCGCGGTCCTCGGGGGCGGTGAAGTAGGTCAGCGAGGCGCTGTGGCCGCGCTGGAAGAGGTTGTTGTAGCCGAGGCTGACCACCGAGCGCAGTTTCTCGGTGTCGGCGCTGTAGTCGTTGTTCAGGCCGACGCTGGCCTGCCAGGGGTTCTTGTCCTCCACCTGCAGGTCCACGTCCATGGTCCCCGGGCGCTGGCCTTCGCGCACCAGCGGCACCACCTGGCGGCCGGGGTTGCGATTGATCGCCGCCAGCTCGCCCTGGACCTTGGCGAAGTCGGGCACCTTGCCCTCCTCCAGCGCCGGCACGTCGTCGAGGATGGCCACCGGCGAGTAGTGCCTGGCGCCGACCACGCGCACGCGGCCCACCTTGGTCTCGCTGACCTGCAGGTAGACCACGCCGCCTTCCACCTGCTGCTCCGGCAGCTCGACGAACACCGACTGGTAGCCCTTGCCCTGGTAGCGCTGCTGCAAGGCGTCGCGGGCGCCCTCGATATCGGCGAGGCTGCGCTGCGGGCCGAGGAAGGGGTAGACCGCCTCCTCGATGTCGCGGGCCTCCAGCACCGTGTTGCCGCGCACCACGTACTCGTTGACGTCGACCCGCCGAGCCGGGGCGTCGGCGCTGGCCGCCGGCTGCGCCCCCTCCTCCGCGGACACCGGCGCGGCGTGGATCGCCAACGCCAGGCAGGCCGGCGCGAACGGCAGGCTCAGGGCCGCGACGACGCCTCGTTGGTTGAATGACAGATGACCCACACAGCCCCCTCGTGAAATGGCGCCCGGTATGCCCGGGCCGCCTTCCGTGCAGGCGTGGCCGCGCCCGAACGCGCGTGCCGCACCGCATCAGTGAACGTTTCGTTGTTGGTTCGCCGGCCGCCTTCAGCGTTGCCGTGCGCCGGCCGCGTGCCGGGCCAGCCAGGTATGCAGCTGGGCGAAGTTCAGCGAGAACTCCGGCATCTGCATCAGGCCGCCGGAGAACACCTCGCCTATCACCCGCTCGATCAGGCGCACCGCCTGCGGGTTGTCCAGCACCTGCCCCAGGTCCCGGACGAAGACCGAGAAGCCCCAGACCCGCTGGTTCAGCTCCAGGCCGACGAACCAGCGGAACAGCAGGTTGTAGTTGAGCTGCTCGTAGAGCTGCTTCTCGCTGGGCAGCGAATAGAGCAGTTGCAGCAGCAGCGCATGCAGCAGGGCCGGCAGCGGCACCTGCAGCTGCTGCGCCCGGGCCCAGCCCTGCAGCTCGGCCAGGGCCTGGCCCATCACCTCGTCGATCTGCGGCCGCAACAGGACCAGCGAATGGCCGGGCGGGATGTAGCTGGAGACCTCCTTGAGCGCGCTCTGCCAATCGTCCTGGGACACGATCCAGACCCAGGGCGCGGCGTAGCGGTAGACCGAGACCGGCTTCTTGCGCGCCGCCTCGACGATCTTCGACAGACGCTGGTCGAGCTCCTGCATGCCCACTTTCGAGTAACCGTCCATATTCCCCATCGCCCCTGTTCCACTGGCCTCGGCACGCCCGCAAACCGCGGGCGAAAGTCGTCGCCCTCCCTGGCGACACGTTCCCTTTCGGCGATATCCCTCGCCGTTGACGCTCCGTACATCACCTTGACCGGGGCCGGACGGCACCACCGAACTTTTGTCATCGAATCTTCATGAACGGATTTCGGTGGGGTTGCTTTCAAGGGGCCGGAAGCGTCTGGAATGCGCATTACAGGGGAGACCTGCCCACCTCCGCCCGGTGGATGCGAAGAGCGGCATCCACCCTACACACGGCCCAGCCCCGTGCCTCGCTCAGCTTTTCGTAGGATGGGTAGAGCGCAGCGAAACCCATGCGGCGGATCTCGCAGCCCCTCCCGGGATCGCCAAGGGCTGCGCTCGTAAACGTGCTGTCCGGGGCACCCGGAACCTCTGCCGTCTCTGCAAAAACGGCTCGCCCGAAATGAAGAAGCCCGGCTGATGCCGGGCCTCTTCATGGGTACGTAAAGGGCTTAGCGACGAACGCCAAGGCGATCACGCCGCACCGCCTCGCGGGCAGCACGGAACAAGTCGCTGGCATCCGACAGCAGCAAGTAAGCCGCGTCGGCCACATTGGCCAGATCACGCCCATCGACACAGGAGCCCTCCATGCACGAGAGACTGGCGAGCAAATCTCGCGCAGCAACCAGGCGGTACTCGGCTGTTTCCTGGAGTTCCATGTAGGACCGGCTGCCATCGAGCAAGAGGACAGAAGAACCGGAAGGGTTGGCGGAGAGCGGGCGCAGGTCAGCCATGATGAACACCTCCACCGCTGCAAAGTTGGCTGGGTGCGAATACAGAAGAGATGAAGTTATCGAGAGCGGCGCGAGTCATGACGTGATGCTCCTAGAGTGAGAGCCATCACCCTTCGCGGCCAAGCGAAGGAAATGGGTGACGGCTGTACGCAGGTTGGCCGACCGGGACTCTAGGTGCCCGGCACACCCGAAGGTGTCCCGCGCACAGCCGCCATAACACGACGTCGCAGGCATGAAAAAAGCGCCTGCAATCGGATGGTCGGCGCCTGTGCGCCTAGAGAGTTCGACCGGCCAAGGTCGGCTACGGGATTGACCGCAACGGGCGGACTATATGAGGCAGTGGGAAAGCCTGCAAGGGCAGTTTTGCATGTGAGTACCGCTAACACCTGCCAGGTGCGAGCCCGTAAGAAACACAAAAAAAGAGCGGCAGTCGCCTGCCGCCCTCGGGAAAGGGGTGCCGCCCCAAGGGGCGGCCGGGGGTGAGGTCAGAGGGTCAGGTTGCGCTGTTCCTCCGGAGTCAGCTGGTTGCGTGTCTGGTAGTCCAGCTGGCCGGCGGAGCAGGTCATTGCCGGTCTTCAGGGTGGCGCCGCCACAGGCCTGCTCGCCGCCTCCGCACTCGGCCTCGGCGCCTTGCTGCTGGCCTCCGAGCAGCTGTTCAGCCTGCTCAAGCTCGTCGGCGCGCTCTACCTCTTCTACCTCGCCTGGCAGAGCTGGAAGCAATCGCGCAACGCCGCAAAACCTGTGGCCGCCGAGGAGCAACCGATCAACCCCGGCTTCCGCGTCCTCTACTGGAAAGCCTTCGGCCTCGCCGCCAGCAACCCCAAGGACATCCTCTTCTTCGCCGACTTCCGGCCCCAGTTCATCAGCGCCGGGCGTTCGGTGCAGGGGAACGGCCGCATTGATATCCCGCTGAGACGGTTCTCCTGAAATGACGAAGCCCTGTGGATGCCGGGCTTTTTTATGGTGGAGCTGAAAGCGTAGTTGTAGAGAGTCAATCTAGACGAATCGCACTTCGACCCACGCCACAAAAGCCAGACAAGTCGAAAGCTTGGGTGAGTAGCGGGGTGTTTTGCTAACCAACCACCCCACGCTTCAGATCAACGAGATTACTTAGCAACCCAACTATTAGAACCAGGCCAATAAATTTACACTGCCACGCAAACTACAACTCAAGAATAAAGCTTAGGAAAATATTCACTTATATTACTCCCAGCCAGAACCCTATCAACTGAGAAATCCACAGTCACAGAAACCGCAACCCCTCTACGCAATTCCTCCGGAAAATCCTCAATCCCACCTAAAACACTGGGCATGAGAAACCTGAAATAATCCCCCATTTCAGTTGTTCCGTCGTAGCCCACTGGGTAGTCCTCCCCCGCGCAACTCCCCTCCACCCCATGATAGATATAAAATCCTTTATTTTTCGGGATATTTGCATCCGAAAACCGCCCCCTACGCATAAATTCCTTTAGTAGACTTTCAAAGACTTCCTCGCGAGAGGAGCGCTTACTCCAAGCAGACGCAGAGTACAAATCCACTTCAAACCCCCCATTCTTATCCTTGGGGTAATTTGTAAATCCAGCAGACTCCTCCCATAAAAACTCATTCATCCTATCAAGAAAATCCTCAGCTTTATCCATCATCAGCAACTGCTGCGGCAAATCACCAAAACAATTATTCACCATCATTGCCAGCCTGCCATTTTTATCCATAGCAAACCAAGTATATATAGTGCCAAAACCTGGCATCCAATCTTTATTCAAATCACCCATAAAAATTCACCATGTGTTCTTGCAGTTCCCACACATACCCACCCTAGCATCATCTGGGATATCTTGCTCACCCCAGACCTTGGCAGGCCGAAGAGCCCTTGTAAATTTAAGATTCTCAGGCCTTGACCCCTGCCTAACTAATACATCAGCCCCAGATATCTCAGCACATGCTCCAACCTTATTTGCACATATATCGGTAAACTCACCAACCTTAACCCCTAGTCTTTCCTCAACAAATCGAACCGTATCGGGATGCAGATCAGCAGCAGTAATTCTCCCATTACTACTGCCCACCGCTATACGCCCTGTCTCCGGATCATAGACACCAACCATAGTTGCAATTTTGGCAGCCTGAGTTCGAGATGAAAACTTATTTATCTCTTCAAGCATCGCCTGATCAGCCTGAGTCGATAGGTCGAGATCGTTTGTAGAGCCAACACTCTCTTGATACATCGCCCATGGGAACAGCGATTTCGGCACCGGTTTTGTTTCGGTCCACCATACGCCGGATTCATTTATTTCGCTGCCACCAGTTGATACTGGCCCAGTAGCAACTCCACCAGAACCATACCCACCACTAGAAGCATTCTGACCAGAGGGTTTAACACCAGGATTTATAAGTGGCACATAGTCATCTTCATGAATTAGCCTACCCCCCAGCCTCCCTATTATGCCATTGACTTCATTTACTCTCTCCAGAGCCTCTTCTGGACTAGAGGTTTCTTGAAGCAAGCGCCCTAATGCCTCGTTCATCTTCTTTTGATTATCTGGGCTAGATACAACAGCGATAGCTCCAACAGCCAGCACCACGACCCCGAGCACGGCAAGCTCTGCTAGCGCGAAATTATTGCTACCCACCGGCGCTCGCTCATGTGCAACGCTCTTATTTAGCATCGACATAACTTCAAGAGCAGCCGCAGGATTATCAACAGCCAGTTTATTTATTCGATCTACAACTATTCCTGCCCCCGGAGCAGCTAGCTCCGGCAAGAACATATCCATGAGTTGTTTAGCGGCCGCAAGGCGAGTCTGCTCCCCGCCCTTCAGCAAAGCTCTTTCAGCACTATAGGCTTGAATCACTTTATTGACGGCATCCGGAGGAATACCGCTCCCCACCGCGACTCCCGCAAAAATCAGCTCTCTACTCTGCTCAACCGCATTCTCGGTTTTATAAGCATATTCATCTGCCGCCTGCCCCCATCGCTTTAAGGTTTCAGCCGGACTACCAACAGCCTCCACAGACGACTTGGTCACATAAAGATCCGTACGCTCTTCATGGTCCCTGGTGATCTCATACGCCTTGCTGACATCACGATTGAGCCCAGCGGTGGAGTCGGCACCCGTCTCTGAGTCCTTGCGCACGACGATGTCGCCATTACCCACGGTAGCGCGGACGATCTGTTGGCGATCCTTCTCGTATTCCCAGCCGTTTACGCTCCAGCCGGCTTCGCCTTCCTTGCCTTTGCCAACCTGGCTGGCGTCCTGCGTCGTGCCACCACTGCTGCCTCCGGCGCTATAGGTGCCACCAACGTTGAGGTAGTAGCCGTGCTCCTTGTCCACGCCGGCAATGTCGCTGTGGCCGAGCGTGTTGGTGTCCAGCTTTAGATTGCCGCTGTCGGATGCGATGAGTGCGCCGTCGATCTGGGTGTGGTTTTCAGTGCGGATATCCAGCTTGTCCTTGGCGGTGATGCTGGTCTGCTCTCCCACCCAGTTGGTCTTGCCGGTGGTCTGCCCATAACCGGCGGAGCCACTGAAGCCCGCACCAGGGCCGAAGGTTGCGGTGGCACTGACATCGAACTCCTTGCCTTTCACTTCGCCGGTATCGACGGCAGAGGAAACGTGCAGGTCGCCTCCCACGCGCCCGACGACCTCATCGCCGCGTAGCGTGGCGCCTGAGATGGTGGTGTCTTTGCCACTGTTGAAGTTCAGACCGTTACCCGCGTAGAGATAGGCCTCCTGCTGGCGATCCGCGTCTCTCTCCAGATCGCCCTTGCCCATGTTCACGCTGACATAGACGCCCACCCCTTGCGAGCCGAAGGTCAGGCCGACCTCGCCACCCGCGTTGTGGCGGTTGCTTTCGCTGTTGCTGGCGTTCTGCGCGGAAACAATATTGAGGTCGTTGCCCGCGTTCAGGTTGATGTCCCGCTCGGCCTTCGCCTCGGCACCGATCAAGGTCAGATCGTTGCTGGCCTGAAGATTGATGTCGCGTCCCGCCTCCAGTTGGGTCGCGGTGGAACTGCCCTGGCTAAAGTCCTCGTTCGCGACGCCATTGCTGCCGCCGACCCCGACCTTGAAGCCGCCGGACGTGCCGCCATGTATACCGCCCCAGCTCTGCCGCTCCTGGTTCTCCTCTCGGGTTTCGCCCTTGGCCACGTCCAGGGTGATGTCACGCCCCTTGACGTTGATGTCGCGTCCGGCGCCGAGCTGGCTGCCTTTCACCTGCACATCGTTGCCCGCGGTCATGTTCAGGTCGTTGCCAGCCTCCAGGGTGGAGGCGCGGGTAGTCTGCTCGGTAATCTCCTGGCTCGAGCTCTGCTTGGAGTTGCCCAGTTTCACATCCGCCGTTGGGCCGGCCAGGAACTGGCTGACCGCATCCACACCACGCAAGGCGCTGGAGCCCTGGCTGACGCTGTTCTCACCTTTGCCGGCGTTGCTCACCGCATCCTTGGTGCTGCCGAAGTTGTGATTGAGGCTGATACCCAGGCCCTGACGCTCCTGGACTTCGACATGCTCGATGACCTTGGTCTCGCGGGCAGCATCGATATTGATGTTATGCCCGGCCTTCAGGTTGATGTCGTTGGATGCCGCTAGGTCGGAGCCGATCTGGTTGATATCGCGCCCCGCATTAACGCCAAGATCCTTCCCGGCAGTGATCTGGCTGGCCGCAGCCGTCTGTTGCTCCAGACGGTTCTTTTCCTGGGCGCGATCAGCACCGATGAACAGGTTGATGCCGTTGTCATTGCCAGAAATGCCGATACCGACCTGCTTCTTCTTCTTCCAATCGCGCTCGGCGCTGCTGTTCTGAGCCGCTACGACGTTTACATCACGGCCGGCGTCTAGACTGACATTGCGACCAGCATTGATGCCGCTGCCGATCACGTTGATGTCGCGCTCCGCCTGCAGCGTCGCATCTCGGTCCGCGTACACCTGGCTGCCAACACTGGTACTGCTCTGCGCCTCGCGACCGGCCTCCTTGGCCGAAGAGATCGACAGGAAGCCACCCGAAGTGGAGAGACCGACCTTCTTCTTGTATTCCTCGGTGAGGCTATATGCCGTGTCGTTGGCGGAGACGAGGTTGATGTCGCCGGTGTCCTTCACCAGCCCGGCACGCAATTCCACGTCATTACCCGCGCTGGCTTCACTGGCGCGCAGGCGAATGTCGTTACCCGCCGCGATCACGACATCGTTGCCAGCCTCCAGCTCGCTGGCGACCTGGGTCGCGCTGGTCTTGAGCTGGCTCTTGCCGCTCTTCGACATGCCGAGGAAACCGGACTTGGTCTTCTTGCTGTAGGAGCCGTGCTCCTCGACACCGGACAGGACTGCGACATTCCCGGTCGCTCCTACCAGCAGGTCATTACCGGCATGCAGTTCGCTGCCGATCACGGTGACGTTGCGCCCACCGTCGATGTTCAGGCTGCCATCGGCCGCCGTGCTGGTATTGAGGGTGAGATCGCCACCAGCTTCGACGACGGACGCGATATTGGTGCTGTCGTAGCTTTCCCGCTGCTCGGTCTTCTTGCGCCCAAAGGAGCCCTTGCTCTTCTTGAAGTAAAAACTGGCGTCCTCATCCTTCGCGGAAAGCAGGTTTGTGTCCCGCTCGGCATCCAGGGCCACATCCTTCGCGCCCTTGATCTGGCTAGCGACCAGGGTCAGATCCTGGCCTGCCTCGATGGAGATATCGCCACCGGCCTGAACGACGGACGCCTGCTGACGAATCTGATCGTTGCTGCTCTGGACCTTCTTGCTCTGGGAAGCACGATGGCTCTCGTTGGCGGCCGACTCGATGCTGACATCGCGACCTGCGATCAGCGCCAACTCCTGTCCAGCCGTCACCTTGCTGGCGACTATCCCCAGATCCTGGCCCGCTTCGGCTCGGAGAGCCCCACCGACCTGAACTTCACTGCCGTGCTGGGTGACCTGCGACTGGGTCGCATGGGATTTCTTGTACCGGGCATCAGCACTGTCCACCTCAGCGACCGCACCGATGGTGAGGTCACGCCCGGCGCTCAGGTTGGCGTTGCCTCCAGCCTTGAGTACGCCGCCCAGATTGTTCAGATCGCGGCCCGCGTCCAGATCGAGGCTGTTGGTCGCTTCGATCCTCGCCGCACTATCGACCGACGCCTGGCTCCAGCTGAAACGCCCGCTGTGTTCGGTGTAGCCGACAGAGCGCTCGTTGGTGATATCGCCCTTGATGGCTGCGACGCTGACGTCCTTGCCGTTGATGATGCCGCCCTGGGCGTTGCGGATGCTGTCCGTGGCCAGCAGCGCCAGGAGGTCGCCGGCCTGGACCAGGCCCCTGTTGTCGATGCTTTCGGCGCTGGCCTGGAGGCTCGCGCTGGCGCGCAGGGTGCCCTTGTTGGCGAGGGCACCGCCGCTGATCAGGGCGACGTCGCGGCCCTGGATCAAGGCGCCGGTGGGGGCGAGGCGATTGTTGGCCTGGGCCAGGTAGAGCACCGGTACCAGGACCCTTTCGCCGTTCACGACCTGTTCCTGCATCCACACGATGTCGTGGGTCAGGGCGGCGACTTGCTCGGCGGTGAGGGCCACGCCCGGAGCGAGGTTCAGCGCGTCCTTGCTGGCGATGGCGTTGTCCATCAGGTAGCGATACATGGCCTCGTCGCTGTCCAGGCCGGCGATCAGGCGCTGGCCGGTGCGGGCAATGACGGCTTCACGGATCAGACGCTGCTCGTAGAGGCCATCACCCAGGCGCTTCTGCGCCTGGTCGGGGTCGAAGCCGAGGCGGCCCAGCAGGTAGTCGGAACTGAGGAAGTTCTTCAGGTTGGCGAAGGCGGGGTTGGTCTCCACCAGGTAGCGGTGGCTGGGGTTGCTGCTGACCTGGAACAGGCCGTTCTGGCCCTGGGGCAGGCTGAAGCCCGGCAGGGACAGCGGGTCGACGGACTGCTGATGGGTATCCGGGGGCAATTGGGCGTTGAGGGTGGCGACCGGCTTGGCATCGCTGTTCACGGCAGTCTGGCCGACGCGGCTTGCGCCTCGGTCGATCTGCTCACCTGGGCGTAGCAGGCCGTTCTCGATCGTCTGCGTGCCCTTGATATCGACGCGACCGCCAGCCTGGACCACCGCGTTGGCGACGTCGCCACCACCCGAGGTCTGGGAAACGCTGGAGTTGCGCACACTGCCGATGGCGATAGCGCCCAGCGGCATGGCAGCCGGGTTGTAGTTCGGCGAGGCGGGGTCGTTGTAGTCGTTGTAGCGGCCGATGTTGGCAATGAAGCCGTAATACTCGCTCTCGCTCTTGGTATAGATGTAGTAGTCGTAGTAACGCTTCTCGCCACCAGCTGCGCCGGTATTGAGGAAGTTGCGGGTGTCGAGGCTGATGTCGCCACTGGCGGACACGGTGCTGAAGCGGTTGTCGAAATCCCCACCGACGAAGGTCAGGTCGCCGCCCGCAATGAGGCTGGCGCGAGCCGAATCCTGGGTGATCTTGAGACCGAACTCCTCCTCCACCACATAGGAGGCTTCGCAATGCTTGCCCTTGCAGTTGTCGGTACCGGTAAGGGTAATGCGACCGCTGGTCTGGCTGATGGTGGAAGCGAAGATGTCCTTGCGGTTGATCAGTGAAGCGACGTCCAGGCGCATGTCGCCCGCACTTTCAACGGTGCCGGAAACGTTCTCCAGCAACGCCATCTGCCCATTCGCATCGTCCTTCGCCGCGCTCAGCGCGCCCAGGCTGTAGAGGTCGCCCTTGAGGTTGGTGAGGCTGTTGGCGCGCAGGGCCATGTCGGCGCCGCTGAAGAGCAGGCCCTGGTTGAGCAGGGTCGGGGCTTCGATGCGCAGTTTCTGCGCCGCGCCGAGGGTGCCGCGGTTGTCGAGGCTGGCGACGACCAGCAGGGCATCGCCCACGGTGCTGATGGTGCCGGCGTTGACCAGGCTGCTGCCGAGGCGGAATTCGCCCTTGCCGCCGCTGCGCAGTTGGGCGCCCTGGCCGAGTTCGGCGCTGGCGGCGCTGAGGGTCAGGTCGCCCAGGCTCTTCAGGCTGCCGTTGCCCTGGTAGCGGCCGCTGAGGGCCAGTTGCAGCCTGCCTTCGGTTTCGATGGCGCCGTCGTTGGTCCAGTCGCCGCCGCTGGCGGTGATGTCGTCGATGGACACCAGCTTGCCGCTGACGGTCTGGGTGAAGGTGCCGACCTTGAGGTCCAGGCGCTGGGCCTGCAGCAGGCTGCTGTTGGTCCAGTCGGCGACGTCGAGGCTGAGCACGCCGTTGGTGGTGAAGCTGCCGCCGGCCTGCCCGGCATCGGCCAGGCTGAGGGCGAAGCCCTGGGTGCCGACGTGGCGCAGGGTGCCTTGCTGGTTGCTGAGGCTGGCACTGGTGAGGCTGAACCCGGCGTTACCGATTTCCACCAGGCCGCCGTCGTTGTCGAAGCGACCACCGATGGCGAAGGTGCTGCTGCCGGTGCTGCCGAGGGCGCGCAGCTTGCCACCGGCGTTGCTGGCGGAGCCGAGGTCGAGGTTCAGCGTCTTGCCGGCTTCGATCAGGCCGCCGTCGTTGGTCAGTTTGCCGCTCAGCGTGAGGCCGACGTTGTCGCCGCCGAGGGTGCCGCCCTGGTTGCGCAGGCTGTCGGCGTCGACCTTGACCGCCTGCTTGGCCAGCAGTTGGCCGCCGTCGTTGATGACTTCGCCACGCTTAATCTCCAGGTCGCCCTGGGTGGCGACGATCTGGCCCTGGCCGTTGTCCAGGCGGGTGCTGCTGGTGAGTTCGACGCTGTCGCCCTGGATGCGGCCCTGGCCGTTGCCGAGGCTGTCGGTGCTGGCCTTGAGGGCGCCGCCCTGGGCGTTGAGGCGGCCCTGCTGGTTGTGCACTTCGCCGGCTTCGAGGGTCAGCGTGCCGTCGCCGGTGAGGACCTTGCCGCTGCGGTTGTCCAGGCGGGTGCCGGCAGTGGCCTTGAGTTCGCCGCTGTCGGCCTGGAGGGTGCCGCCCTGGTTGTCCAGTACCTGGGTGGTGAGGGTCAGGCCGTCGGCCTTGGAGAGGATCAGGCCGTCGCCGAGGTTCTTCACCTCGTCGGTGACGGTGACGGTCAGCGCCTGGTTGGCGGCCAGGGTGCCGCCGCTGTTGTCCAGCTGCCTGCCGTCGACCGTCAGGTCCTGCCGGCCGATGAGCTGGCCGCCCTGGTTGTGCAGGGTCTGGGCCTTCACCTGGGCGGAGCCGGCGGCGACCAGTTGCGCCCCCTGGTTGTCGAGCGTCGTGAGGTCGGTGGTCAGGCTGCCCTGGGCCAGCACCTGGCCACGGTTGGCCAGGGTGCCGCCCTGGATGTCGAGGACGCTGGCGGTGTTGGCACTGCCGTCGGCGCGCACGCCGGCTTCCAGGTGGCCCTGGTTGTCGATGCGCGCGGCGCTCAGGTTCAGATCGCCGGCGGCGGCCAGGCTTTCCTTCACCTCGACGGTGCCGGCGCTGGTGACGCGGGCCTTGCCGCCGGCGTAGGCGCCGCGGGTCAGGTCGATGTCGGTGGCCTTGAGGGCGATATCGCCGCTGGCGGCGGTGCGCGCGAGGGTCAGCTTGCCGTTGGCGTCGATCTGGATGTCGCCGCCGCTGGCGGCCATGTCGCCGGCCAGCTTCACGCCCACGCCCTGCTCGGTGCCCACCAGGCGGATCGCGCCGGCGTACATGCCGCCGAGGGCGGAGCTGTCGATGGCCAGTTGCGGCTGTGCGCTGCCATCGGCGGCCTTGGCGGTGGCGGCCAGGGTGGCGGCGTCCACCTCGTTGCGGCCGGTGACCAGGGCCAGTTGCCTGGCGTGCAACTCGGCGTTGATCTGCGCGCTGCGGGTGATCAGCTCGAACTGGTCGACGTTGCCGGCGTTGAGGCCGGCGCCCTCGATGGCGATGGCGCCGCCGTCCACGTCGTAGCGGTCGAGGCGGCCGTTCTCCACCACCGGCTTGCCGGTGCTCAGGGTGACCTTGGGCGTGTTGATGAAGCCGCAGCCGTCACAGGTGATGCCGTGGGGGTTGGCGACGATGACGTGGGCGCCCTGCCCGGCCACCTCGGTGTAGCCCTTGAGCTGGCTGGGGCTGCCACCGCTGACCTCGTTGAGGATGAGGCCGGCGGCGCGGCCGTTGAGGTTGGCGTTGCCGATGATGTAGCCGCCGAGCTGGGTGTTCTGCAGCTTGTCGGTGGCGTTGTTGAGGATCAGCCCCTGCTGGCCGACGTTGTAGTCGGTGAAGCGGTTGTGGGACAGGCCGTTGGCGTTGGGCGTGGCGATGTTGACCACCGGCACGCCGTTGCCGGCGCTGCCGATGCTGGTGTTGCCACCGGCGGCCGCGTCCACCGCGAGATCAGCGGCGGTGGAGACGATGGGGTTGAGGAACATCACGCCGACGAGGACGGTGGCGATGTTCTGGAAGAAGGGGCTGCGAACGTCCATGTACTGGAACTCCGGGCGAAGCTGAAATCAGAAGAAGAGGTCGAAGCGGAAATACACCGGGTGCTCCTGGCGCGTGATGGCGTCAGGGCGTTCCAGGGACCGCGCGAAGGTGACCGAGGCGGCCAGGTGCTGGCCCCGGGCACTGAATTCGAAGGCGTTGCCGCTGAGGCGGCCGCTCTGGCCGGGGTTGTAGCGATCCCCGTGGATCACCCCCAGGTCGTAGGCGAAGGCGGCGCCGTATTCCTGCACGAACGGCTGCAGCGCCGCCCAGGTCACCGGCCGCCGCCAGCGCAGCTGGTTGCGCCAGTAGGCACCGGTGTCGCCGGAGAGGGATTGTTCCTTGAAGCCACGCACCGAGCTGAGGCCGCCGACGCTGATGCGCTGCGGGCTGTAGAGCACGTCTTCGCTGTGCTGGCCGTTGACCAGGCTGTCGACGCTGAAGGATTCGCCCAGCAGCTGGAAGGACTGCAGGTAGCTGGCGGTGAGGCTGTACTTGTTGTAGCGGGCCTCGGGCGAGTGGTGGAACGGTGTGCGGTCGTGCTGGGCGTCGAAGGCGCCGATGCCGCGCTGCCAGCCGACATCGACGTTGACGAAGGCGTTGCCGATGCGCCGGCCGTGGTTGAAGCCCAGCTGGGATTCGGTCAGGCGCGGGCTGGAGTTGCCGAGCAGGCTGTTTTCCACGTAGTTGCGCGTTTCCAGGTGGGCGATGCCGAGGCTGGCAGCGGTCTTGCTGACGCTGTCGCGATGCAGCACGCGCTCGGCACGCAGCTGGTGGTTCTTGCTCTCGCCGTCGGTGCCGAAGGCGAAGCCGTCGCCCTGGTTACGGGTGCGGTAGTAGCTCTGGCTGTAGGCGTAGCTGAAGTTCCACCAGCCGTAGGGCAGGTTGTAGAGGACGCTCTGGTTGGCCGAGTGCTTCCAGTGGTCGCTGGCCAGGTCGCCGCCGCCGCGCAGGCTGAGCTGGTCGGCCAGGCCGAAGGGGCTGTCCCAGTCGAGGCTGGCGCCCCACTGCTGCTCGCCGGTGCTGCGCTGGCCGTCGTTGTGGCGGTTCAGGCCCACGCGCCAGGGCTTGGCAGGCTCGCCCTTGAGTTGCACGCGGCTGCCGCCCACGTCCGCGCCGGGCACCAGTTCCAGTTGCGCGGGGCGCGACGGCAGGCGGTTGATCTGGTCCACCAGCTGTTCCATTTCGCGCAAATCGAGCACCTCGCCGTCGCGCGCGGGCGAGGCCATGGCCAGTTCGCGGTCGCTGGCGATGGCGGAGCTGTCGAGGCCTTCGAGCTTGCCCTCGACCACGATCACGTCCAGCTCGCCGTCGGCCAGGTCCTGCTGCGGCAGGTAGGCGCGCGAGGTGACGTAGCCCTTGTCGATGTAGTGCTGGGTGATGGCCTTGAGCAGCTCGTTGAGACGGCCGCTGTCCAGGCACTGGTTTTCGAACGGCTTGAGCAGCTCGCGCTGGCGTGGCGCGGCAATCAGGTTGGCACCCTGCAGGCGGATGCTGCGGATGTCGAAGCACGGCCCCTGGGTGGCGGGGGCGCTGGGCTGGACGGGGGCCTCACGGCCGGGCAGTTGCTGCAGGTCCTGCAGGCGCTTGCGCTGCTCCTCGAGGATGCGGTCCTGGCGCTCGCGGATCAGGTCGCGATCGCCAGCAAAGGGCGCACCGGGGCTATCAGCCGCGAAAACGGAAAAAGCAGGAAAAAGCAGGCAGAAACCCGCAGCGAAAGACTGCAGACGCATTGCGACCGTCCTTGGAGTAATGGCATATCGACATCGGGGCGGCATTTTTATGGCGCCGGGAACTTCGCTCAAGCCCTTTCCCGACCAAATGCGAACCACTCGTCACTTCGGCCGGTCATGAAGGGCGGCAAATGATAGCCAACTACAAAATCGATGGAGGCCGAGCAGGGTCTACCCGCTCGCTGGGAAATTTCCGAATCGCAGGTAAAAAAAGAGCGGCAGTCGCCTGCCGCCCTCGGGAAAGGGGTGCCGCCCCGAGGGGCGGCTGGGGGTGGGGTCAGAGGGTCAGGTTGCGCTGTTCCTCCGGGGTCAGCTGGTTGCGTACCTGGTCGTCCAGCTGGCCGGCACCGAGTACCTGCACGCTGCTGCCGGGGTCGTAGGTGGGGGTGCGGCCGGCGCCTTCGCCGGAGGGCGCCACGCGCTCGTTGCCGAAGCCCAGCACCTGGACCGTGAAGATCGACGGCTGGCGCTGGCGCGAGGCGGCCTGCTGGTCGCGGGCCACGCCTTCGGCGGCGTCGCTGGCGGAGCTGGCCGCCGAGCTGGCCGAGGACAGCGCGCCGGTGTTCACCGCGGCCACCACCGGCACCCCGCTGGACTTGCCCTGCACCTGGATGTTGGCGGCGTTGACCACCTGCAGCGCGGCGATGTTGACGTTGCCGGAGACGCGGATGCCCGCCTCGCCCGCATCGATGGTGCCCAGGGGCGCCAGCAGGTCGATGTCGCCCGGCGGCACTTCGGCGATGGGCGCCAGGGTGGCGATGCCGGCACCGGTGCTGGGCACGGTGGGCGACAGGGTGACGTTGCCCCAGTTGTCGTAGACCCGGCGCGGTGGCGTGTACACCAGGGTGGTCTTGGAACCCCGCCCGGCGTTGATGTCGCCGGCTGCGGACCAGGCCAGGATGTCGCCGCCGAAGGTGGTCATGATGCGGCTCTGGCCCAGCAGCACGCTACCGTTGGCGAACAGCTGGATGTCGCCCGTGCCCTGGGTGATGACCCCGGCGGTGGACGGCGGGGCCTCGCCCTCGATGCCGAACACCTGTTGCCCGCCCGGGGTGAGCATCTGGATGCCGCCGCCGAAGTTGGTGTGCACCCCGGCGCCGCCGTACATCGTGATGTCGCCCTGGTAGAGGATCGCGTTGCCGGCCACGTCGTGGGTGGGGAACAGCGCGGCGATGGCGTTGCGGCCCCGCAGGTAGCTGCCGAAGCGCGGGCTGGCTTCATCGTTGTACTCGCGGCCGCCGGCGCGCAGCTCGGCGAAGTAGATCTCCCGGGCGAACACCCGTTGCTGCTCCGCCGGCAGCGCGGCGTAGTAGGCGCGCGCCTCCTCGCTCGTGCCGCTGAAGCCGAACCGCTCGGCGAGCCAGGCCGCCAGTTCCACCTCGTAGGTCTTGGCCACGCCGCCACCCACCAGGCTGCCGCCGGCCTCGACGCGGTTGGCCGGGTCCAGGTAGCGCTGGGCGAAGGCCAGGTAGTCCGGGCCGCTGCCGACGCCGGCCTGCATGACGATGTCCGCCCCCGGCCGGTTGTCGCCCGGCACGATGGCGCCGAGGCTGGTCACCGCAGCCTTGTCCTCCATCAGGATGTTGCGCCCGGCGCTGATCTCCAGGGAGCCGGGGCCGGCGACGTTGAAGGTGCTGTAGAGGATGTCGCGGCCGGCCGAGACGATGGAGATGTCGGTGGGGTCGTCGTGGATGAAGAGGTTGCCGGTGCTGGTGGCCAGGCCTGCGAACTGCGACAGCAGCGTGCCGGTCAGCTGGCCGCTGTTGACGATATCGCGGCCGGCCATGATGCGCGCCGGGCGAGCCGCTTCGTACCAGGTCTCGCCCGCCCTCGGTGCACTGGCGAAGGTGATGATCTCACCGGTACGCAGCCCGATGAT
The DNA here is from genome assembly GCF_012767755.2 of Pseudomonas tohonis. Classification (NCBI taxonomy): domain Bacteria; kingdom Pseudomonadati; phylum Pseudomonadota; class Gammaproteobacteria; order Pseudomonadales; family Pseudomonadaceae; genus Pseudomonas; species Pseudomonas tohonis. Next base: position 3,583,832 of record NZ_AP023189.1, read on the forward strand.
GTCGCCGTTGAGGGCGTAGAAACGGGCCGGCTCGTCGGCACCGCGGTAGGCGCTGCGGGTCCCCGTGCCACCAAAGGCGAACAGGCTGCGCCCAAGGGCCCCGGCACCAGACAGGTCTCCCTGGTTGGCGCCTCTGGAGTCGAAGTAGTAGAACGCCGGGTTGAAGGGGGTGGCCAGGCTGGACACCGGCGCGTTGCTGGGCGTGATGGCATAACCCCCTGCATAGATCGAGTCGCCTGCCAGGAATTCCAGCTGCGCTCGGCTGCCGGGTGCCAGCAACAACGAATAGCGGGTGGTGTTCAGGCTGTTGTCCGTCCACAGCGCGGATGGGCCGTAGTAGAGGCTGCCGCCCGGTGCGACTGCGCGCAGGATCGACGGATAGACGAACCGGCCATCGGTGGCGGAGAAGTCCATGCGGTCCCGAACACTATCGCTGGAGCCCGCCGCAAGCTCACCGACCTGCGTCGAGGGGGTGAGGTTGCCGCCTGCGGAGAACAGGTCGATGGCCGTGTGGTCGGTCCACAGGCTGAACCAGGAGCGGCCAATGCTCTTGCCGCCATCGAGATCCACCGGCTGCCAATTGCGGGCGTCGGTCCGCCCGGCATCGGCCGCCCCGCCAAGCACAAGGTCACCCCGGGCGCCCAGGCTGATGGTGGCGTCGCCCGGCACTAGTACCAGGCCGCCGGTGGCGCTGGCCATGGTGGCCTTGAAGGGGTCGTAGGCACGGCTTTCACGAGGGTCCTGCAGCAACTGCAGCGGCCCATTGACCTGCTCGATGCCGCCGAAGGAGCCCGCACTGGCACGCACGGTGCCACGCAGGTTGGCCAGGCTGCCATTCAGGTCGTGGCGTTGTGCGACCGGGCGGCTCCGGTCGTCCAGCATCGCCCGCGCCGTCAAGGCCGGGTTGAGCCCGCCGCCCACCTTCAGATCGAGGTCGCCACCGCCGGTGAGCACCAGTTCACCGTCCACCATGCGCCCGGTCGAGCCCACCGCCAGTACCAACCCCTGGCTGCGGGTGGCGATGGTGTTGTCCAGGGTGCCCCGGGCAGCCAGCATGCCGGCGTCACCGCCTACACGTACATAGAGGTTGCCGCCCCCCAGGGTTCCGAACCCCGTGAAACCGGTGAAGGCGACGTTGTCCTGGAAGGGCATGTAGGTGCCGAAGTTGATCCACCAGGCCGTGGGCACTTCGCCATTGACACCGCCGCCCTGGCGCCACAGCCAGCTGCCGACGCTGGAGCTTTCAGGCTGGTCGAGTCCGCCACCGCCCATCAGCTTGGAACCGAGGATATCGCCGGTCAGGTCACCGCCGACGGAAAGCAGCAGGTTGCCGCCATGATCCGGGTACCAGGCGCGATAGAGGCTGCTGGCCCCACCATTGACCAGGGCCTCGTAGCTGCCGCCGTTATTGCCCAGCACCGTGGTATCGGGCATGCCACTGGAACGCAGGGCGAGACTCCGTGGCTGATTGAAGGCGGCCGACTCCGCCAGGCTCAGCGCCGAGCTGCCGGCGGTGTAGATGCCGTACAGGGACTGCATGCCGAGGTCGCCCGCGCTGACGAGGTCGAGGTCACCGGTCCCGGTGCGCAGAACACTGAAGGCGCTGGTACCCGGCTTGTAGTCGTATGCGTACTGCGCTTCGCCGGACTGCGCGATGCACAGCCCTGGCCCCTGGGAACAGAACTCGTCCACGGTCCAGCCGTACTGGTCGGCCAGCTCGCTGGCCGGGCGGCCGGCAAAACTGAGGTCGCCCCACCATTGGGTCGACCCCTCTTCCGTGACCACCAGCGCGCTGTTCATGCACAAGCCTGCGCTCTGAGCGCAGAAATCCTCGACGGACATGCCGAGCTGCACGGCCAGTTCCGCTACCGGACGCCCGGTGTAGGTGCCGTCACCCCAGTAATCCAGGGATGCCTGCTCGGTCAGTACCAACGGGTCGCCGGGCCCGCCCGGCACGGGTCCGCCACCCGGCAGCTGGACACGGCTGACCAGCATCCCGTAGTGGGTATCGGCCACCTTCAGGCTGCCACGCTCGGCGTAGGGATCGACCAGGCGGTTGTCGGCAGCGGCCAGGTCGGCCCCGGCCACAAGGCGCACCGACCAGGACTGCGAGCCCTCCGGCAGCATCTGTGCGGCGGCCCAGTTGCGCCCCTTGCCATCGCCACCGCGCAGGTTGATCTTCTCCACCCCCGCCGCCAGCTTCACATCGGTGCCCGCCGGGATCAGCGCACCCAGCGGCAACAGCACGGCGCCGAGCTGCGCCACGGTGCTGGGGTTGGACAGGCTGGTCGTACTGGCCGGACGGCTTGGCAGCGCCACGCCCTTGGGCCATATCAGCCCGGTCAGTGCGGTGTCGCCCAACAGCAGGGAGCCGCTGCCGAGAATCATGCCCGGCGCCAGGGCCAGGTCCGCACTCAGGCGCGTGCCGGCCGCGTAAGCCACGGTGCGATCCGGGTTGAGGATGTCGCCCGCCAGTACCGTGCCAGCCGGAAGGGAGATACCGGTCGCCAGTTCACCCGCTACGGGCAGACGGGTGCCGGCGGCCAGGGTGATCGCTTGCAGCGGCAGATCGAAATTGAGCACCACCCCGGAGAGGTAGGTGGTGCCGTCCTGCAGTTCGATGCCCGTGCGCGGCACCACCACATCACCATTGAAGGGCTGCTTGCCGGGCGTCAGGACCCAGCCGTCGTTGTCCGGGGTGTCCGGCGGCGGCATGAAGCCGTCGTTGAGACTGCCATAGACACTCAGGTCGCCGCCGGCGCGGATCACCAGGTTGCCCACCTCGCCCGAGCCGTAGACGCCATTCAGCTTCTGGGTATGGGGATTGAGGCTTGCGTAGCGATGGCCGGAAAGGTCCAGGTCACCCTGCACCACCAGGTCGCCATCAGCGGTCTTGCTGACGATCTCGACGCCCGGGCGCAGGTGGAAGGCGTCGGCATAGGCGCCGTTGTTGAGGCCGGCCAGCTTGCCGTTGACCAGCGCGCCATTGGCCAGGGCGTTGTCGATGAAGGCCAGGCTGTCGGTGTGTTTCTGGTCCAGGTAGTTCTGGTCGATCTCCTGGTAGGTGTGCCCGTTGACGGGGTCGGTGACCTCGCGGGCATCGTCGTAGCGCTGCACGCCGTTCACCGCGATCAGCCTGGCGCCCTGGATGTCCAGGCTGCCGCTGGCGTCGATGGCGATATCACCGGCGGTGGCGCCGCCCAGGCGCGGGGCGTTCAGTTCCAGGGTGCCGCGGGCCTTGCCGTCATGGCCACTGGTAGCAGCGGTGCCGTGGCGCAGGTCAATACGTGCGCCCTCGGCCAGGGTCAGCAGGCCGTCGCCGGAGCCCAGTTCCACCACGGCGCGGTTGGGCGAGTCGATGATCTTGCCGTAGCTGTCCACCCGCAGGCGGGTGCCGTGGGCGTCCAGCAGCGCATTGCCGCCAATGGTCAGGCCCTGCTTGCCGGCCAGGCGGATGGAACCCACCCGCTCGCCGCTGGCGTCCACGGTGCCGTTGACGGTGAGCGTGCCACCGTCCACCGAGACGTTGATCGCCCCGGCCTTGAGGCCGTCGCCGATCACCAGGTCGCCCTGCTTGAGCTGGAAGCTGCGGGCTCCGAACACCTGGCCCTGGTTGAGCCGCTGGTTGAGGGCGGCGAAGTCGTCGCTGAGGCTGCCACTGCCCAGGTGCTGGGCGCGGATATCCACGCTGCCGGCCTTGAACGGCACCAGGGTGCCGCCGGCGTCGTAGTAACCGCTGCTGCCACCGAGGATGCTGCCGCGCAGGTCGACGCTGCCGGCACCCGCTGCCAGGGCGGTGGCCTTGAGGCTGCCGGCCTGGTTGTTCGTGGCCGAGAGGTCGATCACCGAGCCGGCCGCCTGGCGGATGTCGCCGTTGCGGCTTTCCAGGATCAGGTCGCCGCCCCAGCTGTACTTGTTCACGTCGTTGAAGGTGACCTTGCGCCCGGCGAGGTCGATGCGCGCGGCATCGGTGAGGCTCAGTTGCGCCTCGGCCTTGAGGCTCAGCTTGCCGCTGGGCAGCACCACGGCCCCCTCCAGCAGCAGGTTGCGGCCGCTGAAGGACAACTCGGCGCCCAGCGCATCGCCCCCGATGCTGGGCAGCACGCTGCCCGTGGGCGCGCTGACGCGGATATCGCCACCCGCGGTGATGCGGTTGACTGAGCCGGCGCCGCCGGTCATCACCGGGGTGCTGATGGTCAGGTTGCCGCCGCTGTACTGGAAGCCCTTGCCGCTGACATAGCCGTCCTGGCGCTGGTACACCGACAGGCCGCCCTTGTGGTTGGCGGTGATGCGGTCGCTGGCGTTGAGGTTGACGTTGGCGAAGCCCACGGCCAGGCGATCGCGAATCGTCGCGGCGGTGGGTTGCGCGTCCGGCTGGTAGCCGAACTCGATGCGCTCGGCGTCGATCACCAGGTTGCCCGCGCCGGTGCCGGCACCACCGGCGATGATGGAACCGGCCTCGTTGTGGGCGCCGTTCCAGATCAGGTTGGAGGTGTGGATGCGCGCGGTCTCGCCCGCCTCGCCCTTGCCGTAGAGGGCCGGGGTGGTCAGCACCAGTTCCTTGAGGCGCGATTTGCCGTCGGCCGCGTAGGTATCCAGGCTGGCGTTGCCGAAGAAGTTGAGCGAGTCGCGAGCGCCCAGCACCAGGGTCTCCAGGGCCGGCGCGCCGGTGCTGGTGTCACCGCGCAGCAGGCGGTCGAGCACCTGCTGGTTGAGGGTCAGGCCGCTGGGCAGCAGGTTGCGGGCGGCGAGGTCGGCCAGCGCCTCGGCACTGCCGACGTTGATGCCGCCCACTGCCAGGGTCAGGTTGCGGGTGCCGTAGTTGACCGCCTCGCCCAGTTCGAAGGCATTGTCGGTGGCCGTGGCGATGGTGCCCTCGGAATAGAGCCCGGTGGTGCCGCTGCAGATGCCGTCGCAGACGCCGATGCGGATGCTGCCCGGGGCCTTCTGCGGCTCCTGCGGGTTGGCGGCGTCGGGCGCCAGCATGTTCAGGTAACCGTTGGAGACGGCCAGCACGCTGTTGCGCCCCGGTTTGTAGATGTAGCCATCGCGGGAGTCACGGGGCGCCGCGCCCTGGCCCAGGGTGCTGATGCTGGCGCCCTGCTCCACCGTGATGCCGCCGGTGGGCCCGGAGGTGACCAGGAAGACTTCCGGGGCCTTGAGGGTCGCACCGCTGCGCAGTACCAGGTTGGTGGTGCGGGCCACGCTACCGCCCGTGCTGCTGGCTCCGTCGTCGAACTGGATGAAGTTGCCGCCCTGGCCGTAGAAGGAGCGCGCATAGGCGCCGATGTTGAGGCTGCCGGCACCGATGGCGTTGAGGGATTCATCGGTCAGGGTCACGCCGTTGAAGCCGGCGGTGGCGCCCTGCCCGGCCCTGACGATCTCCAGGTTGCCCGTGGAGGTCTGGGTGACGCTGGAGGTGCTGCCGCGCCCGCCCTCCCCGCGCGCCTTGAGCAGTTCGCCGGCGAAGCTGAAGCTGGGCCGGTCGGTGGTGTTGTTCGCAAAACTCAGGTTGAAGGCCTTGGCGTCCCTGGGCATCAACGCGGCGGGGATGCCCAGGCGCGCCGCGTCGGCCTGGAGGAACTGGCTGAAGCGGGTCTCGTTGTACTGGGAGTAGCGGCGCAGCACGTCGGCCGGGGTGAGGATCACCCGGCTGGCCAGGCTGTCCCGCGCGCCGCTGGCCAGGCCGAGGGTACCGGCGGTGGACCAGGAGCCATTGCGCATGGCCTGGGTGGCGATGACGCCGCCCTGCCCGGCCAGGCCGTTGACCTCCACGCGGAAGGCCCCCGGCAGCAACGCATAGGTGGATGGCAGCAGCGTATAGGTGCCCGCCGGCAGGCCCGGCACGCCGGCGGCGATGGTGATCTGCTGGCCCACCCTGGGGTCGACCGCGCCGCCCTCGCCGCCCTGGGGCGCATAGCCCGCCTGCACGCCGGGGACGATGGCGTAGACCGGGTTGCTGCCAAGGGCCGGCAGCAGGAAGCCCTCGGCGCCGTACTGCATCAGCGGGTTGAAGCGCGCATCGGTGGAGCCACCGCGCCCGGAGACGAAGCCCGCACCGACCAGCTCGCCACCGCCGGATACATCCACCACCGCGCCCTGGGCGACATCGATCACCTGCCCCACCAGGTCGACCTTGCCCGGCATCAGGCTCTGCCCTTCCTTGAGCAGGTCGTTGGACAGCGACACGCCGTCGTAGAGCCAGGTCTTGCCGTCCACCGTGCCGCCGTAGGGGATCACCAGGCCGGCACCGCTGACCGAGGTGAGGCTGCCGGGCAGCAGGTTGACGATGCTGGCGGGGCGGGTGGCGTCGCCCTGGTAGCCGAGTATCAGATCGCCCAGCGGCGCACGCAGGATGCCGCCCTGGTTGATGACGTCCGCCTGCAGGCTGAGCGAGCCGAAGGCCGAGTAGGGAACGGACGGCAGGCCGCTACCGCTGCGGGCGATGTCGATCCTCGACGCACTCACCTGCCCTTTGACACCGGTACCCGGATAGATCTGGGCGGCGCTCATGGCCAGGTTGCCGGGCACTTGCAGGCGCATGGCGCGGGCATCCTCCGTGCTCAGCAGCCGCAGGTCCCCCTGGCTGCTCAGGTGCACATCGGAGAAGGCCCGACGGTCCACCACCTGCGCGCCCCCCTGCAGCATCAGGATGTTGCCCCGGGCGCCCAGCCTGACGGCATCGCGCACATCCAGCAGGCCTCGGGCCGACAGGTTCAACCGACCCGTGGCAGCGCGCTGTGAGCTGCCGACGCGGATGGCGGTGTCCGTACTTGCGCTGTCTGCAGGCGCCCCCAATGCCCCGGCCAGGCGCAGGTAGCCGCCCCGCAAATCAACGATGGATCCTGCAGCGGCGGTCTCGGCCAGGGCGTAGGTACCGGCATAGAGGTTGAGCGCATTGGCCATGTCCAGGTTCAGGCTGCCGTCGAAGCTGAGCAAACCGGTGCTGAGCAGGGAAAGGTTGTCGAAGCCCCCGCCCACCACCTGATCCACGCCCAGCCGACCGTGTCCGTATTGCAGCCAGGCGGCGCCCTGGCCCGGCTCACCGCCGCTCGGCAGCGATTCGCCCTGGTGTTGCGCCAGGACCAGCTCCCGCGCCTGGCGTACCGCATCGGTCGCCCTGGGGTCGTTTATCCGATAGGACGGGGCACCGAGTGCAACGGAGAGGCTGCCCCCCGATGCCCCTGCGCCACCGGCCTCGGCCTTGAACTGGCCGTCCAGATAAAGCCCGCTGGTGGACGCGAAGGCGATGCTGCCGCCATGGCTGGCCACGGGGGTGGCGCCCTGCCCCGGGATGTCCAGCACGGCCTGGGCACCGGATGCGTCCAGGCGCGCGCCCTGGCGTACCACCACGAAGGCGTCGGTGGCGGTGAGGCCGCCCGTGGCGTGATCGATCTCACCGCCGATGACGATGCTGCCGCCGTTGCGCACCGTGCCATAGCGATTGCCACGGCTGTCCACGGCCGTGACGGCGCGTGCGGCGGCATCCAGCAAGGCATTGTCGCCGATCCAGATGGACTGGTAGGTCTCCAGCGGTTTTTGCAGCTCGGTATCCGGGGCCGAAACGATGATCGAGTTGACCTTGATCCGTCCGCCCCAGGCGTTCAGGGTCCCGTCCACCGTCACCTGGCCGATGCCGGCCAGGCCGATGGATTGGCCGGGGTCGACGTTGAGTATCGCCCCCTTGCCCACCAGCAGAGGGGTGGTGGCGATATCACCCGCCGCCGTGATGCCGCTGCCGGCGCGCAGCGACAGGCTGGCGCCCTGGCGCTGGGTCAGCACGCCCTTGGCGGCATCGTCCAGATAGACCGGGGGCGTCCAGGTTTCCAGGGCGTCACGGGGCGCGCCGCCCGTGGCCAGGTTGGTCGCCCCTTCGCCCTGCCGGTACACCGGCATGCTCACATCCACCCGGGTGCCCTCGGCCACCTCAAGGCCACGGTTGCCCGCCACCTCGTAGGCGGAGAAGCCCTTGGCGAAGAAGTCGCCACGCAGCAGCAGGGTGCCGGCATCGGCCGAGGTGGCGCTGTCGCTGATCAGCACCTTGCCGGCCTGCAACGCCAGGGTGCCACCGCCCTTGACGCCCTGGCCGCGCAGCTCGCCGCCCAGGCCCAGCACACCTGCGCCACTGTCGGTGTTGGCGTTGGCCGCCAGGGTCAGGTTGCCACCCTTGCCGCCTTGCAGCTTGCCGCTGGCCAGCAACGCGGCGCCGGAGGAGACGTCCACCAGGCTGCCGCTACCCAGCAGGGTGCTGCCGCTGCTGCGCAGGGAGACGCTGCCGCCATCGAGGTAGGCCAGCGCACGGCTGTCGTTCGGGTCCAGCAGCAGGTTGCTCCACAGGCCGCTGGTATCGAGCCTGGCTCCACTGGCGAGGATGACGGACGCCGCTCCGCCCAGCGTGGTATCGGCCTTGCCGTTGGCGGTGATCTGGTTGAGCACGTTGCCCAGCCGGATGCTGCCGCCATGGGCGGTGATGTCGGCGTTCACCTGCACCTTCGGGCCGAACAGGGTGACGTTGCCCGCCGGGGCCACCTGCAGGTCGCCATCGACGCGAATGCCCTCGCTGGCGGCCACCTTGATCGCCCCCAGGTTGAAGCCGTTGAGCTGGGCACTGTCAAGGTAGAGGGTGCCCTGGCGGCCGGCCGGCAGGGCCGAACCCAGGTCCAGCCCATCGGCGATGCGGGTGCCGCCCTCGCCGAGGATCACGTTCTTCAGGGTGTTGGCATCGGCGCCCAGGGCGTATTCCAGGGTGCCGCTGCTCTTCACGTACCAGGGGGTGTAGCTGCCCACCACCAGTTGGGCACCACGGGCCACGGCCTTCTGCGACTGGCTGTAGCCGTCGAGCCCGGCCTGGGCGCCACGGGTCTGGCGCTCGCCCTGGTAGGTGTCGCTGGCCAGGGTGCCTTCCAGCACGGCGTTGCGGGTGCCGATCACCAGGGTGCCGGCGTCGCGGCCCACGGTGTAGCCGCCTTCCTTGCGCTCGTTCGGGGCGATCAGCGGGGTGTAGTAGTAGTCGGTCTGGCCCCAGCGCTGGCTGTGGTCCTCGTAGCCCTTGTAGAGGCCGGTGTAGAGGATGTCCCCCGGCGCGCTGGAGAGCTCGTAGAGGCGCCCGTCGGCGCCCTTGAGCCAGGTCTGCCTGATAGTGCCGGCCTGCACGTCCAGGGTGCCGCCGGAGAGGTTGATCTGCGAGCCGGCCTGGGTCACCACCTCGTTGCCGGTGAAACTGACGGTGCCGCCCTGGGCCATCCACTCCGCCACGCTGTGGCCCTGGGTGCCCAGGTAGCCGCTGACCTCCAGCAGGCCGCCGGCGGTGTACCAGCGGTCCGTGGCATAGCCGTTGGTGCCGGCGGGCACGAACACCAGGTCGCGCACATCGACCCAGACGTCGTTGTTGTTCAGGCCGCCGCCATCGCGGTTGACCGAGGAGTCGCGCTGTTCGTTGCCCTGCAGGTTGACCTTGACGCTGTTGGACTCCATCGCGACCTTGACCCCGGTGGCGCCGGAGACGTCGATCACCGCGCCATCGCGCACCAGGCTGCGCTGGCCGGCGTTGACCGCCACCTGGCCACCGGTGGCCAGGGTGATGGAGCCCTTCTGGAAGTCCACGGTGCCGCTGCTGTCGATCTGCACCAGGGACAGGTCGCGGCGGTAGGCGTCGCCGGGAATCACCTTGCCGTCCTGGGTCACCGCCGGGGCGATCAGCGCATCGCGCTGGCTGTCCAGGGCCGTGGCGCTGGCGTCCAGCAGGATGGCGGTGGTGCTGCCCTCGCCCAGGGTCACGCTGCCGTTGGCGCCGGTTGCGGTGAGGTGCACCGTGCCACGGGCATCGGCCGAGGTGCTGGCCAGGGCCGCGCCGTTCTGGCGCACCTGGTTGCCCGCCAGGGTCACGTCGCCGCTGGCGGCGAGGATCACCCCGCTGTTGGTCACGGTGCCCGTGCCGCCGATGGTCACCTCGTTGCCACGGGTGGTGGAGGTCGGGCTGCCGTCGGTGCCATAGCCCTTGCGGATGGTGAAGCTGTCGCCCGCCGCCAGCAGCGCCTGGCCCTTGGGCGTGGCGATGGTGCCGGCATTGTCCACCTCCTTGCCCAGCAGCAGCACGTAGCCGCCGCCGGCCGTGGAGGTGGCCGGCGCGGCGGTGTTGAGCTGCGCGCCCTGCTCAACGCGGATGGTGCCCTGGGCGTTGGTGAAGGCCGGGTTGCTGCCGCTGTAGAGGCCGCCGGTCTTGAACTGCTCGTCGCTGAAGTCGGTGGCCGCGGCCACCAGGTTGCGCACGTTGACCTGGCTGCTGCCGCTGAACACCACGCCGTTGCCGTTGAGGATCATCACCGTGCCGTCGCCCTTGATCTGGCCCTGGATCTGGCTCGGCGCCGTGCTGTTGTTGACCTTGTTCATCAGGGCCCAGCTGGCGTCCTGCTGGAAGGCCACGGTGGTGTCGCGGCCGACGTTGAAGGTCTCCCAGTTGAGGATGGCCTTGTCGGCGGTCTGCTTGATGGAGACCAGCACCTTGCCATTGGCGTCGGTCTGCACCGGCCCCTCGGCGTTGACGAACAGCGGCTTGCCGTCCGGGCCGATCACCACGTTGAGGCCGTTGCCGCCCAGGCCGTTATGAATGGTCTGCGGGCCGCTGGAGGCAGCGGCCCGCCCCGCCGCCTGGGCGGCCTGGGCCGCGGCGATGGCCGCCACCGTGTTGTTCATGTTGGCGAAGCTGCGCCCCAGGCGCTCCTGCACCCGTTGCTGCTGGGCCAGGGGCGGCGGCGTGCCCGGCGCCGGGGTGGTCGGCCGCGTGGTGCCCGAGGCCTGGGCCGCGCCCTTGGCGGCGAACCAGGCGGCGCTGAAGGCCGGCTCCGCCTGGGCGCCGCCGGCCAGCAGCATCAGGGCGATGGCCTGGGCCAGGGGCTTGAGCGGCAGGAAGCCGTCGTGGCGGGTGGCGGTGCGGGAAGCGGGCTTGCTCGGCTGGGAACGCATCACTACGGGTCCTTGTGTTCTCGCGAAAGACGGGCGCATCGCCCTCCCCTGAGGTGCGCGCCATGGCTATACCCCAAGGCGGTGCCAGCGGCCTCCGACCGAACTTTTGTCATGCAAAGTTCATCTGCCCGGCAGGCGGCTGAAACAGGAAAACCGGCAAGGGCGCGAGGCCATTGCCGGTTCGTGGTGCGGGGACCCGATCAGGGCTTAGAGCGGACGGCCGATGCCGGTGCAAGCGGTGGTGTTACCCACAGCCAGGGAGCTGCTCACCAGGAAGAAGCTGTTGCGAACAGCGGTCTTCCAGTCGTCGGTCAGCGGGATCAGCTTGTTGGCGATGATCTCGTCATCGTTGTTGGAGGCGTCGGAAAGGGTGTAGTGACGGTTGATGAAGTTGCGGATGGCAGTCTGGTCGGCGCTGTCCTTGTAGCACTGGCTGAACACCAGGTTGGTGTAGCCGACGATCTTGTAGCCGCTGGCGGGGTTGGCCAGTACCGGAACCCACTTGGAGGGGTCGGCGCGGTCAGCGGCGGTGGACGGCGGAGCGATGGTGCTCAGCGCGGTGGTGACGTTGCCGATGGTGGGCAGCAGGCCGTTGACCTTGGCCACTACGGCGTTGTTGGTGGCATCGACGTCTTCCGGGCCGACGTAGCCGATGGCGCCTTCGGTGGAAGCGACGGTGCTGGCCAGGTTGGCACTGCCGGTGGCAGCGATCCAGGAAGCCGGCTCGGCACCGACATTAGCGGTGGTGAAGGTGCTGTTGGCGGTGAACTTGGCCGAGCACTGGCTGTTCAGGTGACGGGTGAAGATCTCGGTGGTACCGCTGCTGCCGGCACGGTAGACGACCGTGATGGGAGTGGACGGGTAGCTGGCGTTGACCTGGTTCCAGGTGGTGATGGTGCCCGAGAAGATGTCGCACAGCTGAGCACTGGTCAGGTCCAGGTTGTTCAGCGCGGCGCCACCGGCCAGGGTCAGTTTGTAGGGGATGGTCACCGAAGTGGCGGCCGAGGGAACCTGGACCAGCGGGCCCCAGTTGGCGGCGCTGGTGGTGGGAACGGCCGGGGACTGGTGGGCGGCCTGGTAGGTGGAGATCTCGCTGGCGGACAGGATGGAATCGCTGCCGGCGTAGTCGACGGTGATGCCGGCAGCCAGGCCCAGCTTGGTGGAGTCGTTGGTCAGCACGGCGGATTTGCCAGCGCCGCTGCCCACGCCGATGTAGGCGTTGAAGCCCGACGGCAGGACGGTAGCGGTGTTGTACAGGTTCTGCGGCAGAGTGGCGCCGCCACCGACTACGGCAGCCATGGCCTGGGCGGAGCACAGGCCGGCGACGGCCATGGAAACAGCGAGAACATTGCGCTTGAACATGAAGAATCTCCTTTCATCGTGTCTGGACGTTGAGTGGTTCGCTCTTGCATCACGCTGCGGCCTGGCCCCGAGCCACATTCCCCTGCTCGTCGGTGGGCTGGCCACGAGGTAGAAGCTCTCAATTTCCGGTGACAGAGAAAGGAAAAAACCTCGGGAGCCTGTACGGATTTTTTCCAGTACTTCTCGGGAGTTAACGAAACTTTCCTGACATGTCGGCCAGTCCCTGCGGCCGTTTACGCTGGCTATGGATCACCCTCTCCCGCCATTGCTGAGCGGGGCCGTCGTTGCATGACTGAAGGATGAACCCGAGTGGCCCGGAGACGGGGCTCAGGTGTTGGCAAGGCCGGTGCCGGTCAGTGGTTTTTTGTGGGAGCGAATTCATTCGCGAAGGGGCTCGGCAGGATGAACCCGTGCCGTAGGGTGTGCCGTGCGCACCGCCGCTCGGTGCTTCCGGAAAATCCTGATGTACGGGACGAGGCTCGGCTTGTTCAGTGGGTCCCCGCGTACAGGGTGATGACGGTGCACTGAAACCTCCCTGCTCGCCTCGTCACCCTCGCGAACGCGGGGGTCCACTCGACAGACAGCTCGCTACTGCACCAGCTGGTTGATCTCGATGATGGGCAGCAGCACGGCCATGACGATGGTCAGCACCACGCCGCCCATGACAACGATCATCAGCGGCTCCAGCAACGCGGTCATGCCCATGGCGCGGCGCTCGATGTCGCGGGAGAGGGTCTGCGCGGCGCGGTCGAGCATGGGCGGCAGGGAGCCGGTCTTCTCGCCGCTGGCGATGAGGTGGATGAGGATCGGCGGGAACACGCCGCCGGCCTTGAGCGCGCTGGCCAGGCTGATGCCTTCGCGCACGGCGAGGGTGGCGTCGGCCACGCAGGCGGCCAGGCGGTCGTTGGCCAGGGTCTCGCGGGCGGCGTCCAGGGCGCGCAGCAGCGGTACGCCGGCGCTGCCGAGGATCGCCAGGGTGGAGGCGAAGCGCGCGGTGTTCACCCCCAGCACGAAGCGCCCCAGCAGCGGCAGGCGCAGCACACGGGCGTGCCAGGCCAGGCGCGCGGCGCCGTCGCGCAGGTACAGCCGCCAGCCCCAGAAGGCCCCGGCGATGCCGGCGAAGCAGAGCACGCCCCAGGCCCGCACGAAGTCGCTGGCCTGGAGCATCACCCGGGTCAGCGCCGGCAGGTCCTGGCGCGCCTGGGAGAAGGCGCTGACCACCTGGGGCACGACGAAGCCGAGGAGGAAGATGACGATGCCGATGGACACCAGCCCCACCACCGCGGGGTAGATGAAGGCGGTGAGGATCTTGCCGCGCAGGTTGTTGCGCTCCTCGATGTAGTCGGCCAGGCGCTCCATCACCTGGGCCAGGTTGCCGGACTCCTCCCCGGCGGCGATCAGCGCGCGGTAGATGTCGGGGAAGTCGCGCGGGCGCGCGGCCAGGGCTTCGGCCAGGCGCATGCCGCTGCGCACGTCGGTGCGGACCGCGCCCAGGGTCTCGGCGATGTGGCGGCGCTCGGCCTGGTCGACGGTGGCCGACAGCGCCGACTCCAGGGGCAGCCCCGCCGCCAGCAGGCTGGCCAGCTGGCGGGTGGCCCAGGCCAGGTCGCCATCGGACAGGCGCGGCGCGAGCAGGCCGCCAGCGGCGCTGCCACCGCCCTCCTCCTCGGCCAGCTCCAGGGGCGTCAGGCCACGGCTGCGCAAGAGCCCCATGGCACCGCGCGGGCTGTCGGCCTCCAGGGTGCCGCTCTCGATGCGGCCGCTGGCGTCGGCGGCTTCGAAACGGTAGCGGTTCATCAGGCGTCCCTCGTCACGCGGAGGATTTCCTCGGGCGTGGTGAAGCCGTCCCGCACCCAGCGCTCGCCGTCCTCGCGCATGCTGGCCATGCCGGCGGCGCGGGCGGCCTCGCGCAGGCATTGCTCGGCCTCGCCCTGGTGGATCAGGCGGCGGATGTCGTCGTCGATCACGAAGAGTTCGTGGATGCCGGTACGGCCGCTGTAGCCGGTGTGGTTGCAGGCGGCGCAGCCCACCGCGCGCCACTGCCCGGGAACGCCCGGGTCGGGTTCGCGGCATTGCATGCAGAGGCGGCGCACCAGGCGCTGGGCGAGCACGCCGAGCATGCTGGAGGCCAGCAGGAAGGGCTCCACGCCCATGTCGGTGAGGCGGGTGACGGCGGAGACGGCGTCGTTGGTGTGCAGCGTGGCCAGCACCAGGTGGCCGGTGAGGGAGGCCTGCACGGCGATCTGCGCCGTCTCCAGGTCGCGGATCTCGCCGATCATGATGATGTCCGGGTCCTGGCGCAGGATCGCGCGCAGGGCCAGGGCGAAGCTCATGTCGATGCGCGCGTTGACCTGGATCTGGCTGATGCCCGGAAGGTCGTATTCCACCGGGTCCTCCACCGTGAGGATGTTGCTGGTGGCGGCGTCCAGCCGCGCCAGGGCGGCGTAGAGGGTGGTGGTCTTGCCGCTGCCGGTGGGCCCGGTGACCAGCACGATGCCGTGGGGCTGGTGGATCAGCCGGTCGAGCCGCTCCAGCAGCGTCGGCGCCATGCCCAGGGTCTCCAGGCGCAGGCGCCCGGCCTGCTTGTCCAGCAGGCGCATCACCACCCGCTCGCCGTGGCCGGTGGGCACGGTTGAGACGCGCACGTCGATGGGCCGCCCGGCCACCCGCAGGGCGATGCGGCCGTCCTGCGGCAGGCGTTTCTCGGCGATGTCCAGCTGCGCCATGATCTTGATCCGCGACACCAGCGCCGCGTGCAACGCCTTGCGCGGGGCGACCACGTCGCGCAGCGCGCCATCCACCCGGTAGCGCACCACCGAATGGGTCTCGAAGGGCTCGATGTGGATGTCGCTGGCCTCGTCCCGCGCGGCCTGGGTCAGCAGGGCATTGATCATGCGGATCACCGGTGCGCCGTCCTCGGTATCCAGCAGGTCGGTGACCTCGGGCATGTCCTGCAGCAGGCGGTCCAGGTCCACCTCGCTCTCGGCGGCGCCGACCACTGCCGCGGCGCTGCCGGTATCGGCGTAGGCGCTGGCCAGCAGGGTTTCCAGCTCGGCCTCGGTGACCCGCTGGATGGCCGTCGCGCCATGGCGGCGGCGCACCTCGCCAATGGCCCAGCCGGGGGTGCTGGGGCTCACCAGCAGCACCGCGCCCTCCCCCTCGCCCTGCAGCAGCAGGCGCTGGGCGCGGGCCCAGGCGTAGGGCAGCGCGCTCATGGCTGCTCGCCCGGGCGCAGCGGCACGGCGCGCATGGGCCGGGGTTGCGGGGCCGGCAGCGGCGCGGCCGGCTCCAGCGGCATGGCTTGTTCGGCCGGCGGCAGCTGCGGCGCCTGCATGTCGCTGAGGGACCACTTGCGCTCGGGCTGCAACGCGCCCTGGGCACGGCGGATGAAGTCGTAGCGGTTGAGGGTGATGCTGCGCCCCACGCCGTCGTCGCGAATGATGTAGGGCCGCAGGAACACCATCAGGTTGGTCTTGGTCCGGGCGCGGCGGTCGCTGCGGAACAGCGCGCCGATGCCGGGCAGGCTGCCGAGCCCGGGCACGGCGTCGCTGCTCTGCACGAAGCTGTCCTGCAGCAGCCCGCCGAGCACCATGATCTGCCCGTCGTCGAGGAGGATGCTGGTGTCGATGGCGCGCTTGTTGGTCACGGTGCCGGCGTCGTTGTCGGCGCGCTCGTCGACGCTGCTGACCTCCTGGTAGATGTCCAGCTTCACCGTGCCGCCCTCGGAGATCTGCGGCCGCACGTTGAGGCGCAGGCCCACCTCCTCGCGCTCGATGGTCTGGAACGGGTTGTTGCTGGTGCCGCCGCCATTGGTGACGTAGTTGCCGCTGACGAAGGGAATGGTCTGGCCGACGAAGATGCTCGCCGCCTCGTTGTCCAGGGTGAGCAGGTTGGGCGTGGACAGCACGTTGGTGCCGCCCTTGCTCTTCAGCGCGCGGGCCAGGACCTTGAGGTCGAGCACGCGGCCGATGCCGGGGATGTCCACACCACCGGAGACCTTGCCGATGCTGAGGCCGCCCGGCAGCACGTCGATGCTGTTCTTGGCGGCGGTGTTGAGGCCCGCGCCGCCGAGGTTGGCGCCGCCGATCCAGCCGTTGCCGGCCAGGTTGCCGGCCTGCCACTGGATGCCGAATTCGCTGGTGTCGTCCTCGCTGACCTCGACGATCAGGCTCTCGATCACCACCTGCGCGCGGCGCTGGTCGAGCAGGTCGATGACCTCGCGCAGGTTGCGGTACAGCGGGTCCGGCGCGGAGATCAGCAGGGTGTTGGTGGTGGTATCGGCCTGCACGGTGACGCCATTGGCGGAGAAGGCCACCGCGCCCTCCTGGCCGCCCGGCCCCTTGGCCGCCGACAGCAGGCCGCCGCCCGACTGCCCGTAGCCACCGGAGCTGCCGGCCTGCCCGTTGCCGCCGGTGGAGGTGCCGGAGCTGGTGCCGCTGCCCGTGGTGTTCTGCATGCTGCCGCCGAGGTTGCCGCCGTTGAGCTGGGCACGGCTGCCGTCGCCCTGGCCGGCGCCCTCGCCCTCGCCGGTGAGCAGGCCGCGCAGGGCCTGGGCCAGCTTGTTGGCCTGGGCGTTGCGCAGGTACACCACGTGCAGGTTGCTGGGGTTGCCCTGGGCGCTGTCGAGCTTGGCGATCAGCTGGCGGGCCAGCTCGCTGCGTTCGGGGCTGCCGGTACGCAGGATGATGCTGTTGGAGCGCGGGTCGCCGATCACCGCGACCTTCTGCGTGGCATCGTTGCCCGGGCTCTCCATCAGCTCGGCGACCATCGCGGCGATGTCGGTGGCGATGCCGTTCTGCACCGGCACCACGTCGGTGTCGATGGAGCCGGGCACGTCGATGTTGGCGATGATCGCCGCGACCCGCTCGAGGTTCTCCGCGTAGTCGGTGACCACCACCGTGTTGTTGCCCGGGTAGGCGTTGATCGGGTTGTTCGGCGAGACGATGGGGCGCAGCACCGGGATCAGGTTCACCGCGTTCTCGTACTGCAGGCGGTAGGTGCGGGTGACCATGCCATTGCCCGCCGGACGGTC
The DNA here is from genome assembly GCF_012767755.2 of Pseudomonas tohonis. Taxonomy (NCBI): domain Bacteria; kingdom Pseudomonadati; phylum Pseudomonadota; class Gammaproteobacteria; order Pseudomonadales; family Pseudomonadaceae; genus Pseudomonas; species Pseudomonas tohonis. The sequence continues at coordinate 3,601,188 of NZ_AP023189.1, forward strand.
GGCGGCGCTGACCGGGCCGCCGAGCAGCTTGGCGTCCGCCTCCGGCACCACCTGGCTGACGCCGCCCACCTCCACCACCGAGAAGCCCTGCATGCGCAGCGCCGCCAGGAGCATGTCGTAGGCGGTACGGGCCGGCACCTCGCCCTCGGAGACCAGGGTCAGCTGGCCCTTGACCCGGGGGTCGGCGAGGAACTGCCGGCCGGTGGCGCGCGACAGCGCACGCAGCACGGCGGGGATGTCGGCCTCGACGAAGTTCAGCTGCACCGGCTGCTCGCCCAGCCCGGTGGCGCGGGTGTCCCGGGGCGGCGTGCCGGGGTGCCGGGCGGCCTGTTGTGCGCGCTGCGCCCGCGCCACCTGCTGCTGGCGCTCGGCCTGGGCCTGGGTGCGCTCGCGTTCCACCAGGGCGTCACCCTGCCCCACCCGCGCCATGGGCCGGCCCAGCTCGCTGGCGGCAGGGATCGGCAGCGGCGGCGGCGTGCCGCCGGACTGGCTGCAGGCGGCGAGCACCGCCGCGAGGGAAATCGCCGCCCCATGCCGCAGCGGTCGCCGCAGCCCTTGTCCATCGAACCGCTTCATGAGGATTCCTTAGCGCCTGGCGCCTGTTCCATGCCGACGACGCCGGAAAGCCGGGCGTCCGTCCGTTCGCTTTCTGTCCCGCCGTCGCGCCGCAGCCGCACCTGGCGCAGCTCCAGCGGCAGGCTCGGGGTCACGCCCAGCAGCCAGTCCATCACCCCTTGCGCCGGGGCGCCTTGCAGTTCCAGCTGCCAGCGCGGACCGTCCACGTGCAGTTGGTAGTGGCCGGCCAGGCCGTTGCCATCCAGCCCCTGGCGCAACAGCGATTCCAGCGATGCGCCCGGCGCCAGGGCCGCCGGCCCCTGCACCTCGGCCAGCACCGCTTCCAGGGTCTGTGCCTGGGCACGCAGGCGCGGCAGCTCGGCCTGCCAGTGCTCGATGCGCGCCAGGGGCGGTTCGATCAGGGCGAACCACAGCAGCATCGGCGGCAGCGCGATGGCCGCCAGGCGCAGGATGCGCCGGTCGCGCGGGCCCAGCCGCTGCCAGCGCTGGCGGGCCTGGGCCCTCTGCGGGTACCAGGCGCTGCGCAGGCGTTGCAGGCGCTCATTCATCGCGGCCGGCCTCGCCACTGGGGGCGTCGCCCGGTGGCAGCGGCTTCAGGCTCCAGCCATCCGCGCCGATGGCCGCCTGCAACCCGGCCTGGGCCAGGCTCGCCTGCCAGGCCGGGTCCACCGGAGGCTTGCGGGCCCCGGCACGGGGCACCAGGCGCAGGGTCTCGCCGTCGTAGTCGAGGGATTCGAGGGTGCCCAGGGCGAACGGCATGGCGACCACGGCCTGCTGCACCAGGGCGGCGAAGCGACCGGGCCCATCCTGGCTGCCGCCGGCCAGGCGCGCGTCGCGTTGCTGGCGGGCTTGCTGCAGCGGATTGAGCACCACGGGCAGCTGCGGGAAGACCTGTTTCACCCGCTGCGACATCTGCTGCTTGAGCGCCTGCCCCTGCTGGGCCATCTGGGTGGCGTGCAGGTTGAGGCCGAGGGTCCAGACGCCAACGGCCAGGGCGCAACAGGCCAGTGCCCGGCCCCAGCGCCGTGGCCCGCGGACGGGGCCCGCCAACCCCTGCAGCAGGTTGCAGGCGGGCACCGGGCCGGTCCAGCGACGGCTGGCATCGACCGCCTCGCCCGGCAGGCCCTCGGGGACATCGCCAGGCCAGCGCGGTGCCTCGCCGCTCTCCAGCAGGCGCGGCGCGCAGTCCTCGGGCAGGGGGTGCACCCAGGCGCCCTGAACGCTCTCACGCACCAGCAACTGGCCGTCACGCAGCTGCACGCAGGCGGCTCCGGCGTCGACGCCCAGGAAGAACGGCGCGCCATACAGGCCACGGGGCTCCAGCGCGCACTGGCGCAGGCACTGCAGCAGGCGCTGCAGGCGCTCGCGCTCCAGCCAGGCCAGTTGCACCCGGCCGTCCGCCTGGCGCGGGCCGTGCACCAGGTGCAGCGCGTCGCCGCCCCCGAGCACGAGGCCATCGGCCGCACAGCGCACCGCATCGCCCAGGCGCGCGGCGGGCAGCGGCGGCAGTTCGAGGCTGGCCAGCAGGCTGTCGTCCGGGTGCAGGGTCAGCTCCACGGCCTTGCCACGGGCCTGGCGGCCGAGTTCGGCGAGGCTGGCCCGCCCCTCGCTGGCGAGGTGTCCCTGGCGATCCAGCCAGGCATGTTCCACCTGGCTGTCGGGCCCCAGGCCGGCCAGGGGCGGCAGGGCGATCCGCAGCGACGCGTTCATGCGCCCACCCGCGACCAGACGATGCGCGGCTGGCTCTCCTCGGCACGCAGCAGCAGGGCCTCCACCGGGCTGCGACGCTCGCCGGCGCGGGCCAGCCCGCGCACCAGGAACCACTCGCTGGTGATGCCGATGCGCACCCGCTCGGTGGTCAGGTCGGGCATGCGCAGGCGGTTGAGCACGTCACCGCTGTTGATGAACCACTGCCCGCGGTCGCGCTCGGCGACCAGGGCGCGGGCGCGCTCCAGGCCGAGGCCGGGCACCCGCGCGGCGATCACCTCGGCGGAGGTGGTGTTGCCATTGACCCAGGTGGGCATGGGCAGCAGCGTGACGAAGGGCGCCAGGCGCTGCAGCACGTCGGCGGGTACGCCGGGCAACCCGGCGAGGTCCTCCAGGCGGCGCAGCATGGGGCGTCTGGCTTCGATGGCGCGATCCTCTGCCTCGGGCGAGGTCAGCCGGCCGCTGTCGAAACCGCTGCCGCCGGCCGGCTCGCTGCGGGGCGGCTGTAGGCGATAGGCATAGCCGTCGATCACCCGGCGGGCGATGCGCGAGGCCACTTCCGGCGGCACGCCGAGCAGCGCGCAGAGGCGTTCGAAGGTGGCCATCTCCAGCGGGTCGAGCTGGTCGTCCTGCACCAGGTTGCGCAGGTTGAAGCGGCCCTGTTCGTCGATGATCGCGCCCTCGAAGGCGATGCCCTCGCCCAGGTTCAGGTTGCGCAGCGGCTGTGCCCAGGCCTGGTCGAGACGGGTGGCCGCCTCGCGCAGGCGCGCCTCCCAGAGCCGCTGGCGGCTCCACTCCAGGGCACCTCGCGCGGCCCAGGCGCCCTGCAGGCGCTGCTGCTCGCTCTCCACGGCGCGGGTGATGCGCGCCTGGCGGGCGATCATGCCGGCGGCGATGACCGCCACGACGGTCGCGATCAGCAAGGCGCTGATCACCGCCATGCCGCGCTGGCTGGCCAGGGGATGCACGGCGCGGCCTACAGCTGCCAGGAGCCGATGTCGGCATTGACGCCCTCGCCCTCGGGCTGGCCGTCGGCCCCCAGGGAGAAGATGTCCACCTCGCCGTTGGCGCCGGGGTTGAGGTAGTTGTAGGGGCGGCCCCAGGGGTCGTTGGGCAGGCGCTCGAGGTAGGAGCGCCAGTTGCTCGAGGTGGCGTTCGCCGGGCGTTCCACCAGCACCTTCAGGCCTTCGTTCTGGCTCGGGTAGCGGCCCTGGTCGAGGCGGTAGAGCTTGAGCGCCTGCATCAGCCCGGCGATGTCCTGGCGCGCGGCGGTGGCACGGGCCTGGTCGGGGCGGTCGAGCACCTTGGGCACCACCATGGCGGCGAGGATGCCGAGGATCACCACCACCACCATGATCTCGATGAGGGTGAAGCCCTGCTGGCCATTCCGGCCGCGAACCGGGGAGCTGAACCGCGCGATATCCATCTCGACACTCCTTGGGTCTGCCTCGGCCCGCTCCGTGGAGGCGGGCCCGTCCTGTCGACCCGGATTGTTCCAAGCGCATATGTCACTGGTATTGAAAATCCTCGGGAGGATTTCCCCCGCGCCCCGCCACGACGCCCGTGGCATGGGGGGCTGCGCGCCGGCGGGCCCGCGTTTGCGGGCGCCGTCCTCCGGTGTTTCCGTCAGCGTTTCGTCAGACGCCGGCGCTAGGCTGGAGCCTTCTTCCCCGCCCCGTGACCCGCCCATGCGCAAGGCCCACGCAACGCCGCGGCAAGCGGCCGGTTTCACCCTGATCGAAGTGCTGGTGGCGCTGGCCATCGTCGCCGTGGCCATGTCGGCGGCGGTGCGTGCCGCCGGGCAGATGACCCAGGCCGACAGCTTGCTGCGCGACCGCTCCATCGCCCTGCTGGCGGCCCAGTCGCGCCTCGCCGAGCTACGCCTGGAGGGGCTGCCGGGTGTCGGCCGCAAGGTGCTGGACTGTGATCAGGGGCGCCTGCGGTTGAGCTGCGAGCAGCGCGTCACCCCGCTGGGCGACCTGCTGCAGCTGAGCCTGCGCGTGCACGACCGCGAACGTGGCGGCCCGCCCCTGGCGCGCCTGGAAACCCTGGTGGCGCGCGACCTACCGCAGGTGACGCCGTGAACTCAGCGCAACGAGGGCAGCGGCGGCGCGTCGGGCAGGCGGGCGATGGACAGGCGCTGGGTTTCGCCACCCCGGGCGATGATCACCGCGTCCCGTTCGATGGCGTCCAGGCGTACGCCCTCCCCCAGGCTCTCGCCAGCGAGGAAGGCGCGGGGCGGCGCGTCGTCCACCGCGAGGATGGCCACGGCGCCACGCTCCCCGGCGAACAGCCCGGTGAGGCGCACGTCCAGCTGGCTGGCGCGGCTGGCGAACCATTGCGCCGCATCCCGGGCGGCGGCAGGCGCCGGCTGCGGGGCCTGGCCGAGCGCCTGGGCCTGCTGGGGCCCGGGGTCGCCCAGCAGCAACCCCCAGGTGACCAGGCCCGCCAGGGTCGCCGCCAGTGCGGTGCCCTGGACCCATGCGGCGGGGTTGAAGCGGCTGACAAGGCGCATGCGACGGTTCTCCGGAATGTCCTGGCGCCGACGCTAACAGCCGATCTTCACGGTTTTATGTCATCTCCTCCCGAGTGTGCCGGGCACGCGCAACGGGGGTTCACCCTGATCGAGCTGATGGTGGTGCTGGTGATCGTCGGCATCGCCACGGCGGCGGTGAGCCTGAGCATCCGCCCCGACCCGGCGCGCCTGCTGCGCGAGGACGCCAAGCGCCTGGCGCTGCTGTTGCAGAGTGCCCAGGACGAGGCCCGCGCCGACGGCCGCGCCATCGCCTGGCAGCCGGACGCACGCGGCTACCGCTTCCTGCGCCTGGAAGATGGCGGCGCCGATGCGCGGGTGTTCGCCGGCGACCCGCAGCTGCGCCCGCGTACCTGGCAGGTGAGCCCGCTGGACGTGCGCCTGAGCAGCGGGCGCTGGCTGCTGATCGACGCCGAGTGGATCGGCGAGCCGGCGCGCATCGAGCTGTCGGATGGGCACAATAGCGTCAGGGTCGTGCGCGAGCCGTCCGGCCGCATCGAGGTGCAGTGATGAGGGGCCAGCACGGTTTCACCCTGATCGAGGTGATGGTGGCGATCCTGCTGATGGCCCTGGTTTCGCTGGTGGCCTGGCGCGGCCTGGACAGCGTGAGCCGCAGCGACGCGCACCTGCAGGCAACAGCCGAACGCAACGATGAGCTGCTGCGCGCGCTCAACCAGTTGCAGCGCGACCTGGCCCAACGCGCCACCACCGAGTTGCTGGAGCCCCTGCGCCCGGATGCCGATGCCGACGCGCTGCCGGTCCGTTCCGGGCCGCCGGCCCTGGTGCTGCGCGGTGGCGGCAACGGGCCGCCGCGCCTGGAGCTGGTCCGCGTCGCTCCGTCCCGCCCCGGCCTGCTGCTGCGGGTGCGCTGGTGGGTGGAGGGCGACACCCTTTACCGCGCCGCCTCCAGCGCCGGCTCGCGCTACCCGCTGCCGGCACCCGGCCAGGGCGTGGCGGTGATGAGTGGCGTGAGCGATTTCGACCTGCGCACCTGGCGCCCCGGCAAGGGCTGGACCGCACTCACCGGCACCCCGGTGGAGAACCCCCAGGGCCTGGAACTCACCCTCACCCGCCAGACAGCGCAAGGCACCGAGCATTACCGCCAGGTGATGGGGCCGTTCCCGTAGGAGCGAATTCATTGGCGATGGAATGACCGGCCGCTCGCAGCCTTGTGCTGGCTGCGGGTCTTTCGCGGCTGAAGCCGCTCCCACAACTTGGAGCCGTACTGGCGCGGATGCAGGTTGGGTTGAGGCACGAAGCCCAACGCAGCAGAGCCGAGCCCCGCACCGTTGGGCCTCGCTGCGCTCGGCGCCAACCTTCGGCCTGCAGCCCGGGCTACCGCCCCTTGTGGGAGCGAATTCATTCGCGATGGAATGTCCGGCCGCGCGAAACCTTGTGCCGGCTGCGGGTCTTTCGCGGCTGAAGCCGCTCCCACGAATTGGAGCCGTCCTGGCGCGGATGTAGGTTGGGTTGAGGCACGAAGCCCACCGCAGCAGAGTCGGCCCCACATCGTTGGGCCTCGCTGCGCTCGGCGCCAACCTACGGCCTGCAGCCCGGGCTACCGCCCCTTGTGGGAGCGAATTCATTCGCGATGGGATGTCCGCCCGCGCGAAACCTTGTGCCGGCTGTGGACCTTTCGCGGCTGAAGCCGCTCCCACAAATTGGAGCCGTACTGGCGCGGATGCAGGTTGGGTTGAGGCACGAAGCCCAACGCAGTGTGTAGGGTGGATGGCGCTTCACCCATCCACCATCGAGGCCCGGTGAAACACCGCTGGTGGAGGTGAAAAGCGACCTCCACCCTACGCAAACCTCGCCCTTGCGCCCGGCCCGACCTCTCACCGTTGGGCCTCGCCGTGCTCGGCGCCAACCTAGGTCGAGGTGGGCTTGAGGATCAGCGCGCCCAGCGGCGGGAGGTCGAGCACCAGGGAGTGGGGCTGGCCGTGGCTGGTATCGTCCTCGGCGTGCGCTTCGGCGAGGGTGCCGGCGTTGCTGCCGGCGTACCCTTCGGCGTCGCTGTTGAGCAGCACCTGCCAGGTGCCGGGCAGCGGTACGCCGATGCGGTAGCCCGAGCGCGGCACGGGGGTGAAGTTGTGCACCACCAGCAGCGGCGCGCCGTCCTGGCCCTTGCGCAGCCAGGCGTAGACGCTATTGCCCTTGTCGTCGCCGATCAGCCACTGGAAGCCTTCGGCGACGCCGTCCAGCTGGTGCAGCGCGGGCTCGGCGCGGTACAGGGCGTTGAGGTCGCGCAGCAGGGTCTGCACGCCCTGGTGCTCGCCGTAGCGCAGCAGGTACCAGTCCAGTTCGCTGTCATGGCTCCACTCGCGCCATTGGCCGAACTCGCAGCCCATGAACAGCAGCTTCTTGCCCGGATGGCTCCACATGAAGCTGAAGTAGAGGCGCAGGTTGGCGAACTTCTGCCAGCGGTCGCCGGGCATCTTGTCCAGCAGCGAGCGCTTGCCGTGCACCACCTCGTCATGGGAGATGGGCAGGATGAAGTGCTCGGAGAAGGCGTAGAGCAGGCCGAAGGTCAGCTGGTGGTGGTGATGGCTGCGGTTGACCGGGTCTTCGCTGGCGTACTTCAGGCTGTCGTGCATCCAGCCCATGTTCCATTTGTAGGCGAAGCCCAGCCCGCCCTCGCGGGTGGGCCGGCTGACGCCGGGCCAGGCGGTGGATTCTTCGGCTATCACCAGCGCGCCCGGCGCCTCGGTGGCGACCACGTCGTTGAGGTGGCGCAGGAAGTCGATGGCCTCCAGGTTCTCGCGGCCGCCGTGGCGGTTGGGGATCCACTCCCCGTCCTTGCGCGAGTAGTCGCGGTAGAGCATCGAGGCCACGGCGTCCACGCGCAGCCCGTCGATGTGGTAGGCGCGCAGCCAGTGCAGCGCGGAGGCCAGCATGAAGCCGTGCACCTCGGTGCGGCCGAGGTTGTAGATGTAGGTGTCCCAGTCCTGGTGGAAGCCCTCGAAGGGGTGCGCGTACTCGTACAGCGCGGTGCCGTCGAAGCGGCCCAGGCCGTGGGCGTCGGTGGGGAAATGCGCCGGCACCCAGTCGAGGATGACGCCGATGCCGGCGCGGTGGCAGGCGTCGATGAAGGCGGCGAAGTCGCGCGGGCTGCCGTAGCGCGAGGTGGGCGCGAACTGCGACAGCGGCTGGTAGCCCCAGGAACCGCCGAAGGGGTGCTCCATGATCGGCAGCAGCTCGATATGGCTGAAGCCCAGCTCCTGCACGTAGGGAATCAGCTGTTCGGCCAGCTCGTGCCAGTTGAGCACGCGGCCGTCGTTGCCGCCCTCCTTGCGCCAGGAGCCGACGTGCACCTCGTAGATCGACAGCGGGCGGTCGTGGGCCTGGCCGCGCTGGCGGCCGTCCATCCAGTCCTGGTCCTGCCAGTGGAAGTCCAGCGGCGCGCTGACCACCGAGCCGGTGGCCGGCGGCAGCTCGGTGGCCAGGGCCACGGGGTCGGCCTTGAGCGGCAGCAGGCCGTGCTGGCCGAGCAGCTCGTACTTGTACACCTCGCCCGCCTGCAGGCGGGGCACGAACAGCTCCCAGACCCCCGCCGGGTGACGCAGGCGCATGGGGTGGCGGCGCCCGTCCCAGCCGTTGAACGCGCCCACCACGGAGACGCGCCGGGCATTGGGCGCCCACAGGGCGAAACGCACGCCGGGCACGCCTTCGTGCTCGGTGAGCTGGGCGCCGAAGACCTTGCCCAGCTCGCGATGGTTGCCCTCGGCGAACAGGTAGAGGTCGGTCTCGCCCAGCAGCGGGCCGAAGGCGTAGGGGTCCTCGGTTTCCTGCACGCCTTCGCTCCAGTGGATGCGCAGGCGATAGCGCTGCAGCTGCGCGGGCCGGGCGATGAACAGGCCCGGCGTGGCGGCCTGTTCGAAGGGGCACAGGGTCTGGCCGCTGTCGCCATCCAGCAGCTCGACGCCCAGGGCGCCCGGCAGGTAGGCGCGGACCACCGGGCCCTGGTCGTCGTGGTGCGGGCCGAGGAAGGCGAAGGGGTCGCCGTGCTCGGCACGCACCAGTGCCTCGATCTGGGCGCGGTCGGCGCCCTGCTCCATCGTCACATCATTCATTTCTTGCTCCCCAGGAGATGGCGGCCCAGTTCCACCAGCCCCAGCATCGGCACATCCAGCCAATCGGGGCGGTAGCGGGCTTCGTAAAGGATTTCGTAGGCGGCCTTCTCGATGCTGAACAGCGCCAGGGCGGCGGCCTCGCCGTCACGCTCGTGCCAGGCGTGCGGCAGGTTGGCGGCGGCCAGCCGATAGGCGTCAAGGAAGGCCGTGCGGGCCTGGCTGCGGTAGGCGCTGGCGATGCGCTGGCGGGCCTGCTCGGCCTCGCTGGAGGCATCGGCGCCCTGGGCGTTGCGCAGGGCCATGGCGGCGGCGTAGTCGAAGGAGCGCAGCATGCCGGCCACGTCCTTCAGCGGGCTGTGGTGGGCGCGGCGCTCGTCCAGGCTGCGGGTCGGCTCGCCTTCGAAGTCGATGATGAAGGCGTCGCCCTGGGCCACCAGTACCTGCCCCAGGTGCAGGTCGCCGTGCACGCGGATGCGGATGCCGCCGGCGCTGCGCCGGGCCAGCTTGTCGACCACCTCCAGCAGCCCGGCCTGGTGGCTGCCCAGCCAGTCGGCCAGCGCCCGTGCGGAGTCGGAAAGGCCTTCGCGGGATTCGGCCACCCGCTCCAGCGCCTCGCGCAGCTGCACGCCGACGCTGTGGGCCCAGGCGTCGGTTTCCGGCGTGTCGCTGCCCCGGTAGCCGAAGTCGGGGTTGTCGCTGGGGCGGGCGAGCACCTCGTGCATCTCGCCGAGGCGGCGGCCGAGCATGCGGGCGAAGGCTTCCAGTTCCACCAGCGCGGTGTACTGGCTCTCCAGCCCGGACACGCCACCGGCCAGCTCGTCACGCACGGCGCGTTCCAGGGTGTTCTGCGTCCATTGCCAGGCGTCGCCCTGGTTGCTGAGGAAGGCCTGCAGCACCATCAGCGTGTGCGGGGTGCCGGCTTCGTCGACCCGGCGCACCTCGCCCAGCAATGGCGGGATGTTGGCGAAGCCCTGCTCGGTGAGGTAGCCGCCCATCTCGGTTTCCGGGTGGATGCCGGGCAGCACCCGGCGCACCAGCTTGAGCACCATGCTCTCGCCGATCACCGCCGAGCTGTTGGACTGCTCGGCGGAGACGAGATTGACGTCGCCGTCCAGGGCGCCGATGAAGTCCACCAGGCGCGAGGTCGGGGCGAACTGCAGCTCGCTTCCCTGCCAGCGCAGCACCTGGCCGCGACTCAGCTGGCGCACCACCTGGCGGACGAAGCCCGGCAGGGTGAAGGCGTCGGTGAGCAGGCCGACCTGGCGCCCCCGGCGCAGGCGCGCCAGGGCCAGTTGCTCGGGCACGGCGCTGCCCGCCTGGTGCTCGGCGACGAAAGCCAGCGGCAACTGGTAGTGCTCGCGGCGCTCGCCGTCGCGGCTTTCCACCTCGGCCAGCACGCAGAGCTCGTCCGCCTCGCCGAAGGGCACGGCATAGAGCAGGCGCACCTCGCCCGCGCCGTCGCCGGAGAACCAGCGGCGCTTGGGCAGGTAGGCCGGCAGGGATTCGCGCGCCAGGGTGCCGCCGGCGGCGCCGCGCAGCAGCTCCTGCAAGTCGTGCTTGATGACCAGGGTGGGCAGCTCGGGCAGCCGGTCCACGGGGGGTACGTGCCAGGTGGGCATTTGCGCCTCGTCTGCGAGTAGGAACCAGTAGAAGCCGTACGGCGGCAGGGTCAGCAGGTAGTTGAGCTGGCCGATCGGCGGGAATGGCGAGCCACCGACCATCTCGACCGGCACCTTGCCGTCGTAGGCGGAGAGCTCGAGTTCGGCGGCCTGGGCGGCGCGGGACAGGTTGGCCACGCACAGGACGATCTCGTGGCGGCCGTCGGGCCCGGTGTACTCGCGCAGGTACGCGAGGATGCGGCGGTTGGCCGGTGACAGCATCTTCAGGCTGCCGCGCCCGAAGGCCTTCTGCTGCTTGCGCACGGCGAGCATGCGCCGGGTCCAGTTGAGCAGCGAGTGCGGGTCGCGCGCCTGGGCCTCGACGTTGATGGTCTGGAAGCCGTAGAGCGGGTCCATGATCGGCGGCAGCACCAGGCTCGCGGGGTCGGCGCGGGAGAAGCCGCCGTTGCGGTCGATGGACCATTGCATGGGCGTGCGCACGCCGTCGCGATCACCCAGGAAGATGTTGTCGCCCATGCCGATCTCGTCGCCGTAGTAGAGGGTCGGCGTGCCGGGCATGGACAGCAGCAGGCTGTTGAGCAGCTCGATGCGCCGGCGGTCGCGCTCCACCAGGGGCGCCAGGCGCCGGCGGATCCCCAGGTTGATGCGCGCGCGGCGGTCGGCGGCGTAGTAGTCCCAGAGGTAGTCGCGCTCCTGGTCGGTGACCATCTCCAGGGTCAGCTCATCGTGGTTGCGCAGGAAGATGGCCCACTGGCAGTTGGCGGGGATGTCCGGGGTCTGCCGCAGGATGTCGGTGATGGGGAAGCGGTCTTCCTGGGCGATGGCCATGTACATGCGCGGCATCAGCGGGAAGTGGAAGGCCATGTGGCATTCGTCGCCCTCGCCGCTCTCGTTGCCGCCGAAATACAGCTGGGTGTCCTCGGGCCACTGGTTGGCCTCGGCCAGGAGCATGCGGTCGGGGTACTTGGCGTCCAGTTCGGCGCGGATGCGCTTGAGCACCTGGTGGGTCTCGGGGAGGTTCTCGTTGTGGGTGCCGTCGCGCTCGATCAGGTACGGGATGGCGTCCAGGCGCAGGCCGTCGACGCCCAGGTCGAGCCAGAAGCGCATCACAGCGAGCACCTCGCGCATCACCTGGGGGTTGTCGAAGTTGAGGTCGGGCTGGTGGGAGTAGAAGCGGTGCCAGAAGTACTGCCCGGCCACCGGGTCCCAGGTCCAGTTGGACTTCTCGGTGTCGAGGAAGATGATCCGCGTGCCCTGGTAGTGCTGGTCGGTGTCGGACCAGACGTAGTAGTCCCGCGCCCGGGAGCCCTTCTTCGCCTCGCGGGCGCGCTTGAACCAGGGGTGCTGGTCGGAGGTGTGGTTGATGACCAGCTCGGTGATCACCCGCAGGCCGCGGCGGTGGGCTTCGGCGATGAAGCGGCGGGCGTCGGCCATGCTGCCGTAGTCGGGGTGCACGCCGCGGTATTCGGCGATGTCGTAGCCGTCGTCGCGCCGTGGCGAGGGGTAGAACGGCAGCAGCCAGATGGTGTTCACGCCCAGCTCGGCGATGTAGTCGAGCTTGTCGATCAGGCCGGGGAAGTCGCCGATGCCGTCGTTGTTGGAGTCGAAGAACGACTTCACGTGCACCTGGTAGATCACCGCGTCCTTGTACCAGAGCGGGTCGTTGAGGAAGGCGGCGGGCCGCTGTCTCTTCGCCATGGCTCTGCCCTCAGGTCGCGGCGCGGATGCGCCAGATGCCGAAGGGCTGGTGCCAGGGCTCGATGCGCATCCACTGGGTCTTGCCGTGCCAGGTCCAGGTGTGGCCGTTCATCAGGTCCTCGCCGTGGGTGGCGGCGTCCTCGGGCAGGCCCAGTTCCCACAGCGGCAGCTCGAAGTGCGCCTCCTGGGCGTTGTGCGGGTCGAGGCTGATGGCGATGAGGATGAAGTTGGAGCGGTCGGCGGTGCGCTTGCCGAAGTACAGGATGTTGTCGTTCCAGGCGTTGTAGACCTGCAGCCCCAGGTGGGTCTGCAACGCCGGGTTGGCGCGGCGGATGCGGTTGAGCTGGGCGATCTCGCTGACGATGTTGCCGGGCGCCCGGTAGTCGCGCTGGCGCAGCTGGTACTTCTCCGAATCCAGGTACTCCTCCTTGCCCGGCACCGGTGCCGACTCGCAGATCTCGAAGCCCGAGTACATGCCCCAGAGGCCGGAGCCCATGGTCGCCAGGGCGGCGCGGATGAGGAAGGCGGCGCGGCCCTGGCCGTGCAGCGGGAAGGGGTTGATGTCCGGCGTGTTGACGAAGAAGTTCGGCCGATAGCAGTCGCACAGGGGCGGCTGGTTGAGCTCGGTGAAGTACTGGGCGAGCTCCTCCTTGGTGTTGCGCCAGGTGAAGTAGGTGTAGCTCTGGGTGAAGCCGACCTTGCCCAGGCGCGCCATCACCGCCGGCCGGGTGAAGGCCTCGGCGAGGAAGATCACCTCGGGATGGGCCGCGCGGATGTCGGCGATCAGCCATTCCCAGAACGGCAGCGGCTTGGTGTGCGGGTTGTCGACGCGGAACAGGGTCACGCCCTGCTCCACCCAGCCCTTGACCACGTCGCGCAGGGCCAGCCACAGGTCGGGCTGGGCATCCCGGGCGTAGAAGTCGACGTTGACGATGTCCTCGTACTTCTTCGGCGGGTTCTCGGCGTGGCGGATGCTGCCGTCGGGGCGCCAGCTGAACCAGCCGGGGTGCTGGGCCAGCCAGGGGTGGTCCGGGGAGCACTGGATGGCGAAGTCGAGGGCGATCTCCAGGCCGTGCTCGCGGGCGGCCTGGACCAGGGCCTGGAAGTCCTCGCGGCTGCCCAGTTGCGGGTGGATGGCCTCGTGGCCGCCCTCGGCACTGCCGATGGCGTAGGGGCTGCCGGGGTCGTCCGGGCCGGCCTTGAGGGAGTTGTTCGGCCCCTTGCGGTGGGTACGGCCGATGGGGTGGATGGGCGGGAAGTAGAGCACGTCGAAGCCCATGGCCTGGATGTCCGGCAGACGCGCGATGACGTCGCGGAAGGTGCCGTGGCGCTTGCCGTCGTTGGCCGCCGAGCGCGGGAACAGCTCGTACCAGCTGGCGAACTCAGCCAACTTGCGTTCCACGTCCAGCGGGTACAGCGGGCTGCGCACACGGTGGGGATGGGCCTCGACCCGGGTCACGGCGGCCACGGTCTCGGGCGCCAGCAGCAGGGCCACGCGCTCGTCGATGGACTGCGTTTCCTCCAGGCGCGTGAGCAACGCCTGCAGCTCGTCCACCAGGGCCGCCGGGGCCTGTTCCAGGGCCTGGCGCAGCAGCAGCTCGCCTTCCTGCAGCTCCAGCTTGATCGGCACGCCGGCGCCGTGCTTCTTCGACAGCTCGTAGCAGTAGCTGCCGTAGAGGTCCCACCAGGCTTCCACGGCGAACACCACGCGGCCCACGCGCGGCGGCACGAAGCTGGCCTGCCAGTGGTCGTTGCCGAGGAACTCCAGGGGCACGCGCTGCCACTCGGGGTCCTCGACCAGGCGCCAGAGCACCTGGCCGGCGAGCTTGTCGTGGCCGTCGGCGAAGATCACCGCCGTGACGGTGCGAGCCTCGCCCTCGATGGCCTTGGCGGCGAAGCGGCCGCCCTCCAGCTGGGGCTCGACGGACTCGATGGCGATACGCGGGAAGGCCAGGGCCTCATCCAGTTGCAGCGCCCCGGAAAGGCGCGCGGCGGACTCGGCTGGGGTGTTCAGGGACATCGGTCTGGCTCCTTCTGACCGGCGCATGGAGGCCGGCTGGGGCCGCGCCGGGTTGCGGATGTGGTGTGCTAGTTCCGAACCCCCTCGCGGGGCAAAGTTCGAACTTTCTCCGGGGCCACCGGCGGCCGGTTCCGCTGCACGGCACAAGCCATGGCCCCGCACCGCCCCGAGCGGGCATAATCTGCGGCTTTCATCCAGCGGCTCCGCCTTCCATGCGCATTCACGTCACCTTCATCGATCGCGTCGGCATCACCCAGGAAGTCCTCGCCCTGCTGGGCGGGCGCAACCTCAACCTGGACGCGGTGGAGATGGTCCCGCCGAACGTCTACATCGACGCGCCCACCCTCAGCGCCGAGGTGCTGGACGAGCTGCGCGGCGCGCTGCACAAGGTGCATGGCGTGCAGGAGGTGACGGTGGTGGACATCCTCCCCGGCCAGCGCCACCGGCTGCAGCTGGATGCACTGCTGGCGGCCATGACCGACCCGGTGCTGGCGGTGGACCAGGACGGCCGCGTGCTGCTGGCCAACCCGGCGCTGCTGGCCCTGCATGGCGGTGAACTGGAAGGCGCGACGCTGGCCCAGCTGTTCGCCGACGACAGCCTGCACAACGTGCTGCGCGAGCAGGGTTTCCGCCTGCCGCTGCGCGAGGTGACGCTCAAGGGCCAGGCGTTGATGCTCGACGCCGTGCCCATCACCGAAGGCGAGCACCTGGCCGGTGCGCTGCTCACCCTTTACCTGCCCAACCGCATCGGCGAACGCCTCTCGGCCCTGCACCACGATCACGCCGAAGGCTTCGACGCGCTGCTGGGTGACTCCCAGCCCATCCGCACCCTCAAGGCCCGCGCCCTGCGCGTGGCGGCCCTGGACGCGCCCCTGCTGATCAACGGCGAGACCGGCACCGGCAAGGAGCTGGTGGCGCGGGCCTGCCACGCCGTCAGCGCGCGGCACAACCAGCCGTTCCTGGCGCTGAACTGCGCGGCATTGCCGGAGAACCTCGCCGAAAGCGAGCTGTTCGGCTATGCCCCGGGCGCCTTCACCGGTGCCCAGCGCGGCGGCAAGCCGGGGCTGCTGGAGTTGGCCAACCAGGGCACGGTGTTCCTCGACGAGATCGGCGAGATGTCGCCCTACCTGCAGGCCAAGCTGCTGCGCTTTCTCAGCGATGGCTGCTTCCGCCGGGTGGGCGGCGACCGCGAGGTGAAGGTGGACGTGCGCATCCTCAGCGCCACCCACCGCGACCTGGAGAAGATGGTGGCCGAGGGCAGCTTCCGCGAGGACCTGTTCTACCGCCTCAACGTGCTCAACCTGGAAGTGCCGCCGCTGCGCGAACGGGGGCAGGACATCCTCCTGCTGGCGCGCTTCTTCATGCAGCAGGCCTGCACCCAGATCCAGCGCCCGCCCTGCCGCCTGGCGCCGGGCACCTACCCGGCGCTGCTGGGCAACCGCTGGCCCGGCAACGTGCGCCAGTTGCAGAACGTGATCTTCCGCGCCGCGGCCATCTGCGAGAGCAGCATCGTCGAGATAGGCGACCTGGACATCGCCGGCACCGCCGTCGCCCGGCAGAACGACGGCGAGGTGAACAGCCTGGAAGAGGCCGTGGAGAACTTCGAGCGCGCGCTGCTGGAAAAGCTCTTCACCCGCTACCCCTCCACGCGCCAGCTGGCGGCACGGCTGCAGACCTCGCACACCGCCATCGCCCACCGCTTGCGCAAGTACGGGATACCCGGCAAAAGCTGACTTTCAGCTTCATAAAACATCCATATCCATATGTTTTTATTGATAATTTAGTTGGTAAATCATCACGTAGGATGGGTAGAGCGAAGCGAAACCCATGCTGTGTTCCAGCACCTTCTCGATGGGTTTCGCTTCGCTCTACACCATCCTACGGCTTAAAACCTCATATATTTTCTATAAAAAATTTCTAATTTATTGATTTATATAGATTTAAATTCAGGACAATCTTGACCCGTAGCGAATTCGCTACAGCGTAACGACTCCGTAACATCCGGCCCCGCACCCCGCCATTCCTGACATGCCCCCTGCGCCCCATGGAAAACTCCCATTTTCTGTAGCGTTTTCGCTACACCCATCTTCACGCAAGACCTCTCGAATCACCGCCAACCCCTTGTTTTATCTGGCCAAGACCATCCTGGCACCACCCTTGCTAACTAGCCGACCAGACAGCACGGGACGTCGTTCCGTGCGGGGGTCCATAGAGCGCCCGGCAAAGAACCGGGCCAAAGCATCGAGGAGTTCCGAATGAGCGAGTTGCGTTTCACCGCCGAACACGAATGGCTGCGCCTGGAGGCCGATGGCCAGGTGACCGTGGGCATCACCGAGTACGCCCAGGAGGCGCTGGGTGACGTGGTCTTCGTGCAGCTGCCGGAGCTCCAGGCCTATGCGCAGGGCGCGGAAGTCGCGGTGCTGGAGTCGGTCAAGGCCGCCAGCAACATCGTCATGCCGCTGGACGGCGACGTGCTCGAAATCAACGAAACCCTCAACGACAGCCCCGAACTGGTCAACGAAGACCCGCTCGGCAAGGGCTGGTTCTTCCGCATGCGCCTGGCCGACAACGCCGTGCTGGCCGACCTGATGGACCGCGCCGCGTACGAAGCCCTGATCAAGAACGCCTGAGGAGCCCGACCATGCCCACCCAGACCAACGCCCTCGGCACCGCCAACGAATTCATCGCCCGCCACATCGGCCCGCGCGACGCCGACACCCAGGCCATGCTCGACCTGCTCGGCTACGCCGACCTGGAAGCCCTGAGCACCAGCGTCATCCCGGACAGCATCAAGGGCACCAGCGTGCTCGACATGGGCCCGGGCCAGAGCGAGGCCGACGCCCTCGCCGCGATCAAGGCCATCGCCGGCAAGAACCAGCTGTTCACCAACTACATCGGCCAGGGCTACTACGGCACCCACACGCCCTCGCCGATCCTGCGCAACCTGCTGGAAAACCCCGCCTGGTACACCGCCTACACCCCGTACCAGCCGGAAATCTCCCAGGGCCGCCTGGAATCGCTGCTGAACTTCCAGACCCTGATCAGCGACCTCACCGGCCTGCCGATCTCCAACGCCTCGCTGCTCGACGAAGGCACCGCCGCCGCCGAGGCCATGACCTTCTGCAAGCGCCTGTCGAAGAACAAGGCCGGCAACGCCTTCTTCGCCTCCCGCCACTGCCACCCGCAGACCCTCGACGTGCTGCGCACCCGCGCCGAGCCGCTGGGCATCGAAGTGGTGGTGGGTGACGAGCGCGAGCTGACCGACGCCAGCCCCTACTTCGGCGCGCTGCTGCAATACCCGGCCAGCAATGGCGACCTGTTCGACAACGCCGAGCTGGTGGAGCGTTTCCACGCCGCCGGCGCCCTGGTGGCCGTGGCCGCCGACCTGCTGGCCCTGACCCTGCTCAAGGCCCCGGGCGAGTTCGGTGCCGACGTGGCCCTGGGCAGCGCCCAGCGCTTCGGCGTGCCGCTGGGCTTCGGCGGCCCGCACGCGGCCTACTTCGCCACCCGCGACGCCTTCAAGCGCGACATGCCGGGCCGCCTCGTCGGCGTCTCCATCGACCGCCACGGCAAGCCGGCCCTGCGCCTGGCCATGCAGACCCGCGAGCAGCACATCCGCCGCGAGAAGGCCACCAGCAACATCTGCACCGCGCAGGTGCTGCTGGCCAACATCGCCAGCATGTACGCCATCTACCACGGCCCGCAGGGGCTGACCCGCATCGCCAAACGCGTGCACCAGCTCACCGCCATTCTGGCCCAGGGCCTGGCCAAGCTGGGCGTCACCGTCGAGCAGCAGAGCTTCTTCGACACCCTGACCCTGACCACCGGCGCCCGCACCGCCGAGCTGCACGCCAGGGCCCGCGAGCACCGCATCAACCTGCGCGTGGTCGACGACCAGCGCCTGGGCCTCTCCCTCGACGAGACCACCACCCAGGCCAGCGTCGAAGCGCTGTGGGCGATCTTCGCCGACGGCCAGGCCCTGCCCGCCTTCGCCGAGCTGGCCGCGACCATCCCCAGCCGCCTGCCCACCGCGCTGCTGCGCGAGTCGGCGATCCTCGCCCACCCGGTATTCAACCGCTACCACTCCGAAACCGAGCTGATGCGCTACATGCGCAAGCTGGCCGACAAGGACCTGGCGCTGGACCGCAGCATGATCCCGCTGGGCTCCTGCACCATGAAGCTGAACGCCGCCAGCGAGATGATCCCGGTCACCTGGGCCGAGTTCGGCAACCTGCACCCCTTCGCCCCGGCCGAGCAGTCCGAGGGCTACCAGCAGCTGACCACCGAGCTGGAAGCCATGCTCTGCGCCGCCACCGGCTATGACGCGGTGTCGCTGCAGCCCAACGCCGGCTCCCAGGGCGAGTACGCCGGCCTGTTGGCCATCCGCGCCTACCACCTGAGCCGTGGCGACGACCAGCGCGACATCTGCCTGATCCCGCAATCGGCCCACGGCACCAACCCGGCGACCGCCAACATGGTCGGCATGCGCGTGGTCGTGACCGCCTGCGACGCCCGCGGCAACGTCGACATCGCCGATCTCAAGGCCAAGGCCGAAGAGCACCGCGAGCGCCTCGCCGCGATCATGATCACCTACCCCTCCACCCACGGCGTGTTCGAGGAAGGCATCCGCGAAATCTGCGAGATCATCCACGCCAACGGCGGCCAGGTGTACATCGACGGCGCCAACATGAACGCCATGGTCGGCCTCTGCGCCCCGGGCCAGTTCGGCGGCGACGTGTCCCACCTGAACCTGCACAAGACCTTCTGCATCCCCCACGGCGGTGGCGGCCCGGGCGTCGGCCCGATCGGCGTCAAGGCCCACCTGGCCCCCTTCCTGCCCGGCCACGGCCATCTGGCGCGCAAGGAAGGCGCGGTCAGCGCCGCGCCCTTCGGCAGCGCCAGCATCCTGCCCATCACCTGGATGTACATCCGCATGATGGGCGGCGCCGGCCTGCGTCGCGCCTCGCAGATGGCGATCCTCAACGCCAACTACATCGCCCGTCGCCTGGAAGAGCACTACCCGGTGCTCTACACCGGCACCAACGGCCTGGTGGCCCACGAGTGCATCCTCGACCTGCGCCCGCTCAAGGACAGCAGCGGCATCAGCGTCGACGACGTGGCCAAGCGCCTGATCGACTTCGGCTTCCACGCGCCCACCATGTCCTTCCCGGTGGCCGGCACGCTGATGATCGAGCCGACCGAGAGCGAGTCCAAGGAAGAGCTGGACCGCTTCTGCGACGCCATGATCCGCATCCGCAACGAGATCCGCGCGGTGGAAACCGGCGCCCTGGACGCCAACGACAACCCGCTGAAGAACGCCCCGCACACCGCGGCGGAGCTGGTCGGCGAGTGGACCCACCCCTACAGCCGCGAACAGGCCGTGTACCCGACCGCCAGCCTGGTGGACGGCAAGTACTGGCCGCCGGTGGGCCGCGTCGACAACGTCTTCGGCGACCGCAACCTGGTCTGCGCCTGCCCGTCCATCGAGGCGTACCAGGACGCCTGACCGGTCCGGTGGGTTCCCGCCCGCGCGGGAATGACGATGCACGGGGCGCCTTGCGGGTGCCCTGTCACCCCCGCGAACGCGGGGGCCCACCGAACAACCGTCGGGCCGCGAGGCCCGATATCCCCCAATGTCTACGCTGACCCAATAACAACGAGCACGATCCAGGCTCAGGAGCGACACCATGTCCCTCAGCGTCTTCGACCTGTTCAAGATCGGCATCGGCCCTTCCAGCTCCCACACGGTCGGCCCGATGCGGGCGGCCGCGCGCTTCGTCGACGGCCTGCGCCGCGAAGGCCTGCTGGCCGCCACGGAAGTCCTGCGGGTGGAGCTCTACGGCTCCCTCGGCGCCACCGGCAAGGGCCACGGCAGCGACAAGGCCGTGCTGCTCGGCCTGGAAGGCGAACAGCCCGACACCGTGGATACCGAACACATCGACACCCGCCTGGCGCGCATGCGCAAGGACGGCGAGCTGCGCCTGGGTGGCGAGAAGACCATCCGCTTCGTCGAGAAGGACCACCTGGCGATGATCCGCCGGCCCTTGCCCTACCACCCCAACGGCATGATCTTCCGCGCCTTCGATGCCGCCGGGCTGCAGCTGCGCTCGCGTGAGTACTACTCGGTGGGCGGCGGTTTCGTGGTGGACGAGGAAGCCGCCGGGCACGACCGCATCGTCGAGGACCAGACCCCGCTCGCCTACCCCTTCAAGACCGGCAAGGAACTGCTCGCCCACTGCGCCGCCAGCGGCCTGTCGATCAGCGCGCTGATGCGCGAGAACGAAAAGGCCTGGCGCAGCCCCGAGGAGACCAGCGCCGGGCTGCAGCGCATCTGGCAGGTGATGCAGGACTGCGTGAAGGCCGGCTGCCGCAAGGAGGGCATCATGCCCGGCGGGCTCAAGGTCAAGCGCCGCGCCGCCGCCCTGTTCCGCCAGCTCAGCGAGCGCCCGGAAGCCGCCCTGCGCGACAGCCTGACGGTGCTCGACTGGGTCAACCTCTACGCCCTGGCGGTGAACGAGGAGAACGCCACCGGCGGGCGCGTGGTCACCGCGCCCACCAATGGCGCGGCCGGCATCGTCCCGGCGGTGCTGCACTACTACGCGCGCTTCGTCCCCGGCGCCAATGACGAGGGCGTGGAGCGCTTCCTGCTCACCGCCGCCGCCATCGGCATCCTCTACAAGGAGAACGCCTCCATCTCCGGCGCCGAAGTGGGCTGCCAGGGCGAAGTCGGCGTGGCCTGCTCCATGGCCGCCGGCGCGCTCTGCGAAGTCATGGGCGGCAGCGTGCAACAGGTGGAGAACGCCGCCGAGATCGGCATGGAACACAACCTGGGGCTGACCTGCGACCCGGTCGGCGGCCTGGTCCAGGTGCCCTGCATCGAACGCAACGCCATGGGCTCGGTGAAGGCCATCAACGCCGCCCGCATGGCCCTGCGCGGCGACGGCCAGCACTTCATCTCCCTGGACAAGGTCATCCGCACCATGCGCCAGACCGGGGCCGACATGAAGAGCAAATACAAGGAAACCGCTCGCGGCGGTCTAGCCGTGAACATCATTGAATGTTGAGAGCAGCGGCAAGCTTCAAGCCGCAAGCTTCAAGTGAAAACACCGTTTTGCTGCCACCTGCTTGCGGCTTGCCGCTTGTGGCTTGCAGCTTCCGAAGGAGATTTACATGACCCTCGCCAAGACCCCGCTGCACAGCCTCCACCTCGAACTCGGAGCGAAAATGGTTCCCTTCGCCGGCTACGACATGCCGGTGCAGTACCCGCTGGGCGTGATGAAGGAGCACCTGCACACCCGTGAGCAAGCCGGGCTGTTCGATGTGTCCCACATGGGGCAGATCCGCCTGCGTGGCAGCGACGCCGCCAAGGCCCTGGAGACCCTGGTGCCGGTGGACATCATCGACCTGCCGGTGGGCCTGCAGCGCTACGCCGTGTTCACCGATGCCAACGGCGGCATCCTCGATGACCTGATGGTGGCGCGCCTGGGGGCGGACGAGCTGTTCCTGGTGGTCAACGCCGCCTGCAAGGACCAGGACCTGGCCCACCTGCGCGCGCACATCGGCGACCGTTGCGAGATCGAGCCGCTGTTCGAGGCGCGCGCCCTGCTCGCCCTGCAGGGCCCGGCGGCAGTCACCGTGCTGGCACGCCTGGCGCCCGAGGTGGCGAAGATGACCTTCATGCAGTTCGGCAGCGCCCGCCTGCTGGGCGTCGAGTGCTACGTCAGCCGCTCCGGCTACACCGGCGAGGATGGCTACGAAATCTCCGTGCCCGCCGACAAGGCCGAGGCCCTGGCCCGCGCCCTGCTGGCCGAGCCGGAAGTCCAGGCCATCGGCCTCGGCGCCCGCGACTCGCTGCGCCTGGAGGCCGGCCTGTGCCTCTACGGCCACGACATGGACACCGCCACCACCCCCATCGACGCCAGCCTGGCCTGGGCCATCTCCAAGGTGCGCCGCGCCGATGGCGAGCGCGCCGGCGGCTTCCCCGGTGCCGAGCGCATCTTCGCCCAGCAGCGCGAGGGCGTCGCCGCCAAGCGTGTCGGCCTGCTGCCCCAGGAACGCGTACCGGTGCGTGAAGGCGCCGAGATCGTCGACGCCGACGGCACCGTCATCGGCCGTGTCTCCAGCGGCGGCTTCGGCCCCACCCTGGGCGGCCCGGTGGCCATGGGCTACGTCAACGCCGCCCATGCCGCGCTCGACAGCGAGATCTGGGCCGTGGTGCGCGGCAAGCGCGTGGCGATGAAGGTCGCCAAGACCCCCTTCGTGCCGCAGCGCTACTACCGCGGCTGACCCTTTACCCTCGATGCCCCGCAGGCTCCCCCAGCCGAACGGGCCCTCAAGGCGACGGTGCGAACCGTCGCCTTTTCTTTTTCTCAGAACAGGACCTGCCCCGAAATGCAGGATGGAGGTCGCTCCTTACCTCCACCGGCGATGCCTGGTGTCACAACCCAATCCCCGGCCGTGCCACACCGTCGTAGGTTGGCGCCGAGCGTAGCGAGGCCCAACGGTGGTCAATGGGAGGGTGCCAGGGCCATTCGCGAGCAGAGCTCGCTCCTGCGGGTCTCGCTCCGAAGGACGATTCATGGCACGAATCCGCGTCGCTCGTGTGCTTCTTCGCGAATGAATTCGCTCCCACAAAAGCGGACACAGGCGGGCCTACGCAGGTCGCTCACTTCATCACACTCAAGATTACAAATCGCTCGTAACTCATTGATTCATATAGAATTGAAAAATCTAGAATTTACGTTAACTTTTGCCTGCATGCGTTTGAAAGCAGGCGTTTCCGGCGCCGAAACCTTGCCGTAATATTTCTGGCATATCGCCGTCATCTCGCCGTCACACGACTCGGGCAGATTCGCGTCTCACCAATCCTGGGGAGGACCATGAAATGCCCTACAAGAAAACCCTGATCCAATCGCTGACCCTGGCCGCGCTGGCCATCGCCGTTTCCGCCTGCAGCACCCAGCCGGCCGCCCCGGCCAAGGTCGAGGCGCTGAACAACGAGGACTGGTATCAGATCCGGACCGAGAAGGAGCTGTTCGTCTTCGACGACTACGCCACCTATCGCGGCTTCATGCAGAACGGCACCGCCCCGCTGAAGAAAGCCACCGGCAAGAAGGACGGCTTCGACCGCGACATCACCCTGATCCTCAAGGCCGACGACCAGGGCAAGGAAGCCAAGACCAGCGCCCAGCGCTTCCTGGACGTCAGCCTGCCGCCGGCCCAGCCGTTCTACGGCGAGCTGCGTGACGAAGAAGGCATCATCTACGTGTTCAGCCGCTACGGCGACATGATGGACATGTACAAGATCGGCGAGCCCACCTTCAGCTACGTCGACATCGGCGGCGGCCCCGACGGCCAGCGCGTGGTCTACGTCCTGACCAAGGAAGAGCCCAAGCCGGAGAAGCTGATCGCCCAGTTCCGCCGCAACTACGGCATGTGATCCGCTAAGCACGGTCACCCGACGGCAGCGCCCAGGCGCTGCCGTTTTCATTTGTGCGGAAAATGCGCCGCTCTTGTGGGAGCGAATTCATTCGCGAAGAAACCCGGCACCCACCCGCCCATGAACGCCCGTAGGGGCGAATTCATTCGCCCAAGGGCAACGCAGTTGCCCGCCACGCCCGCGCCCGCACCACCCTCTTGGCCGCACCTGCACCCGCATCCAAGCCCGTATCACCGCCCGCAATCCAAACAGGAAACCGAGCGGATTGGGACCCTGCGGCAGCGCTGCGCGCTGCCTGGGCGAATGAATTCGCCCCTACAGTCGCGCCCCAGGACCACCTAGTGCTGGTAGCGCTTGCGGTACTCGCCGGGAGAAACGCCGAAGCGCGCCTTGAAGGCGGTGGAGAAATAGCTGGAATCCGAGAAGCCCCAGGAATAGCCGAGGGCGGAAAGCTTCTGCTCGGCGCCACCCAGGCGCAGGGACTCGGCGCAGAAGTCCAGGCGGCGGTTCTTGATGTACTGCGCCACCACCAGCCCCTTGCGCGAGAACATGCGGTACAGGCCACGCACCGAAACCCCCACCTCGCGTGCCAGCAGCTCCGGGCAGAGCTCCTCGGAACGGATGTGCGCATCGATGAAGTCCAGGGTCTTGCGGAACACCCGCTCATGCACGTCGCCCTCGGCATCGACGGCGCTGATGGCCGGGCGCAGCAGGCTGACCACCGCGTCCAGGGTCGCCTCGCTCTCGTGCTGGCTGAGGCACTCGTGCTGGCTGGCCTCCAGCACCAGGCGATGTGTGAGCAGCGCGATCGGCGAGGTGGCGGCGATCTTCTGCGCGCAACGCACGCTGCCGTAGCGCAGGTTCT